>NZ_JAUZVK010000037.1:0-21612 GCF_031844505.1 Gordonia sp. AC31
CGCATGTTCCGGTACCTTGGAGTCATGCCAGAGCTCACCACGCTCCTCGATCAACTCATCGACACCAGCCCGCCCGCCGACGACCCAACAGGCAGAGAAACACTCGACGCCCTCGACACGTGGCGCCTGATCCGCAACCTTGCCGATCATCAGATCGTCACGCACGCAGCGCAACTCGACGTCATCGGCGTCGCACAGAAAGCCGGCAGCACCACCAAGAAGCTGCTGATCGAGTCAGGCCACGCCCCGGCGGCCGCTCTTCGCACCATGCGCAGTGTCGACGCCCTGCCCACTCTGCCGGCCACAGCGCGGCATGCCGCCGACGGGCGGCTGTCCAGCGAGGTCGTCGACGCCATCGTCCGAGGCATGCACCAGATCGACAAGCGTTGTGGTGAGGCGCTTTCCGACGGTGACCGATCCCAATACGAAAGCGACCTCATCGCACAAGCGTTGTCCGGCGCGACCCCGACACAGGTCCTAGAACACGCCCGCGCGATCGCCAACGACCTCGCCGACGACTCCGACACCGGCCTTCCCGCGGCCGACGACCCATCGATGAACGCGGTCACCGCCCACACCACCGACGACGGCCGGGTCGAGGTGCGTGCCGACCTCACCCAGGTCGTGGGCGAGAAGTTCCTGACGATGATCGACGAACGGTCCTGCCCAAAACCCGAACCCGACGGCGCCGCCGACCGACGCACCGCCGAGCAGCGCCGCGCCGACGCGTTCGAGTTGATCCTCGACCAAGCCGCGATCGGCGCGACCATCGATACCGTCGGAAGTCCACGCACGCAACTGATGCTGACCATCCCCGCCACCGGAGAACTCGCAACGCTGCCGTGGACCGGGACGGTCAGCCATGCCACCGCGAAACAGGTCTCCTGCGACGGATCCCTGACCGAGATCATCCTCGACAGCGAAGGCGTACCGCTGCAGATGGGCCACACCCACCGGTTGTATCCGGCACACCTCCGCAAAGCAATCATCATCCGCGACGCCTGCTGCATCAAATGTGGTGCACCGCCATCACATACCCAGGTCCACCACATCAAGCCGTGGGCCGACGGCGGACCCACCGACCTCGACAACGGCTGCCTGCTCTGCCAACGCTGCCACACCCAGGTCCACCACCACGGCTGGGACATCGTCATCGGTTACGACCGGCACCCTTGGCTCATCCCACCCGCGTCGATCGACCCGCACCGCCGGCCACTACCCGCCTACAACCGACGCACCATGCGACTCGACGACGCCGCTTGACCACACCTTCGCGCAGCACCTTCCGCACCCGGGCCACACCCGGGACCGCATCCGTCCCTTGACAACTCCACAGTGAACACCCCAGTCGGCTCCGTACCCGGTCAAATATCGTGGGCCAGGCACGGCCCGCAGGGGGCCGCGAAACCTGGAAGCGAGCTTGCGGGCCGCCCCGCCCCGCTCCCTGGGTCGCGAGCCGCGAGCGTCCCTTCTGCTCCCTGATCCGAAAGGACTGCAAAAACCCTGCTCCATGATGTGCGAGGAGTGCCAGCGACGGCGACGCATCTCACCAGGCCCCTTCATGACGGCCTCCGCAAGCTCCGGCCTCCTCGGGGAGCAGTAGTCGGCCGCGCCCTCCGGAGTGTGGAAAGCGACCCGCTGGGTCAAGCAGAGCAACTATGAGCAGACGTCGGGCCGGCGACCGGCAGACCTCAACTTGACCGGCAGACTTCGATCGAGGTCTAGGAGTCGAGTTGAAGTCTGTCGGTCACGAATCGGGGCGGGTACGCGAGACAGTCGACAGTCCCGCCGGCTGAGGTCCACTGCGCTCCTTGGTAGAGCCTTCCGGGAGGCGGAGGTGGCGCCTCAAGTTGGAGCGCCTTCCTCGTCGGTCACCAGGTCGAGGCGTACGCCCAAGAGGCGGACCGGGCGGTCGATGTCGAACCTGGTGAGCAGGTCGGCGACCACCGACTCGAGTTCGGTGAAGTCGAGACTGGGCGCGGGGAGCTTCCTCGACTTGGTGCGGGTGTAGAACGTCGTGGTGCGGACGGTCACCGCGACCCGGAACGGCAGGCGTTCCTCGCCGACCACCTGATCGAGCAACTCGCGCAGGAGATCCGCGGCGGCGGCGCGCATCTCGGTGGCGTCGCTGAGGTCGGTCGCGAACGTGCGGGACTTGGAATGCGAACGCGCCAGCCAGGGTTCGGCGGTGATCGTCGAATCACCGCCGCCGCGGCAGAGGACATACAGCCAATTGCCCTGGTGCGGACCGAAGGTGGCGATCAAGTCGTCGCGCGGAGCGGCGATCAGCTCGGTAACCGTATTGATCCCAGCGGCGGCGAGCTTCGCCGACGTCTTCGGCCCGACGCTCCACAGGTCGCGGGTGGGTCGGTCCCCCATCAGTTCCAGCCAGTTGCGGTCGTCGAGCACGAACACGCGCGGTGCGTCGACACCGCTCCGCGCGCCGCCGGGCGGACGCTTGGCGAATCCGGTGGCCATCTTGGCGCGCTGCTTGTTGTCGCTGATCCCGACGCAGCTCGTGAGCCCGCACCGGTCGAGGATCTCCGAACGGATCCGTTCGGCCAGGTCGATGATGGCCGCGTCGTCGAAGGGGTCGACCTCCGCCCCGCGCGCGCTCACCCCCAGGTACGCCTCGTCCCAGCCCCAGACCTCGACCGGGTGACCGGTGGCCCGCAGGACGTCCATGACCTCGGCGGACGCCGCGTCGTAGGCGCCCATGTCGAGCGGCAGATACACCGCGTCGGGCAACTTGCGGTGCGCCGCCCGCAACGGCATCCCCGCACGGACGCCCACGTCGCGCGCCTCATACGACGCACAGGTGACCACTTTGCGCGCCTCGGTCGGATCGCCGTTGCCGCCGACGATGACCGGCACCCCGACCAGTTCGGGGGCCCGCAGCCGCTCGACCGCCACCTGGAACTGGTCGAGATCGACGTGCAGGAGCCACCGATAGCGCTGCGAAACCGACGTGGTCACGACGCCCAGAGTAATCGCCGCGTGCCCGGTGGCCGATCAGATCAGCCGGCGACACAGATGTCGACCTCGCCCAGACCCATCGACCGGCACGAGGTGCGCAACGAGTGCGGGTTGTACCGCAGCACGGAGAGGGAACGGTCGGCCCCACCGCCGGCGTCGGCGAACGCGGCACTCGCAGCGGTGATGTGAGCGGCCAGCTCCGCACGGGTGGTCGGGTCGGACATCGCCACGGCGTGGGTCAGCACCTTCTCCAGGAGGGCGCGATCCCGATGCAGCGGCGGGGGCATGAGATTGAGTGCGGGCGAGGCGGTCCCACAGTTCGTCGGGTCGGTCAGCGCGTGCGTCGCGGCGAGCAGGTACGCGACGGCCACCAGCGCCGAATGCCGGGCATCGTGGCCGGCGGCACGGTACGCCCGCACCGCCTTGGACGTCTCGACGTCCGTGGCGATCGGATCACCATCGGGACCACCGAGACCCAGGACGGCCAGCGCCTCGTCGTGCGGCGACGAGACCTGTTCGGCAGCAACAGCTTCGGTTCGCATCAGCCGAAGCCGCGCGATGATCGCCCGGTGCCGGTGCACGGCCGCGTCGACCTCACGCATCAGGTCCGGCGTCACCCCGAAGTCCGCGGAACTCTCGGCGAGTGCCGCGTACCCGGTCAGGACGATCGACTCCTCGATGTCGATCGCCTGGCCGATCGCCGACGACGTGAGAAACGTGCGCGCACCGCGTCTCGATGCACCCACAGACACAACGCTGGTCAACGTCAACCCCTCCACTCAGACCACGACCGTCGACGACCTGTCGAACCATGACGATCGTGGACACCGACGAGGAGCGAGATCCCGCCCCTCGAGTCGACCCCCTACGCCCCGGCACCCCCACACGATGTCGGCCATCGGCGCAGTGCGAGGATACGCCGAGCACGGATCGTTTGTGAGTCGAATGACTGAACACGCCGGTGCGGCGCCCGTTTCGGGACCAAAGGCCCTGTCCCGGCGGGCCACCGGCAACGACCATGTAAGGGGCGACCGGCATCAGGAGGGGGACATGCTGCGATTCCTCGCCCGCGAACTCCACTGCTGGCGCGTGATGCACGCATCGTCGAATGGCCTGGTCCGCCGCGCCGACCGCCTGGAAACCGCGACACTCGTGATGTTGTGGATCGCAGCACTCGCCGGGCTCATGGTCGCCCTGACCGTCGGGGGCAACACCTATGCGGCGCACAAGGCGACGATCGAGCACCAGGAACCCCGACATTCGGTCAGCGCCACCATCATTCGCACGTCCGTCGAGGGCAACGGGGAATCACGCATCGGTGCACCGAGTGCCGGCGTCCCGGGCGTCGGCGTTCCGAGCGCCGACGTGGCGAACGACAGCGGCCAGAACACCACCGACCACACCACCGTGGCGTGGCAGGACCCGAACGGTCACCGGCTCACGGCGACCGTCGGCGCCGAGCCACTCGACGCCGTCGGCCGGGTCCGGACCGTCTGGCTCGATGACACCGGTGCGGTGGTGGGCCCGCCCGTGACCACGACGGACGCCGTGATGGAGGGCCTGATCGCCGGTGCCGGGGTGGTGATGCTCGTCGTGCTCGTCTGGTGGGGCTCGACCGTGCTCGTGCGCCTGGTCGCCGATCGGCACCGGTCACGAGAGTGGGACGCCGCGTGGCGTCAGTTCGACATCGACAGCCACCCCTGACCGACGACCTGCGCGTCGGCACGCGGGTCAGCCGCTGACGACCGCCCAGATGACGAACGCCACCCAGGCCACGGCGCCCAGGATGTTGATGACGAGCGCCGTCGTGGTGAGGGCATCGCGGCGGCCACCGGCACGCGTGATGCCCACGACCGTGAGTACCAGGCCGACGATCGTGCCCAGGCACAGCGGAAACCCGAGAATTCCCACGATGAGTCCCGCCAGTCCGAACGCATTCACCTTCCCCGGTTCCGGAATCGGTTGCGCCGAACCGGGTTGCGAGATGTGGGCAGGAGGGGCAACAGCCTGGGGTGCGAGGGGCTGCGGGACGACCGGTTGTGTCACGGGCCGCGCCGCTACCACTGATGTGCCGGCGGGCATCCGATGCAGCCTCGGCCACTGGTCCGGCCGCAGGTCCACCGGTCCGACGGCCGCGAACACCGCACCCGGTTGGACGGCGGCGCCCGACCGCAGGTCGAGGCCGTGCACCGTGCCCGCGACCGGTGCGTCGATCGTCACCCGTCCGGCCGGGGAATCGACGGTCGCGAGCGGTTCCCCCGCGCGTACGGGCTGGCCGTTGCGCACCGAGACGGCGGCGATCACCGAGCCGCCGGGCAACGCGGGGAACGCGATTCGACGACCCGATGCGTCGACCGCCGGGCCCACGGTCCGCCGCGGATCGGTCTCGCGCCCGGCGTCGAAGCTGTTGGCCTCGGTCCCCGGGACGACGTTGGTCGAGCGGAGGAGCCCACCCTGCGCGACGACGACCTTCGGGTCGCCGATCCGGGCGACCCGGCCGACCGACGACAGCGCGGACTGCAACATCGGGATGCTGCTGGTCCCGCCGGTGACGTAGACGATGACCGGCCCGCCCGGACCGGTACCCGCGGCGTCGGCCCGCGCGATCGCGTCCCGGGTCAGCTCGACGGCCCGCTCCACGAACGGTCCGATCATCGCCTCGAACTCGCGTCGCGTCAGCAGCAGCGTGTGCCGGGTGCCGGGGAGTTCGATGACGGCCTGCGCGGTGTCGGACAGCGCTTCCTTCGCCGTCCGCACCCGATCGGCCAAGGCGATCGCGGCGGCCGGGGATCGGAGCCGGCTCGGGAGGTCGGGGTCGAGTTCGGCGGCCTCGTCGTGCACCCAACGGATCATCCGGGCGTCGAGGTCCCGGCCGCCGAGGTGGTTGTCGCCGCCCGACCCGGTGACGGTGAACCCCTCGGCGCCGTCGCGGACGAGGACCGCCACGTCGCACGTGCCGGCGCCGAAGTCGAAGACACACATCCGTTCGCCACCACTGACGTCATGTCCGCGGTACACGTAGTACCAAGCGGCAGCGAGTGATTCGGAGGCGACACGCAGTGCGTCGGCGGGGATGCCGGCCCGCTGCGCCGCGCGCCGGAGGACGTTCTTGCGTCGCTCGCTCCAGCGGTCCGGATGGGTCAGCACGATCGAGTCGAACATCGGCAGTCCGCTGTGGCGCAACGCGGACTGATGCACGTGCCGCAGCACTGCGGCGATCAGATCCTCGACCGGCCAGAACCGGTCGCCGAGTTCGATCTCGCCGTCGTCGATACGCGACTTCGGGGTGTCCTCGAAGGCGTCGGGTGCCTGCAACCTCCGCTGCACCGCGTCGTGACCCACCACGACGGTCGCGTCAGCCGCGAACACCGCCGACGGCATCGCGGGTCCACCCGGGCCGAGCGGCACGATGACCGGCTCGCCGAACCCGACCCGGTACGCGGCCGCGGTGTTGCTGGTGCCGAAGTCGATACACAGTCGCCGCCTGCTCTCCTGCGCCACGTGGCCACCTCCTCAGGTGCAGATCGTTACACATGACAGCGGGTTTCATCCGGCGGGCGCTCGAAGTACCCGGGCGATCGACTTGCGCACGTTGTCGACCGCGATGATCTGGTTGCGGAGATCCTGGGCGATCTTCTCCCGCTCGGCCGCCGACTTCTTGGCATCGGCAGCGGCGTCGTTCAGGATCTTCGTCGACTCCGCGAGGAGCCGCTCGAGCAGTTCGTCGTAGGCGATCTGCAGGTCACCGCTGGCCTGCGCCTTGATCGACTGCAGCTGCGACCGGACGTCGGCCTTCATGTCGGCGACCGCCTTCGTCAACCACTTGCGGTGATTCTCCTTGCCGACCTTCGACGCCCGGAACCCGACGACGACGCCCGCCCACACCGGTACCGCCACCACGTTGACCACCGGGATGATCGCCAGCGGGCCGCCGGCGGCGACGATGGAGAGCAGGATCGGGTCGACCATGTTCTTCCACGGCGAGATCTTCTCCTGCTCACGGAGCTTGAGCTCGCCCGCGCTGCCGGCGATCTGCCCGACCAGCTCGTCGGAGATGGCGGCATCGGCGAACAGCGCGTCGGCGATCCGCTCGATCCCGGCCACGAACGAGGCGCTCACCTCGCGCGCGGCGGCCTCGAGGTCGACGGTCATCTGCGCGATCAGCTCCTGGCCCGCCCGGTGCGGTTCGTAGAAGCGCAACTTGTCGATACGCGTGGACCACTGGCCCAGCAGTTTGTCGAAGCGGTCGCGCATGAGGTCGTCGGTCTGCAGCGACGCCGCGGTGATGTCCTGCGTGAGTCGCGCCCGCCATTCCCGACGCCGATCCTTGAGGCGCTGGAGCCGGTCGCGTTCGGCTTCGATGTCGGCTCGGTCGGCGGGAGTCGCGGTGGCGGCCTTCATCTCCAGGACCAGACGCGTGCGGACGTCGTCGAGCCCGGCGAACGTCAGCTGTAGCGCGTTGCGCACCGGCGACGCGGCCCCGTCGCGGACCAGCGGTGTCAGGGCGTCGACGAGTTCGGGAACTCCCGACGCCGCGAGGGCCCGTTCACGACGGTCCGGATCGGGGATCGCCGCGGCCTGGGCGGCGATGCGGTTGGACACACCGATGATCGGGATGTGCGCGAAGCGAGGTGCGTTGGCGCCGATCAGCTTTCGGTTCTCGGCCACGATCGTCCGCCACTGCCGCATCACGAGGTCGGTCTTGGTGACCACCAGCACCACCGAGGCGACCTCCTCGCTGACACTGCGCAGGAAGTCGAGTTCGGGTGCGCTGAGCGGTGCGGTCGCGTCGCACACCATCACCAGTACCGACGCGCCGCGCGCCGCGCTGACCGCGGCCTCGACGTGTTCGGGGACCAGCGACCCGACACCCGGTGTGTCGACGACGGTGACGCCGGGCAGCACCGTGGCGTCGACCCCCACCCGCGCCGAGACCGGGGGCACGAGAACGGAATCGACGGGCGTGCCGGGCGCGAGACGTTCCGCCGGCACCCCGGCCGCGCGGCGCCCGCCGACGGTCACCCAGTCGGACAGTTCGGTCGCCGGGATGCGGTGGGCGGCACCGGGGAACTCGACGAGCGCGGTGCCGGCGGGCAGGTCGTCGGTTGCAGGGGTGAACCGGACGTACACCGAGGTGGTGATCTCGGCGTCGACGGGCGCGAGGTCGCCGACCCCGAGAAGCGTGTTGACCAGCGAGCTCTTGCCCCGGCTGACCTCGCCGATGACGACCACGGTTCCCTGCGGTGCCGGTCGGTCGCGGACGCGGGTCGCGCGGTCGGCGATGGCGTCCTCGCCGTGCTTGCGCAATGCGTCGATCGCCGAGCGCAGGACCGCCTCCGGCGTCGGCGTCGCACTCTTGGCCGGGGCCTTCTCGAGTCCCTTGGCCCCAGCCCCGGACATGGCGGCGGGTTCGCTGGAAGTCACCGTCTGCTCTCCTCGTTCACCCTGCGCTCCTCGTCGTCCATCACGTCAGTTGACCCACAGTCCGCGCCGGACGAGTTGGTAGGTCTGCTCGAGCACCAGCAACGCCTCCCGTTCGGCCGACGTCGCCGCGAAGGCGCGCCGCGACCGGCAGTCGGTGGCCCGCTGCCGCGCGGCGTCCGCGATCGCCGGTGGTGCGGCATTCGGCGGCAACGACAACAGCACGCGCACATCGCGACTCGCGACGACGACGTTGAGCTCACCGACCAGTTCGCTGTCGGGCTGCCACCGGGCGAGTGCCTCGAGCGCGGCGATCTCGCGGAGCCGGTGCAGCGCCGGGGACGTCTCGGCCTCGTCGATCGCCTCCAGGAAGACGTCGCGTCGCGGACTGCGGTAGGCCGACTCGCGCAGCGCGGCCAGCACCGTGCGTGCCTTGAGGATGTCGCCGACGGCCAGGAATCGTCGGCCGATGGCCAGCCGCAACTCGTCGATGCCCGAAACCCGGTGCAGCCATTCGCTGTACGCCCGTGCACCCTGCCGCGCGATCTCGCCCCCGGCGTCCATCGCATAGGTGCCCACGAGTTGCTCGAGCCGGCCCAGTTCGTCGACGTCGATCCCCGGCGGCGCGGGCATCCCGCCGTCGAGGATGGTCAATAGCTCCCAGGACTCGAGCTGTCCCCGGCGCGAGATCTGGGCGGTCTCACGTTCGGTGACCCCGCAGACGCCCGCCTCGGCCATCAGCCCGGACACGGCGACCACGGCGCCCGCGATCGCCGGGAAGCGTCGCCAGACCCGGCGAGCGATCTCCTGCGCCTTGAGCATCGGGTTGTCGGCGGCGATGAGGTCGGCCTGGGAGATCACCAGGATGGTGTTCTGCGCCGACGCACCGGCGTCGGCGAGAAAGGCGACCTCGTCGGCCTTCGGTCCCGCGGCGTCGTCGAGCAGGAAGAGGACGACGTCCGGCCGGGCCAGCCTGCTCTGCCCGCCGAACACCCGCCGGGTCGCGATCTCGGCGGTGTCGGTGAAACCCGAGAGGCCGGGGGTGTCGATGACGCGGAAGCGCTCGCGCAGCAACCGGGAAGGGGTGTGGACGATCGCGTGGTCGATGTCCTCCGGTGGCCGGCCGAGGTCGCCGCGCATGGGTCCGGGGAGTTCGGTGACCGTGCCGTCGAGTCCGATGACCTCGACCCGCTGCGGGTTGCCCTCGGTGTAGAGGGCGGCGACGCGGGTGCACTCGGCGCGGTCGGTCGGGGCGACGCGGTCCCCGACGAGGGCGTTGAGCAGCGTCGACTTGCCGGAGCTGACGCGTCCGACGAGCGCGACGGTCAGCGGTTCGGCGAGTCGGGCCCGCAGGGCGGGAATCGTCGCCGGGTCCGGCGCCAGCAGGCCCACCTCGTCGAGCAACTGCTCCACGCGACCACGCACGGTCATGCGCTGTTCCACGAGATCTGACCTCCCGAGACTTCTTCCGATCCGGCGGGAACATTCCGGGCTCGGCGACACTCCTAGGTACGTGCCGAGAATTGTCCATCACTCCTCGGCGCCCGGCAGTCGACCGGATGACAGAGATACCTGCGGAGGCGAACGACCATGACCGACGACCTCGACGATGACAGCGGCTTCGACGACTGGCTACGCGACACCGACCCGCCCGGCGAGCTGAGCGTGCCCGAGGGCGCGTGGGAGACCGCCGTCGGAACCGCATTCGACCCGTCGTACGAACTCGACACCGACCTGACCGCCGCACCCGGGCCGGATCCGGCGGACGAGGAGTTCGACGGCGAGGTGCCTGCGGAATCCGACCTCGCGGGTGACGATCCGATCGGTGGTGACTTCGGGGACGACTCCGGGGAAAGCTCTGACGACGTCTTCGGCGACGACGGGGATCCCGTCGTCGATCCCGTGGAAGACGGGACATTCGATGACGACTTCTGAGCTGCGCGGCACCGAAAGTCGCGATGTGCTGCCATGGTCGGGGCACGGCCCTACGATGAGCGGGTGCAGTCGTTGATCGACGAATCCACCTCTGGCGCGGACCTCCTCGAACGCGCCCGCGCCGGCGATCAGGCGGCCTTCACCACGCTCGTCGAACAACATCGAGACCGGCTGTGGGCCATCTGTTTACGCATCACCGGCAATCAGCACGACGCCGAGGACGCCATGCAGGACGCGCTCGTCGCCGCGTGGCGGGCCATCGGCAACTTCCGTGGTGACGCGCAACTGTCGACCTGGCTGTACCGCATCGGGTCCAACGCCGCGCTCGCCCGGATCCGCAAACGCACCGACGCCGACGACATCGCCGACCACGACCCGATGAGCCATCTGGACGTCGCGGCGCAGGTCGTCGTGTCCGACCGGATCGCCGAAGCGTTGGCGCAGGTTCCCGACGCCTATCGGGCGACCTTCGTGCTGCGCGTCTACGGCGAGCTCAGCTACTCCGAGATCGCCGAGGCCCAGGGCATCGGCCTGCAGACCGTGCGCAGTCGCATCTCCCGCGCGCGGTCCCTCCTGTCGGAGTTGCTGGCCGATCTGCGCTGACGGGGGTACTCCCCGCGAATGATCCCGACGCGACTTCGAGGCCGTGGGGAACAAACCGGGGCAGACTCACCTCCAAGTAACCAGAAGCACTTCACAACCCGCCGGCACCACCGCGCCGAAACCCGAAAGGACCCACCATGAGCACCGAGATCCCCGCCGACGCCGTACTCGTCGACACCGACGGCGACGGAGCCGTCGACGCCGCACTCACCGACGTCGACGGTGACGGCACCACCGACGCCATCCTCGACACCGACGGCGACGGCCAGGCCGACTCCATCGCCTACGACACGAATGCCGACGGCGAGATCGACATCATCGAAGCCGACACCGACGCCGACGGCTACACCGACATCGCCGTCGCCGACACCGACGGCGACGGCACCTTCGACACCGCCGTCGACGACGAAGGCAACGTCGAGGTCGGCGACTTCGGCAGCATCGACGGCGGCGACGCCGTCTGAGTTCGACGTTCTTATAGCCCGGAGCCTCGCTGAGCGAGGCTCCGGGCTATAAAGCTGTGTGGGAACGATCGGCGGAATCGAGTTCGCGGTACCGGTCTGGGCGACGGCGACCGCGCTGGTACTGGTGCTGGTGGTCGCGTGGGTGTTCGGCGTCGTCGCCCGGTGGTTGCTGCGCCGACGCGCCCGCCTCGACGCGACGACGGCGATGGTGCTGTCGATCCTCGGCACCGCGCTCGGCCTCTACATCGCCGGCCTCGTCGACAAACACCTCCGGGTGTGGAGCGTGACGACGGTCGTGTTGGGATTGATCAGTTCGGTCGTGGCGGTGGGCGCGTACGGCCTGCTCGCGGCCCGGTTGCAACGGCAATCGAATACCCCTGTCGCGCAACTGCTCTCCGATGGCGAATCCGATCGACTCGAGTTCAAGTCGACCGCCCGGGTCAACCTGCGCAGCGGCGAGAAGGACCCGCGCATGGAACAGGTGATCGTCAAGACGGTGTCGGCGTTCCTCAATTCCGACGGCGGCACCCTGCTCATCGGTGTCGCCGACGACGGCACCCCGCTCGGTCTCGAACCCGACTTCGCGACGCTGAAGGTGCCCGACGCCGACCGTTTCGAACTGTGGCTGCGCGATCTGCTGACCACGACCCTCGGCCAGAACACCGCGGCGGCCGTCGGTATCGCCGTCGAATCGGTCGCGCGGCCCGACGGATCGGGGGACGTCCCGGTCTGCCGGGTGACGTGCTCACCGTCCCCGCGGCCGGTCTACCTGCGGGCCGGGAAGAACGCCCCGCCCGAGTTCTGGGTGCGCGCGGGAAACTCCACCCGCCAACTCACTATCGACGCGGCCGCCGACTACGTCATGCACCGATGGCCGCTCGACGCCGGGCGGGCGATCGCGGCCCAGGTGCGCGCCGCCATCCGGTTCTCGGCGGGGTGAGCCGAAGTCTCGTCCCCATGAGCGACCTCGAAGGGCACATTGCCCTCCCACGACACTCACGGGGACGACACTTTCCACACCCGGCCCGACGAAGCCTAGGAACCGGTCCGTCGCGCCTGGCCACGCCCAAAGCCGGCACGACTACCGCCTGTGACCACCCCGGAGCCACCCAGATCCGCACCACGGTCCGGTTCTCGGCGGGGTGAGTCAAAGTCTCGTCCCCATGAGCGACCTCGAAGGGCATATTGCCCTCCCACGACTCTCACGGGGACAACACTTTCCACACCCGGCCCGATCTGACGAAACCACCGACCGGTTCCGTGCGTCAAAGCAGGTGTGACTTCGGATTGTGGCGTGTACTCGCTGAGAGAACTGACCGCGATGGGCTGGGCGCCCGATGCCATTGCGCAGGCGCGCAAGGCCGAGACCCTGACGTCGCTCCGATACGGCTGGGTGCGGACGTCCGCGGCGGACCCCCACGTCGTGTCCGCGGTGACGGCCGGAGGTGCGCTGTCCTGCATCAGCGCGCTGCGGTTCCATCAGCGGCGCGGCCTGCCGGATCTTTGGATACCGCCGGGCCACAACGAGACCCACGTTCGTCTCAGCAAACACGCGAAGTCAGCCACGAAGCCCAGCGGCCCGTTCCGGTGGTGCCAGGGCTTCGGCCGCCCGCTCCCCGTGACGACGGCCGTCGACCCGATCGCCGTGGCGGTCGGCTGCGCCGCACGGTGCCTTCCGGCCGAGGAGTGGATAGCGGTGGTCGACTCGGTCCTCAACGCCACCGACTTGACCATCCCGGACCTCCAGGCCGAGATGGGTCGTGTAACCCGTGCGGTCTCGGCGATGTTCGACCGATGTGATGCCCGTTCGCAATCCGGCATCGAGTCGCTCGTCCGGCTCCGGCTCATCGCCGCGGGATTCGACGTGGAGGTGCAACCGTCGATCGGCGACCGCGAACACGCTGATCTCCGCACGGGTTCGTTGCTCATCGAGTGCGACGGCGAGTCGTACCACTCCGACCGAGCCGCATTCCGCAACGACCGTCGGCGGGACCGGATGACCATGCTCGACCGCTGGATGACGATGCGCCTCACCTACGACGACGTGCTGTACGACTGGGAGGAGGTCCTCGAGGAGATCCGCGCGCTGACACGCCCCGACCGGCACCGCATCCGCCGACGGGGCGACCCTTCGTGACGGCCCTCCGCCAGCTCCGGGCGCTCCTCAGCTCAGGGAGAAGGGGCAGGGCGTTCTTTCGGATTAGGGAGCAGAGGGAGGGCATCGCTTGCACCCCACACAGCAGCGGTTCTGAGGTTCTTTCGGATGCGGGCGAACGTCTCCGAATAAGGACCGTAACTGTCCGCATGCCCTGAGAAGCTGGTGTCACACCACAACCCCAGGAGGAACCGTGAACTGGACACTCGAACTCGTCATCCTGCCGGTCAGCGACGTCGACCGGGCGCGAGACTTCTACTCCAAGATCGGCTTCAACGTCGACCACGATCACGTCGTCTCCGACGAGATCCGGTTCGTCCAGATGACCCCGCCCGGGTCGGCGTGTTCCATCGCCTTCGGCAAGGGACTGAGCGACGCGGAACCGGGATCGGTGAAGGGTCTGCAGGTCGTCGTCACCGACATCAACGAGGCCCGCGAGCAGCTGCTCGCGGCCGGCGTCGACCCCGGCGAGATCGACGAACAGGCGTGGGGCCACTTCGTGTACTTCGACGATCCGGACGGCAACCACTGGTCGGTGCAGTACATGCCGTACCGCCAGAACTGAGCCCAGGTGGCTACCGTGGGATATGCGCTCCCCCATCGACGACTACCTCGAACGCGTACTCTCCGAATGCCGCGACGACGACGGCGGTGAGGTCGCGACCGGCAATCGTGAACTCGAGCAGGCGGATCCGTCGTCGTTCGGTATCGCCCTGGCCACTATCGACGGCACCGTGTACACCGCCGGCGACGCCGATCACGAGTTCTCCATCCAGTCCATCGGCAAGGTACCGGCCTACGCGCTCGCCCTGCGCGACCGCGGGCTCGACGCCGTACTCGAACGCGTCGACACCGAACCGTCCGGCGACGCCTTCAACGAGATCTCGCTCGAGGCCGAGACCGGTCGGCCGCGCAACGCGCTGATCAACGCGGGCGCCGTCGCCGTGCACGGGATGGTCAACGGCGCGGATCCCAACGAACGCGTCGACCGCGTCATCGACCTCGTCAGCACTCTCGCCGGACGCGAGGTCTCGGTCGACAAGGAGGTCCACCGCGCCGAACTCGCCTCCGACGACCACAACACCGCGCTGGCCTACCTGCTGCGCTCGGCGGGCAAACTCGACTGCGAACCCGACGAGGTCGTCGACGGGTACGCAGCCCAGTGTTCGATCCGGGTCTCCTGCCGCGACCTCGCCGTCATGGGGTCGGTACTCGCCAACGGCGGACTGTCGACCGGCGACGACGAGCGCCTCCTGGAAGGCTGGATCACCCGGCACGTCCTGTCGGTCATGGCCACGTGCGGCATGTACGACGGCAGCGGCAGCTGGATGGCGACGGTCGGAATCCCCGCGAAAAGCGGTGTCAGCGGCGCGATCCTGGGCGTATTGCCCGGCCAGGTAGGGCTCGCGGTGTGGTCGCCGCAGCTCGACAGACAGGGCAACAGCGTGCGCGGCGTCGCCGTTTTCGAACGGCTGTCCCGCGACATGGAACTGCACATGATGCACGTGGCCCCCACCGGTCGGCCCGCGCTGCGATCGGTGACCGAACACGACGGCACTACAGTCGTCGAGCTGCAGGGCGACGTGCGCTTCGCGGGTGCGGAAATCCTCGCCAACCGTGCGTGCGAGGGGTTCGGCACCGACGCCGTCGTCCTCGATCTGACCCATGTCCGCGTGATGGACGACGCCGCCCGACGACTGATCGGCGAGGTGGCCCGCCGCCTCGGAGACGACTACGACGTCCGCATAGAAGACCCCGATGACATTTTCGACGACGCTTCGGCTGACGACGACTTCTCTGATGGCGACGACACCCCGGACAGCGACGACACCCCGGACAGCGACGACTCCTAGAGATCTCGGGACAAGTCCTGGCCCGGGGCAGTCAGCTCGCGGCGCTTCGCCAGCGGCGGCACGCCGAACCAGCGTCGGCAACTGCGGGTCAGCGTGCTCTGCTCGGAGTATCCGATCTGCCGCGCCACCGCCGCCAGCGGGACACCCCGATTCGACAGCAGTGAGACGGCGAGGTCGCGGCGCGCGTCGTCGACGAGTTGCTCGAACGTCGCGCCCTCGTCGGCCAGACCCCGCTGCACCGCACGCGGGTGCATCATCAGCAGCTTCGACACCGCCTCCAGCGTGGCCGCCCCCGCCGGCAGGGCGCGCACGATCAGCGCCGAGACCGCCTCGCCGAAGGCCCTCTCGCGATCGTGTCCGGTCATGAATCGGATGGCCACGTCGTAGGCCAGGGGGTCGACCCGCCGCAACGTCTGCTGCATCACCCCGCGCGGGAAGACCACCAGGTTGGCCGGCGCCTCGAACTCGACCGGGCAACCGAAATAGTCGGTGTAGACGCGCGGCTCGGACATCGCCGGGTGCGCCAAGGTGATCCGGTTCGCGCGGAAGCCGTGGCCCAGCGTCATCGCGAACGTCGACCGGGTGACGCCCATCGCGAGTTCGACGACGTGCGGCCGGTACGGCACACGCTGCAGCACGGTATCGAACTCGTAGGCGACCTCCCGCTCGCCGTAGTGCATCTGGGCGGTGATGGCCGGGCTGTACACGTGCGCGAAGGCCGAGACCTGTCGAAACGAGTCGCCGACGGTCTCGGCGTTGCGGGCCGCGATCGCGACCGGGCCGAGGATGTCGGGGTCCTGCCGGGCGGCGAGGCGCAGCCCGAAGTCGGGGACGTCGAACTCGGCCGCGCACAGACCGATGACCGTCGACAGAGCGGTGAACGGGACGAACCGGTCGTACGCGCCGACGACGGCCGGGTCGATGCCGACGCGGCCGAGGATCGCGCGGGCATCGCCATCGTGTTCGGCAATCAGTTCGGGTAACTGACTGAGCGAGGATGCGCAGATCAGGTCGGCCATGGCATCAACTGTCAAGAAGTCGTCATGAGATGTCAAGAAATCCGATCTGGGTGGGAGTGATCATGGACACACGCCGCCGACCGCTCGACGGCCGACACACTCAGCGAGGAGTACCCATGACCACCATCGACACCATCCGCTCGAGTTTCTTCATCGACGGCGGCTGGCGCGCGCCGGCCGGTTCGGCGACGATCCCGGTCATCTCCCCGCTCACCGAGGAGCAGTTCGGCTCGGTACCCGAGGCCACCACCGCCGACGTCGACGCGGCCGTCGAGGCCGCCCGCACCGCGTTCCGGTCGTCGGGCTGGCGCGACCTGTCCCCTGCCGACCGTGCCGCACACCTGCGCCGGTTCGCCGACGAGCTCGACAAGCGCGCCGAGGACCGCGCGTCGGCGGTGACGTCCGAGAACGGCATGCCGATCGCGCTGGCGCGGTTCGCCGAGGGCGCCGCGCCGGTCCAGCTGCTGCGCTATTACGCCGACCTCGTCGAGGCCACCCCGGTGGAGGAGACGCGTACCAGCCAGCCGTTGCCCGGCTCGACGATCGTGCGCCGCGAGGCCATCGGCGTCGTCGGGGCGATCGCGCCATGGAACTTCCCCGCGATCCTCTCGATGTTCAAGATCGCGCCCGCGCTGGCCGCCGGCTGCACCGTGGTCCTCAAGCCATCCCCCGAGACGAGCCTCGACGCCTACGTCCTCGCCGAGGCGGCCATCGCCGCCGACCTGCCCGCCGGTGTCCTCAACATCGTCAACGGCGGCAGCGAAATCGGCCGCCACCTGGTGTCGCACCCGCACGTCGACAAGGTCGCGTTCACCGGCTCGACCCCGGCCGGCCGCGAGATCGGCCGCGTCTGTGGCGAACTCATCCGTCCGGTGACCCTCGAACTCGGCGGCAAGTCCGCAGCGCTGGTGCTCGACGACGCCGATCTCGAGCAGACCGTCGGCGGACTCGCCACCGCATCCCTGCTCAACACCGGACAGACCTGCTACATGTCCACCCGAATCCTGGTGCCGGGCAGCCGTTATGACGAGTACCTCGACGCCATCAGCGCGATGTGCGCGTCGCTGCCCGTCGGCGACCCGATGGACGAGACCGTCGCGGTCGGTCCGCTCGCCAGCGGCCGGCACCGGGATCGGGTGCTGTCGCTGATCGAGCGCGGCCGCACCGAGGGTGGCACGGTCACCACCGGTGGCGGGACGCCGTCGGGTGTCGACCGCGGGTTCTTCGTCGAGCCAACCGTCTTCGCCGGCATCGACAACTCGGCCACCATCGCCCGCGAAGAGGTCTTCGGTCCCGTCCTCACCGTGCTGCGCTACGACGACGTCGACGACGCCATCGCACTGGCCAACGACTCGTCGTACGGGCTCGGCGGAACGGTGTGGACCTCCGATCCCGATCGCGGCGTCGACGTCGCCCGTCGCGTCGAGACCGGCTCGTTCGGCGTCAACTACTTCAACCTCGACTGGGGTTCGCCCTTCGGCGGCGTCAAGGCCAGCGGCATCGGCCGCGAGCTCGGCCCCGAGGGCCTGGCCGCCTACCAGAACCTCAAGTCGATCTTCCTGCCCGCCTGAGCGGTCGACTCCCCACGCACTCTCTCGCCCAACGCATCTCCCACATCATCCCAAGGAGGCGATCGGCCATGTCCGATGCCGGAGTCACCGCTGCCAAGGCACTGGTGAACGACACCCTCGCCCTGCTCGACCGGCTCACGCCCGCCGACTGGGCGGCCGACAGCGCCTGCCACGGCTGGCGCGTCCACGACGTCGTCACCCACATGGGCTTCTTCTTCAACTTCATCGCCGACCCAGACCTGGTCTTCCCCGACAATCCGAGCGGAAAGTCCGAGCGACTCAACGACGCCGCGGTACGCGAGCGGGCCGACTGGTCGTCGGAACAGGCTGTCGAGTACTACCGCGCGCAGTCCGAGGCCGGCCTCGCCACCCTGGCCGCGTTACAGGGCGAGGACCTGCGGGACCAGCCGCTGGACATGCTCGACCTGGGCACCTACCGGCTGCGCCAGCTCAGCGACGCCGTCGCCTTCGACCACCTCGTGCATCTCACCAGCGACCTGATGCAACCGTTCGGACCGCTGGACGCCGCTGAGGTGTCGGTGAGCGCGGCCATCGATCCCGCCATCGACTGGATGATCGCCGGGCTGCCCCAGATGAACTGTGCGGCACTGTATCCCACACTCGAGCGACCGATCGGCCTGCGGCTCACCGGCGCGACGGATCGCTCGTTCGTCCTCGACCGGGACACCGCGGGCACGATCGTCACCGTGCGCGAGACCGCCGACCTCCCGGCCGACGTCGCCACCTCCTCGGCCACCGACTTCCTGCGCTGGGGCACCACCCGCAGCGCCTGGCGGTCAGCGGTCACCGTCAGCGGCGACCGGCAGCGCGTCGCAGGCGTCCTTGACGCCGTCGACATCGTCTGACCTCACTCATCGCCAGACGCATCCACGTCAGATCGTCTCACCCAGAACAGAAACGGAGTACCCCCATGTCCGAGTACCTGAAGGACAAGGTCATCGTCATCACCGGCGCCGGAAGCGGCTTCGGCAAGCTGATCGCGGAGAAGACCGCGGCCGCCGGCGCGCACGTCGTCGGAGTGGACGTCAATGCCGACAACGTCAATGCTGTCGTCGACGGTATTCGCGCAGCCGGCGGGTCGGCGCTCGCCCAGGTCGCCGATGTCACCGACATGGAGCAGGTCGCCGCAGCGGCGACGGCCGCCGTCGAGAAGTTCGGCGCCATCGACGTTCTCGTCAACAACGCAGGCGTGATGCCGCTGGCGTACTTCGCCGATCACTCGCGGGCCTGGCAGAAGTGGCACGCCGCCATCGACATCAACATCAAGGGCGTTGTCAACGGCATCTCCGCGGTGTACGACCAGATGATCGCGCAGGGTCGCGGACAGGTCGTCAACATCTCGTCGATCTACGGCAATGCCGGCATCGAGGGTTCGGGCGTGTACAGCGCGACCAAGGCCGCGGTCACCACCATCTCGGACTCATTGCGCATCGAGGCCAAGGGCAAGATCAAGGTCACCACCGTCAAGCCGACCGGCATCACCGGCACCAACCTCGCCAGCTGGATCGTCAACGACACCGCGATCATGGGCCTCGTCGGCCAGCGCGCCGCCTCCTACGGCGAGCACGTCACGGCCCTCGTGAACGACGACCTGCCCGCCGAACTCACCGACGTCGACTCGATCAAGTACTGGCTGATCAAGCCCGAGGATCTCGCCGACGCCGTCGTCCACGTCATCGACCAGCCGTGGGGCATCAGCCTTTCCGATGTCACCGTGCGTGCCAGCGGTGAGGACTACCTGTACTAGAACGACTCGCCCCACTCATGCACGAGGAGTGTTGATGTACCCCGGAGCCCATCTCTCCACCCGCCCGCACGACCCCGCGGTCATCATGGCCGACTCTGGTGAAACGGTCACGTTCACCCAGTTGGAGACCCGGTCGGTCCAGGTCGCCAGGGCCCTGGCCGACCGTGGTCTGCGTCCCGGCGACCACCTCGCGGTGCTCGCCACCAACTCCGCGCGGATCTTCGACATCTATTGGGCGGCAATGCGGTCGGGCCTCTACCTGACGATGGTGAACTGGCACCTCACCGCCGCCGAGAGCGCCTACATCGTGACCGACTGCGGCGCGAAGGCCCTCATCGTCGACGCCGCTCTCGCCGACCTCGGCGCCGAGCTGATCCCGCTCACCCCCGGCGTCGAGACTCGCTTCGCCTACTCCGGCCGGATCGAGGGTCACGAGGACCTCGACGCCGCCGCGGCGACGCAGTCGACCGAACCGCTCGCCGACCAGCCGCGAGGCGCGGACATGCTCTACTCGTCCGGCACCACCGGACGACCGAAGGGCATCAAACCCGAACTGCCGAACCGGCAGGTCGACGAGCCCGGCGACACCATGATCGCGATGAACCAGTCCGTGTGGGGCGTCGGTCCCGACACCGTCTACCTGTCGCCGGCACCGCTGTATCACGCTGCGCCGCTTCGCACCTGCGCCTCGGTGCAGGCGCTTGGCGGCACGGTGGTGGTGATGGAGCGGTTCGACGCGGAACGGGCGCTGGCCCTCATCGAGGAACACCGCGTCACCTATAGCCAGTGGGTGCCGACGATGTTCGTGCGCATGCTCCGACTTCCCGAGGAGGTGCGGGCCCGGTACGACACGTCGAGCCTGAAGGTCGCGGTGCACGCCGCCGCGCCGTGTCCCGTCGACGTCAAACGGGCCATGATCAACTGGTGGGGTCCGATCCTGTCCGAGTACTACTCGTCCACCGAGCTCAACGGTCTCACCATCGTCGACACCCCGGAGTGGCTGGAGTACCCGGGCACGGTGGGGCGCGCCGTCCTCGGCACGATCCGGGTCTGCGATCCCGAGGGCACCGAGGTGCCGCCGGGAACGATCGGCACGATCTACTTCGAGCGCGACCGGCTGCCCTTCGAGTACCACAATGACCCCGAGAAGACCCGTGGCGCACAGCATCCCGAGCATCCGACATGGACGACCACCGGCGATGTCGGTTACGTCGACGACGATGGCCACCTGTTCCTCACCGACCGCGACTCGTTCCTGATCATCTCCGGCGGGGTGAACATCTACCCGCGGGAGATCGAGGATGCACTCCTCGCCCACCCGTCGGTGCTCGACGCCGCGGTCATCGGCGTACCCGACCCCGATCTCGGCGAGCGGGTGACGGCGGTCGTGCAACCGGTCTCGGGGCAGGACGCCGGCGACGAGCTCGCCGATGCATTGTTGGATCACCTCCGACCGCGGATCGCGAAGTTCAAGCTGCCGCGCGAGGTCATCTTCCGGGACACGTTGCCGCGCACGCCGACCGGGAAGCTGGTCAAGCGGAAGCTGTGACCCTTCGTGACGCGCCCTCCGCAAGCTCCGGGCGCTCCTCAGGGAGCAGAGGGATGGCCGTCGCGAACTTCGAAAGTACATTCGTGAGCGTCTGAACTCCATGCTCCCTGAGGTGCGAGCGAAGCGAGCCACGAAGGGGCTCGCAAGGTGCCTCACCAGGCCCTTCGTGGCTCGTCGCCAACGCTCCTCGCACCTCAGGGGGCAGGGTGTGACGCTCCTCAGGGAGCAGAGGCCGGAGGGGGTCGCGCTCCCTGAAACCGCGCACCGTGGCATCTGGCCGGTCCTAGACTTGCCGGAT
>NZ_JAUZVK010000038.1:0-21374 GCF_031844505.1 Gordonia sp. AC31
ACACACCAGCACATCGATATGGCGCAGCTGCGCGATCAACTCCACACCCAACGAGCTGTAACCGGTCACGTTGTCGGGATTGGAATACTGGTCGGGACACCACGCAGCCTCGTCGAGTGCGAGCAGGGCGCGCACACGGTCGCGGCGGGCTTGTTGCCAACCCCCGACCGGGTGGGGCTCGCTGACGACATCGACCCGGGCGCCGTAGGCGGCGAGCATCTGCCGCAAGATCGGTTCCAGTCCCGGATCGGTCACCAAGGTCACCGGATGACCGAACACAATGCCCGCTAGCGCTAACCCCAATCCCAGTGTGCCGCTCGTTGATTCGATGATCTGCGCCCCCGGGGCCAGCTCGCCGCGGGCGCGGGCGCGTTCGACCATGTGCAGCGCCGGCCGGTCTTTCATGCCACCGGGGTTGAAGCCCTCCAGCTTGGCCCAGAAACCGTGCCCGTGCTCGGCAAAGGGTTCTTCGATCCGCAGTACCGGGGTGCCGCCGACCAGCTGACGACTCAGCCCAGCACGGCGCGATGTGGCCTCGGCAGGGAAGGTGGTGGCGAATGGATCACTGGTGGTGAGGCTGTAGGAGACAGTCACACGGGCATCCTCTGCATCGATGGACAGGATGTCGCCGGGCCGAAAGCAGATCAACAGTGTGAGAGGGAACTGGGACATATCGTTCGGCGCGGCGACACCGCCACCTTGCCCACTCAACCTCAAGGCTGATCGGCGGTCGGGATCAAGATCTGCTCAAGAATGCCCGCGGGGTTGGATGGTCGTGTAAACCACCGCCACCATAGGGACGTGCCTCATGACCGCGTCATCGTCGACGACGACCTTCGTGGGCCGGCGGCCCGACCACCGCACGGGCTACACGCGCTGGTCATCGAAGATGAGCCTGACATCGCCGAGGTTGTCGCCGACTACCTGCAGCGCAGCGGATTTGTGGTCACCATCGCCCACGACGGCCAAGAGGGGATCGCCGCCGCACGCACGGTGAGTCCTGCGGTAGTCATCCTCGATCTGGGTTTGCCCTCGATCGACGGCGTCGAGGTGTGTCGGCAGTTACGCACCTTCACCGACGCCTACATCGTGATGGTCACCGCCCGCGCCGACGAGGTCGACACCATCATCGGTCTCGCGGTTGGAGCCGACGACTACCTCACCAAACCGTTTCGTCCTCGTGAGCTGATGGCGCGCATCGACGCCATGCTGCGCCGTCCGCGCCCGACCTCGGCGGTAGACACAGCACACCCGCGGACACTGGGGGAGCTGACCCTGGACCCACAAGGCCGTGAAGTGCGGGTACAAGACACACTCGTGGAACTGACCCGCACCGAATTCGACGTTCTGGAAGCCCTGAGCCGACGGCCCGGTGTGGTGTTCAGTCGAGAACAACTGCTCACCGAAATCTGGGGACCCAACTGGGTCGGCGATGCCCACGTTGCCGAAGTTCATATCGCCAGCCTGCGCCGCAAACTCGGCGACAGCGCCGCGGCCGGTCGATTCATCCGTACCGTGCGCGGCGTGGGCTACCGGATGGGTGACGGCCAACCTCGAGGAGACAGCCATGAACGGTGATCGACGACGGGCACGTATCCCGGGCAGCTTCGGCTCCCGGTTGATGCTGGCCCAGGCCATCGTGATCGGCGGCGGCGGCATCAGCGTCGCGATCGTGGCACTGTTCGTCGCGCCGCACACCTTCCACGATCACCTCGGCCAGTCCAGCCTCGAACCGGGATCAGCACAGGCCGAACACGTCGAGGCCGCATTCACCTTCTCCATCGTCGTCTCGATGACCGCAGCCCTGGTCACCTCGACGATCCTGGCCACGGCCGTCAGCTGGTTCCTGGCTCGCCGCGTACAACAGTCAGTCGCCAGCGTCGCGCGCTCGGCTGTGGCGATCGGCGCAGGCAACTACCGCACCCGTGTTCCCGATCGCCAGCTCGGCACTGAGTTCACCCAGCTCAGCCGAGCCATCAACCAGCTGGCACAACGTTTGAACTCCCAGGAAGACATCCGCAAGCGGATGCTGTCAGACCTCGCCCACGAACTGCGCACCCCGTTGACCACCATCGGCGCGATCACCGACGCCCTCGAGGACGGTGTCCGCGCGCCCGACTCCCACACCTTCGACGTCGTGCGCACCGCCACCACCCGGTTGCAGCGCCTCGCCGAGGACATCGCGACCGTATCCAGCGCCGACGAGCATCAGATGCCATTGCAACCCTCGACGATCACTGTCAATGAACTACTCATCGCGACCTACGAAGAAGCCGCCGAGCTGTTCACCGACGCCGGCGTCACGCTGGGCATCGTCACCACCGCCGCGCGCGTACACATCGATGTCGATGCCGAACGAATGAGCCAAGTACTGCTCAATCTGCTCACTAACGCGCTGCGACACAGCTCCCCGGGCCAGCGGGTCGTAGTGAAAGCCGACACCGCCCCGGCACACGCGGTGCGCATCAGCGTCGTCGACTGCGGGGACGGGATTCCCGCTCAACACCTTCCACACATCTTTGACCGCTTCTACCGCACCGACTCCTCACGGACCCGAGACGCCGGCGGCAGCGGTATCGGACTCACCATCGCCCGCTCCATCGTCGAAGACCATGGGGGCACCTTGCTCGCCGAAAGCCTGGGAACCGGGCACGGAGCCACCTTCACCATCACGTTGCCGACCACAACACGACGTCACATCCACCGCAGCACCCCTGGAACCGAATTCTCCGCAGCCATCGAACACCGCCCGCCTCGCGGCGCTGCCGATGCGCTCCAACGGGACCGAGCTACTAACTGAGGTAGTCCGTCGTAAGATTGACCCGCATCTAGAGATGGTGGGTGAAAATGACTGGGCTGGGTTCGCTGGAACGCGCAGTGATGGACGTGCTGTGGTCGGCCGGTGCGGCGATGTCGGTGCACGACCTAGTCGAGGAACTCCACGACCGCGAACCGCGCCTACACCACAGTGCTCACCGTCGTCACCAACCTGCACAAAAAAGGGTTCGTCGGTCGAGAAAAAGTCAGCCGCGCCTACCGGTACTTCCCCATGCAGACCCGCGAGGAGGCCACCTCACGCACCTTGCGTCAGGTCCTCGACGCCAGCGGAGACTCCGCGGCAGTACTGATGCACTTCGCCCAGACCGTGACACCCGCCGAGCGGGAAGTGCTCACCGAATACCTCAGCCGCAAACCTCGCCACACCCGCGGCGGCGGCACCAAAGCCTAAGCCACAGAAACGTTCCAAGAGTCGAAATCCCGGCCCGACTACTCAACCGGCGCGCGCCCCTTGACTGCGGGAAGTAGATGCGCCACCAGCGCACCGGCCACACCCGCAGCGAAGGCCGCAGCACTCAGCGCCGACACCCAGTCGTGCACATCCACCGCGGTCAGCATCCGCAGCTCGACCTGATCACCGCGCCCGACTCCTGACGGGTCGGATGGCACGAGATCCGACGTTCGGAGCAGCATCACCAGCCAGAACGCGGCCACCGCCTCAAACATCACCACGGCAAGGCCCACCGCACGAGAGATCGTACGGGCAGGACCGCGCGGGCCGAACCGATCCGTACGCGGCACCTCGACACCGTCAGTCATGCCCACCACCTCCTCCGCACACTCGCATCACGCCCCACTTCTACTAACCACCTTCGTATTTTGTGGGAATCGGGCGTGGGCGCCGGGAACGAGGGCGTCGAAGCCATCACCGCGGGAGGCCGGCCGGGCCAGGCGGAAGACTATCGCGGCCACCAGACCGAAGATCGCGATCACACTGCCTGTGCGGGACCACCTCGGGGTTCGATTGAGCTCCGCCCTCAACGCCAGCTCGGCGATCGGATCAGCAGGCACCGCGCCAATCTCGATCGGCGCGCCCGTGGCGGCGAACACGATGAACACCCACATCGCCGAGGCCATCCACACGAGCGGGTCAACCATTACAGCCAACGACGTACCGTGCAGATGAACAGAAAACAGCATGAGCGCCCCAACACAGAGCATCACCAACACGATCGCCGACGAGAAATCGCCCTGGGGAGCAACCACCATCACGCCGACGGCCGCACTCACGGCCACCGCACACGAAACAAGCGCCCGCCACGCCTCCCCACCTCGATCCGGCTGGCGGGCAGCGGCGACACCACACGCTACGACCGCACCGAACAGTCCCAGGAGTGTCCCTTGGGCCACAATGTTTGCGATCACCACGCCTCCAACAGCCAACCTTGAAACTATGCTAGATAGTAGTTTAGGTGGGCTGGAGGGCGCTGACGGAGGGGGAGTAGCTCTATCTTCTTCGTCGGTGGGACCGCCGCCTGCATCGATGAGTTGGTCCTCGCCCCCGATTTGGAAGCCTGGGACATCGAACTCGACCACGAATCATGGCTCACGACGCGTTCAACCCGCTGCCACCCGCTACGCGCTGACTTCGTTCCTAGCCCGTCCTACCTCACGATCAACGTTTTCGCGACGTCTCCCCGCGGAGCTGTGACGGCTACGGTTAAGCAATGTCGTCGACGGGCGTTGTGCGGGTATGGCATTTCAGTAAAGGGTGGGGTGTGTTCGACTCACCGGACACTCCCGGCGGGGTGTACGCCGACGCTCAATCGCTCAGACTCCTAGCGGTAGCCGATCTGAACGATCCACTCGCTTCGATGGGTTTGCGTCCGGGGACGGAAGTCGAGTTCGTTTGGTCAGATGCTGCGGATGACCCGCTCGAAGGTTTGCGCTACGAAGTACAGCAGGCGTGGCCGATCGGCGTGGCCGCTACTCCGCCGTCGCCGCCGGCCGGGGCGTTCTCCACCACCTTTTGGACCAGCGAGGGTGACGCCGGCCCAGATGGTTTGACATCGATGCGCGAGCACCGCCACGAGCAACACTTCAGGTCCCCGCGATCTCTCGATGTTATGTAAGGAGCGCTTGAAAGATACTCTCCCCCAGTGATTTACAAGTGCCGATAATAGATATTATGTCAAGTAACCCGCTGCATATTGCATCTGATGCATCGTCATGGTCGCCCCTCCTTGTGCCACGGACGACAACCGACGTCGCTACGGATACCGTTGCCTACCAGCGGCATCAGTGACAGGGTTTGACGACTTCGGAGAATAACGAAGGCCCACGCCATAGCGTGCTACGGATGGGACTGCGATTAGCTGACCTGCGGCCGCAACACGCATGATGCACTGGATGAATCAATGATTCATCGGATGAGACAGGTGTCCGCGTTCACGCGTCTCGCCAAGACGAATGGTGTCTAGAGGTTCCAGCGCAGGACGCCGTCATCGAAATCGGGTTGCCAGTCGTTGAAGGGGCGCCGGTCTTCGACTGCGGTGGCGAGCTTGTGTAGGAGTACTCGCAGACTCGGCCAGTTCGGGGTGCCGTCGTCAGCATCGACTTTGTCGAACTCTAGTATCTGCCCCCGGTTCTTGCCTGGACGCAGGTCTGCGACTAGTGTCCTGAGTCATTAATTCGTGTGCAGTAGTGGGCGATGGAGTTGAGGATCTGGTCAGCGGTCTTGACCCACACGTAGGGGCGGGGGTTGTCGTTCCAGGTCTCGATCCACGCTCTGATGTCGGCATTGAGTGCTCGTACGGTGCGGTGGGTGGAGCGTTGGAGTTTCTTGGTGGTCAGTTCGGCGAACCAGCGTTCGACGAGGTTCATCCAGGATGAGCTGGTGGGGGTGAAGTGGACAACAAACCGCGGGTGCGCGGTCAGCCATCGCTTGACCGCGGGTGTCTTGTGGGTGGAGGCATTGTCCATGACCAGGTGGACGTCGAGCTCGTCGGGTACCTCGGCGTTGATCTTGCGGAGGAATCCGATGAATTCCGTTGCCCGATGCCGTGAGTGAAGCGAACCGATGACTTTGCCCAATATCCACTGCTCGCGGACCCCGGGTTGCCATTCCCCAGTCTAACAACCGAATGACAATTAATGACTCAGGACACTAGCAGGTAGCCGTCGCGTTCAGCAATGGGCAGGTACTCCGTAATAAGCCGAACACCAGTGCCGTTTCGTCCGGTCGGGAACGGGTTTGCATGGCAAGGATCGATGGGATGGTCATCGTTTCACTACGTGCCGGAGGCGCATCAGCCACATCCGTCGCACTCAACATCTCTTTTGCTTCCTCACATCAATGCACCTGCGTAGTTTCGGTTTCGGCCCTATTATATCAGACGTTAGTCGTCCGATACTAGTGGACGCGGAAGCCGGGACGGCCCGACGCTGAACGGAGTTGCCGTCCCGGCTTCCTTCGCTTGTGGCTGGGTGTTATTCGTTATGCGAAGACGAACCCTTCGAACCCGTTGGCCTCGACCGCGTTGAGTCGCGCGGTGTGTTGTGACAGACCTGCCTGGTAGAACATGTAGACCTGCTTCTTGCCGGGGATGTTCGAGCCCGACCGCCAGTCCTCGGTCTTTTCATAGATCGTTCCGGCGACCTGCTGAGCAAGCTCGTCGGTGTAGTCGCGAGCGAGTTCTTCGGGCGCATCGACGATCGAGACGTCGCGACGGCGAGCCTCGATGACGAGGTCTGCGATGAAATCGCAGATCCGTTCGGCGCAGCGGGGTGCGTTGCCGCCGGGGCTCTGGGGGCCGAACGCATTGAGCATGTTCGGGAAGCCGGGGGTGATGATGCCCAGGTAGGTTTGTGGACCATCGGCCCACTGATCGGTGAGCTTCTTTCCGTTGGCGCGGATGTCGATGGCGTCGTAGGAGCCGGTGACTGCCCGGAAGCCGGTGGCGAAGATCAGGACGTCTAGTTCGTGGTCACCGTCGGTGGTCGATACTCCGGACTCTGTGATGCGCTCGATGGGGGTATGGAGCGTGCTGACCAGCGTCACGTTCGGCTGATTGAAGATCTCGTAGAAGCCACTCTCGAACGGTGGCCGCTTGGCGCCGTAGGCGTGATCAGGGATCAGTAGCTCGGCGGTCTCCGGGTCGTTGACGCGAGCGCGGATCTGCTCGGCCATGTAGTCGCAGAACTCCTTGTTGGCCTCACCGGCTGCGCCGACCTCTGGATAGTTCGAGAAGAACTTGTTGGATCCGCGCATCTTCCAGATGTGGTCGAACATTTCGCGGCGACGAGCCGGGGTGTGTTGGGCGTAGGCGCCAGGTTCCTCGAGAGGTACTTCGAGGAACCCGCCGTAAGAGTTCAGCGTTCGCTGGTGGTAGTCCTCGAACGAGTCCCAGATCTCGGCATGCTCTTCATCGGTGATCGCGCTGTTGTTCAGCGGCGTGCACCAGTTCGGGTGGCGCTGGAAGATGGTCAGGTGCTCGACGCGGTCGGCGATCTCAGTGGCCAATTGGACGCCGGACGAGCCAACCCCAATGATGCCCACACGCTTGCCGGTCAGATCGACTGCGTCATCAGGCCAGAGACCCGTGTGATACTGCGGCCCGGCGAAGCTGTCTCGTCCGGGAATTTCCGGGAACAGGGGGCGGGAGAGAAAGCCCAACGCGGGCACAACAAATCGGGTGGTGATCGTCTCCCCTCGGTTGGTGCGCACGTTCCACACAGCGCGCTCGGCGTCGAACTCCATTGCTTCGACTCGTGTGTCGAGAGAAATCAGGTCGGTCAACTCGAACTCGCGCACCGCCTCGTTGAGGTACGCCTCGATCTCGGGTTGGCCGGCGTAGTGCTCGCTCCACCGCCACCGCTTGTAGAGGTCCTCGGAGGCAAAATACGCATAGAGGTAGCTCTCAGAGTCGAAACGCGCACCGGGGTAGCGGTTCCAGAACCAGGTGCCACCAACACCACTGCCCGCCTCCACCGCACGAACCTGCAGCCCGGCCTGATTCAGCTTGTGCAACTGGTAGATACCGGTAATGCCCAACCCCACCACCAGAGCATCCAGAACGCCGTCGCCTTGTTTCTCCATCGAAGTCTTTCCTTCCACGCGGTTGCGCAACCACCCGTATCTCGTGTGATGCGGGTCACTAGACGGGACTTTACAGACGATAGCTCATGTCTGTGCCATCCCTTCTTGCAAGGTTGTTACATAGAAGAGTGTGAACGCGGAACGTTAATCCAGAGCGACACGCAGAAGAATGGGGTGCCTGTTCGGGATGAACCTGCGGCCTCGACCGCGGGAGTGTTGGTGCCCCTAGTGCCGACGCAGCAGGACGGCCCACGAGATGCTCGTGGGCCGTCCGATGGAGTCGAGTCGTATGGAGACGAAGCGGAGTGGCTGGTGTACAGGTGATACTGCTGGATCAGGGCGCAGGCGGCTCCCCTGGTTCCTCGATCGTCAACTGGGCCACCGTCTCGATGTAGCGATCAGAGACTTTCGGCGCCTTCTGGACTCTGCCGATCACGGCCGAGTGCAAGCTGCTCAGCAGCACGGTCTGAACGATATTCCCGCCGACACGGTCGAGGTCCCAGCGATAGGTCGCGCCGGCAATGAGCGCTACGTCAGCGAGCTCGGCCAGTGCCGTGCGGGCGAAGGCGGTGAGGCCGATGACTGATGCGCCCGCGACCTTGGCCTCTCGAGCGGCCGCGATCGTCAGCGCATTCGAGCCCGACTCGCTGACGGCAAGGCAAACGTCACCACTGCGCAGGCCGACGGCGCTGAGCCGTTGCATGATGGCATCGGCTGTGACTTTCACCTTCGTTTGGCGGGATTTCGCAGGTTCGTTTGGCGGTGTCAGGTGATGCCGATGACGAGGGTGGATCGGGCGGCTTCGACGACGTCGTCGGTGATGGTGTTGAGCTCGTTGATCTGCATGATGCGCTCCATCTGCGTGAACAGTCTGTCGACGAGGCGGAAGTTGCCGCGGGTGATCCGTGCGATCGCGGCGAGGGCTTGAGCGTCGGTGAAGTCGTCGGGATCGAGGGGGTGGCCGTATTTGGGCCAGCGACGTTCCAGCACGAATCGCAGCTCGTCTTTGCTCAGTGGCCGGTACTCGTGGGCGAACCCGACGCGGCTGTAGAGCTGCGGGTAGCGGCTGAATCTCTTCTCGATCCCGGGCATGCCGATGAGGATGACGGCGACGTTGTCGCGGTCATAGTGGTCTCGCACCATTTCCAGGGCGGTGGCATTGAGGCGGTCGGATTCGTCGATGATGATCAGCTCGACGTGCCTTCCCAGAGTCCTGGGTCGCGTCTGCAGTTCTCCGGTGTTGATCAGATGCTCGTCGATGCACGCAGATACCTGGACTGTCAGGCTCGATCGACATCGCAGGCCTTACGCGTGTATTCAAGGGCAGCACGGCCGTGAACGCCGTCGATCTACGGATCGACGACGGAGAGTTCTGCGTCCTACTTGGCCCCTCCGGCTGTGGTAAGACCACGCTGCTGCGCATGATCGCCGGCTTGCTTGAACCAACATCGGGGACGATAGAACTAGACGGTGCCGACATCACCGATGTCCCTTCCAAGAAGCGCGACATCGCCATGGTGTTCCAGAGCTACGCCCTCTATCCGCATCTGAGCGTCGAAAAGAATCTTCGATTCCCCCTAACGCAAGCGCGAAAGGTTGACGGTACGAGGCTCTCCGGTGACGAGATGGCAGAGCGAGTCAACCAGGTTGCTGCATCGCTCGAGATCGATATGCTCCTTGACCGGCTGCCCAAACAGTTGTCCGGCGGGCAACGACAGCGAGTGGCGTTAGGGCGGGCGCTTGTCCGTAATCCGAAGGCGTTCCTGATGGACGAGCCCCTGTCGAATCTCGATGCGTCGCTGCGCACGCAGACCCGACAAGAGCTCACCAGTCTTCACCGACGTCTCGGCGCGACCTTCGTCTATGTGACGCACGATCAGGTCGAGGCGATGACCATGGCCACGAAGATCGTCGTCATCAACAAAGGAATCATCGAGCAGGTCGGCTCCCCGCTCGAGGTCTACGACCGTCCTGCATCGACGTTCGTCGCGAAGTTCATCGGTTCTCCACCGATGAATCTGATCCCGGCGACGGTCACGTCCGTTGCGGGGACCGTCCGTGTTGAAGGAGACGGGTTCGCTGCCGACCTGTGGGCCGGGACCACAGCTGAGATCGACGTGCTGCTGGGCGTTCGACCTGAGCACATCCGAGTCCTGGATCATCACGATCCGACTGCGGCGCTCAGGCTTCCGCTTCTCGTCAGCAACGTCGAACAGCTCGGCAACGAGACGATCGTGTACGGACGCGTGGCAGATTCCGACATCTGCATTCGCGGTGAGCGCCGCAACGATCTCCGACCGGGCGACGCCATCGAGATCGGCCTAGAGCTTGTCCATGCGCACTTGTTCGACAGCGCGTCCGGTCGACGGCTCGAGTGGGTCGCCGACGATCCGGCCGCGTCGAAGCGGGCGAGATCCGTTGAGCCTGACCAGAGGCAGGTCGTCGGCGTCTTCTGACGGTCGTCCGCTATTCGGAAACTGTTCGCTCCATCACATGTGTGCCCACCTGCACTTCGACAACTTCCCCATTTTATTCGATGAAAGGTCAGCTTCATGCGTTCACTACCTCGGCGATCTCGCTCATCCCGTCACGTCCGCGCCGCTCTGGTTATCACTGCGATGTCGAGTCTCGTATTGTCCGGCTGCGTGACGGCCGGGTCGAACACACCCGCAGCTCACTCCGAGGGCGGCCAGTTAGTCGAGCTCTCCGAAGACGACCAGGTCGAGATCGTATTCGAGTCCTACATGCTCTCCGGGCAGGGAATGTGGGGCGACACTATCCCCGGCCTCATCGACTCCTTCGAACAGGAGCACCCGAACATCACTGTGGTCGGGCAGGGCGTCGACTCTGGGAATGCCACCTCGTCGGTCCAGCAGCAAGTGCTTGCCGGGGATCCGCCCGATATCGGACAGATGGTCTTCGATTCGATGGCGTTCTCCGCTGAATCGCTCGGCGGCGCGAACCTCTCTGAACTCGTCGGACAAGAGAAGCTTGACGAGCACTTCGGTGGCAAGTACCCGTTTCACCCGCGGGCTAAGGTGCTCGCCGACATAGACGGGGCTACGTACGGACTGCCCTATGTGTTCTCGACCCCCATCCTCTGGATCAACGAAGACCTGATCGAGGAAGCGGGCATGGATCCCGAGACCATCGACACGAGCACGTGGGAATCTGTCGCCGACATCGCGGACCAAGTCACCGAACACACCGGTCGGCCCTCACTGTCCAACGCCTGCGTGCTGACCACGGGACGCTGGTGCATGCAATCGATGTTCCTCTCCAACGGCGCCCAGGTGCTCTCCGACGATCGCTCAACGATCGAGTTCGGCTCCGACGCCGCGGTGGACACCGTCGATGTGTTCAAGACGATGTACGAGGACGGAATCCTCAGCAACGAGGACGAAATGTCCCAGTACGACACCTTCGCACGTGGCGACACCTATGCCTTCCAGGTGGCCCCGTCTGCTCTGCAGTCCAGCTTCATGCAGGGCGCGGAGGGAAATGACTGGACCCTCGATACGCGGGTGCTTCCGCAGTTCGGTGAGCAGCCTGCGGTACCCACCAACTCCGGTTCCGCTCTCGTGATGTTCTCCCAAGACCCCAAGAAGCAGGCGGCAGCGTGGGAGTTCATGAAGTGGATGACCTCCCCTGAGGCGTACGAGCAGATCACCACGGGAATCGGGCTTCTGCCTCTCCGTTCTTCCATGACGGAAGAAGGTGGCCCGCTGCACGACTTCGTTGAGGCCAATCCGCTCGTCAAGCCGAACCTGGAGCAGCTCGACGAGCTATCGCCATGGGTTTCCTATCCCGGGGATCAATTCGCGCAGATCGATGAACTCCTGGGCACCGCGATCGAGGACTCGGTCTTTCAGGGAGCCGACCCCGCTCAGCGACTTCCGGAGACCGCAGAACGCTCACAGCAACTCCTAGAGAGGTGAACCACGCAATGACCTCCACCGACTCGCCCTCCGGCTTCACAGTTCGTCCGCCGCTGCCCGTCACCAGCTCCAATAACTTCCGTGACCTCGGTGGCACTCCGCTATCTCGCGGAGGTGTGGTCAACTCCAACCAGGTATTCCGCGCGGACGCGCTTCACAAGGTTGATGACGTCGGGCGCGCACTCCTGCGCGACCTCGGGATCTCAAGGATCGTCGACCTCCGTCGCACCGATGAGCTCGACGAGATGCCCAGCGCCGTCGACCGCGAGACCATCGAAATCGTGCACACTCCGATACTCTCCGATGCTGCAAGCAGCCATCAGTTGATGCTCGGTGAGAATCTCGATCTGGCTGGCATCTACGACATGATGATCGACACCCGCGGTGCCAACTTGGCCCGGGCGCTCACGCAAGTGGCGACCGCTCCCGGGCCCGTGGTGTTCCACTGCACAGCGGGCAAGGACCGCACGGGAGTGCTCGCCGCACTCATCCTCGAAGTCGTTGGCGCCGACCGCCAGGCCATCGTGGCTGACTACTCAGCCACTGCGGTCAATCTCGCCGGCGACTGGGCCGAGACGATGCTGGCCAGTCACGATGTCCCGTCGCTGGCAGCCGCCGGTGTCGACATCGTCACGATCATCACACAGAGTCCGGCGCCGCTCATGGAGGCGCTGTTAGAGCGACTCGACCGCGAATACGGCGGCGCTGAGGAATACCTGAAACTGCACGGACTCAGATCTGACGATCTGACAGCCCTGCGGACCAAGCTCACCGGCTGAAACGACCGAAGCGAGAGACAGTGCTCACGACCACGTTGGTGCCACTACACCCCAGCACCCCCAGCCACACGACCCATCAATCGAGCGCGACAGTCCCCACCGTGATCGGCTCGCTCAGCAAGACTGCGAACGCAGAGAGTGGAAAATCAGCGACGATCGTCGCCAGCGGGACGGTCCGCTGATGTTCTCAACCGTCCCGCCCCCGTCGAGCTACCCAGAAGAGCAGCAACTCACCGGTTCCTCGCGGGCGGTGGAATCAACCCGCAAGACCGCTGCTCGGACCCCGCACCTGCTAACCCCGCGCGGCAATTCAAATCTCGGCGACCATAAAACGAGAAAGTCACCATCTCAGCGGCTCTCACCCTATCTATACCTGCTCCCAGCCATGGCCATGCTTATCCTGTGGACATATTGGCCGCTGGTCCAAACCTTTGAGCTGTCATTCTATGACTGGAACATGCTGCCGAACACACCTCGCGAGTTCGTCGGCGTGGACAACTACGCAGATGTCATCGCTCTCCCGGAGATGCGACAAGCAGTGCGGAACACCGTAGTGTACACCGCCGCATTCGCAGTGTTCTCTCTCGTCCTGCCGCTCCTCATCGCCTTACTTTCACAACAGGTCCGAGGCCGCTGGAAGACCTTCTACCAAGCGCTCATCTTTGTCCCATTCCTCCTCACGCCGGTGGCCACGGCTGCTGTCTGGCGTTGGCTGTTCGCGCCGAACGGAGGCACGATCAATATCGCACTGAGCGCTTTCGGAATTGAGTTGGGCAATGTACTCCGCGATCCAGGTCTAGCTATCTGGGCGATCATCATCATGGTCGGTTGGCAGATGCTCGGCTTCGGTGTTCTCGTGATCTCGGCAGGGCTCGCCGGCATCAGTCCCGAATACAGTCAAGCCGCTGGCCTAGATGGAGCATCGGCGATGACGGTGACCAGGAAGGTCACACTGCCGCTGCTGTCACCCACCCTCGTGTTCCTCGGACTCATGACCGTGCTGCTGGCGGCCCAGTGGACCTATCCGATCATCGACATCCTCACCCAGGGCGGGCCGTCGAATAGCTCGACGAACATCTACTACATCCTCTATCAGTTCGGATTTCAGAACTTCGACTCGGGATTATCGTCTGCGGCAGGCGTGCTGTTCTTTATCGCCTTCGGCGCGATCGGCGCCCTCTACATGTGGATGACTCGAAAACTCAGCTTCCACGATGACTGAACCCCGAAATGACCCGGAAGGCGTCTCGCATGTCATTCGTTCTCGAAACATCAGCCCCGGTCGACCCGCACGCAGCGGTGCGGCCCCGCATCCGTCCATCCATATTGGAATCACGGACTACGGCAGCGGAAGACGATCCCAATGACTCCCTAAAGAACCGGCAGAATACCGACTCTGACCTACCCGTGGGGGCACGCAGCGTTGGAGGAATCGCCATCGGCCACGTGATACTGGCCGTCGCCGCGATCTGTAGCATTTTCCCCGTCTATTGGCTCTTTGCCACAGCATTCCGACTTCCAGAAGACCAGCTTTCGCAGAGTCTTATTCCATGGCCGATAAGCATTCAGAACTTCATCGACGTCACGGACCAAATCCCGATTCTCTGGATGATGTGGAACACGTTGGTCATGGCGACTGCTCTCACGGTGTTCCAGTTGTTCACCTCTATACTCGCCAGCTACGCATTCGCCAGATTCGACTTCTACGGAAAATCGGTAGCCTCGTTCCTCTTCATAGGATCATGGCTAGTACCCTTCCAGATCACGATGATCCCGAACTATCTCATGGTCTCCCAGCTGGGACTCCTCAACACGGTCGCTGGTGTCGTCGTACCTAACCTCGTATCGGCATTCGGTGTGCTCATGCTCATGCAGCACATGCGCTCCTTCCCCGGCGAGCTTCTCGACGCCGCCAAGGTCGATGGACGAAACTCCTGGCAGACTCTGTGGAGCATTGTCGTACCCAACATGAAACCCGCACTTGCAGCACTCGCGATCATGCTATTCATCACGGCTTGGAACGATTACCTTTGGCCATCGCTGATCATGCGCCAGTCTGATGCCCTAATCCAAGTTGGCATCCGCTCATTCCTCACCGCCGAGGGAAACAATTGGGGTGCGGTCATGGCAGCTGCGGGGATGGCCTGTATACCCGTGTTCCTGCTCTACATCTTCTTACAGAAATACGTCGTCGCAGGTTTCGTTCGTTCCGGCATGAAGTGAAGGAACGCTCCAGATAGGCGCAAGGCGTGCCTCCTTTGACGACCCTTCCGGATCCGAAGTGCCTAGCGGCGGTTCATCGGTGAGGCGGTGAGACGGGAGTCGACCACCCGGCATGTCACATCGTCTGTGTAAGAGACCGGTCAGTTAGCCCCGCTGCTGGGTCATCAGAGTGGGAGCCGGTTGGGGAATTGCACCGCAAAGGCGTTGAGCGCTAGGCCACTCTGGGTGCCGGCGCCGAGCTGGACACTGCGGGTGGTCTCAATGTTCCGGCGGGATGGCTACGACGCACCTGACTGATCCGCGCCACGAGCGCTATCGCGCAGCGAGTCCAGGACTTCACGCAGCGTGTCCGAGGTTGCCTCCGCCCGGACCCGTGCCCGGTCGGACTCCTCGGCCTTGGTGCGTGCGACGGCGGCGTCCTGGCGCGTTTCCTCGAGCTGGCCGCGCAGCTGCTCGAGCTCGCCGCGCATTCCCTCGAGCTCGCCGAGTGCTCGGTCGCGGGACGCGACCGCCTCGTCACGCTCTGCGGCAGCCTGCTCGGCCGCCTCCAGGGCGTGGGCCTCACCCGCGCGAGCAGCATCGAGCGCCACCGCGGTCGCCTCGTCCGCCTGCTCCGCGGCCCGCTTCCACGCCGCGGCCCACACCGAGGCCACCATCGCCGACATCGCCTCCGACAAATCCGGCGCCGCCGGCACATCCCCGGCCGCCCCGCCAGCATGCTCGCGCATCCACGCGGCCACCTCGCCGATCCGCACCCCCGCTTCGCGCTGCACGGACCGCACGGTGACCTTCTCGCCCCGCGCGAGGAGTACCCCATAGGCGCGAGCAATCTTCTCCGACGTCGACATGACAGCCCCTCCGAATTAGGTATGCGGTAACGGGTAACCGGTAACGTTTCTGGTTACCTACGTTACCGGATTCCGCGCTCGTTGGGTAGCTCGTGCGAGGTGTGTCGCGGCGACCGTGGGGATGGGTGTCCGTCGGCGCGGACACCTTCGGCGACGAGCCAGACGGGGCCCGCGGGCGGCGGGCGGCGGGCGGCGCGTGGGGGCTGGAGCTATCCGGCGGTGAGATTGTAGATATCCAGCACGGCCGCCAACGCGGCATTGTCCGCCGGCGGCGCGACCGGCTGGCCCGGGCCTGCGTCCAGCGCGCCGGCGACGTCGTCGCGCAGCCACACCGCCCAGCAGGACCACTCTGTTCCGTGTTTGGAGTAGTAGTGCACGCCCAGCGCCCGTGCGCCGCCCACCAGTGGGGCGGCCGCCAGCGTGGCGGCCAGTTCGGTCGTCAGATGACGGTCACCGCTACGCGTCTGCGCCACGGTGATCTCGCCGATCCCTCGCTCCCACAGTGACTGTGGAATATGCGAGGCCAGGTAGGTGATGGTGCGCGCGTGTTCGATCTCCACGAACCATCCCGATGCCGGCAGTGCCACCGTGTACAGGCGGTGGGCGTACAGCCAACCGATGTCGACCACGCCGGGTGGCCGAACCCCCAGATCGTTCCAGTCCTGGGCGATCAGAGCGTAGAGATCGGTATCGCCGGGATCATCGAGGTACTCCTGCGCCCGGTAGGGGCCGCCGACCTTCAATGCGCCCAGCAACTCGCCGTACGCGCCCTCGGCGCTACTGGCGCAGTAGATGGTCTGCTCGCCGGGCAGATCGAAACGGTTCCACCCCGCCCGGTCCTCGCTGCTACTCACGCCTCGAGTCGGCGGGTTGAGCACCCCATAGGAAGGTTTAGCCAACCGATAAACGGTCCGTCCGCCGGCCGACAGCAGCGCCAGGCCCGTGTTCGCGCAGACCGTGACCTCGACCGTCACGGGCAGCATCCTCTACCGGCGCACATACTCACCACGGCCACTCTAGGTGGCCCTCCACTGCTCGCCGGGCCGGCCCGCAGGGCAGGGTCACGGGGCGAGCTTTAGTTGTCGGTGCCGTCGACGAACGCCGCGGCAGCACTCATCACCGGCTTGAACTTGCCCGCCGCGATCGCCATAAACGGCGGCTGCTCATCCAACCTGGGGTTCGCGCCGATGAACCATGCCCGGGCGACATCTGACCCCTCGGACGTCGCGACCGCCACCCACGCCCGGTGCGCCACCTGCAGCCGCTGCAACGCGCCATCACGCGGCACCGGACCACCGTCGGCAGACCACTTGTACGGCAGCTTCCTGTCCCGCACACCCGCGGCCACCGCCACCACCGTCGGCCCGAGATGCTGCACCAGCTGACGCGCCAACTCCGCGCTCGACAGCCTCATGGTCTCGGTATGCGCCAAGATCGCCTGATCCACCACAGCCATCGCCCGAACCCCCTTGCGTCAACTCCCGCGACCACCGCCAATCAAGGCAGTAGACGACTACGGGCACCCTGCCCAACACCGTCAATGCTACTCAAATGCCACCAATCGGCAACGCCCGGCGTCCACCGAGTCCGCCAGCGCACCAGCAGCCACACCCGGCGGTGGCTCGTAGGCGGCCTACCTCGCCTCTGTGCGCTCGGGGCCTGGGCGGTTGGCGCTTTCAGAGTCAACCGACGCGACTTGCCGCAACGGGCATAATTCCCCGCAGCAGTTGACGCACCAAGAATGGACAGATCTATGGCTCAGCACTTCCAGGTCAGATACACCGACGACATCGACGGAACCGACCTAGGTGTACTGACCCGCCAGGTTGGGTACGCGGTCGGCGGGTGAGTCGCCTCTGAGTGCGGTGTGGCTGCGTTCGTGATTGTAGATGCGCAGGAACTCGTCGAAGGCGGCCACGCGTTCGGTCTCGCTGTTGTAGGGGCGGGCGTAGGCCCATTCCTCTTGCAGTGTGCGGTTGAATCGTTCCACCTTGCCGTTGGTTTGCGGCCGGTACGGTCGTGTCCATTTGTGTTTGATCCCGTTGTCGGCCAATCGTTTCCGGAACATTCTGGACCGGTAACAGGACCCGTTGTCGGTCATCACCCGTGTGGTCGTGACGCCGATCGAGGCAAAGTGGGCCAAGGCACGCGTCATGAACGCGGTCGCGGTTTCCTTCTTCTCATCAGCGAGGATCTCCGAATAGGCGTATCGGGAGTGATCATCGACGGCGTGGTGCAGGTAGGCGTATCCCAGGTTGGGGCGGCCATGCACGGTGCGGGGCCGGGACGGATCGCGATGGGCACTGGAATTGCGGCCGCCTCGGGCGCGGCCGTGCACGCGGTGCCCACCACCGTCGGGGATCCTGCCCAGCTTCTTGATGTCGACGTGGATCAAGTCCCCGGCAGCTTCGCGTTCATACCGGCGAACCTCACGTCGTCGTGCACGCACCGGTGCTCCGGTGGCCGGGTCGGTCCACGACAACCGCACACACTGGTACCGGGTGAGGATGCGGTGGACTGTGGACACGTTCAACCCCAGGTGGAACCCGATCCGAGCTGGTCCCCAACGGCGCGACACGCGTAACCCCACCACCCGGCGTTCCCGGCGACGGGTGGTGCGATGCGGGCATGAGCGGGGCCGGCTTGAGCGGTCAACCATCCCTGCGGGCCCGTGGTCGCGGTAGCGGTCGGCCCACCGTTTGGCCGTGGTCACCGAGACATTGAAACGGTCCGCGGCACGCCGCAGCGGCCACCCATCCTCGACAACACACCGAGCCAGACGCAGCCGGCCAGTCGGGGACAACGGTGAATTACGGTGAGACATGAAGACCTCCGGGTTGAGGAGCGGTTCTTAGACAGCTCCACACCTCACTCGGAGGTCTTCCCTATGTCGCGCCGACTCGCCGAACCCCGTACCTAACGTCCCGGGTCAGTACACCTAGGCGAGGCAGCAAACACTATCGCGTTCGCCTTCGAGGGCAAGGAATACTCCATCGACCTCAGCGACGACAACGCCCAGGCGCTGCGAGAGGCCGTGGCCCCATACATCGAGGCCGGCCACCGCGTGACCGGAAGAAACACCAAGGCCGCAAGAAAAACCTCCGCGAAGACGCCGTCCGCAGAGACCAGAGCTATTCGCGAATGGGCCCAGGCCAACGGCTACGACGTCTCCGACCGCGGACGCATCCCCGCCGACGTCATGCAGGCCTACCACGCCGCCAACTAACCCTTTGGCGCGGCGAACTGGAGAAAAACACGACCCCACCAGGAGCGATGTAACTGGTAGGAGCGGGTGTTCGGGAGTCGGGAGTAGGAGGTCTGATCGCGGCGTCTCGGGCGGCGAATTACTCTGTGGCACTCTCCATACCGGTAACAGGAGTCGTTTCCCGTTACCCGTTCCCCTGTTACCGATTGCCCGGTGATTCTGGAGGACCAAAACTCCCAGTGTTTCCCTGCCGCTGGAAACTGCGCCAACTTGCACAGCAAGTTGACCAGTACAGCCTGCGTGCCGGTCCTCAGAATTCAGGGCCGAATCAGGACTTTACGGCCGGCCTCCGTGAGTCTCACCCATTTGGCCGTCGACGGATTGTGCACGTCGGTGGCGGGGTACTCCAACCATCGCCGACCGCGGGCGATGCGTTCGCGTATACCAGCCTCGCTCGTGTCCAGGACTCGAGCGCACCAGGAGATTCTCCGCTCGCTGGTGTGTGCTTGGAGCGCGATGAGTTCGAGCACGTCGGGAGCAAGTTCGCCCCGCCCTGCGGCTGAGCGAGCGTCGTTACCGAGAACTGGCGGCTGGTCGGGATCGCGGCCGTATATAGGATCCTGCATTGCGCTAGCGCGGATCAACCAGGCGGTGCTGGTCCCAAGGTGTTAGGGACGTGCTTCGGATAGCAGGGTTCTGATGATCGGGTAGCGCGAGTATGAGCATCGGATAGCGGTGCCGGTCCTCGTGTGCTCGTGTCGGTTCTACGCGTGGCAACCAGGCTGCGCGTGGATCCGAACAGGAGGCACGGGTGACTGATTACCGATTGGTGATGTCGCTACTGCTGCAGGACAGGTCCTACCGGGACATCGAGGCGATCGCGGGTTGCTCGCATCGCACGGTCGCGAAGGCGAAGAAGGTCTGCCACGAGCACGGGTTGACCGCCACGAGCCAGGTCGAGGCGCTCAGCGTCGAGGAGATCGACGCCTTGTTCGCCGATGGGCGCAAGACGCCGTCGAAGGAGTTCGTCGCCTTCGACGTGGCGGCTGCCGTGAAGAAGCGCACGGGCAAGAACAAGCTGCCGCTGCGGGTGCTGTGGGCCAACTACCTCAACACTGACGGCACGCCGGGGCAGCGGCACTACAGCTATCAGCGGTTCTGCCAGATCGTCGGCGAGTACGTGCAGGTCAACGAGCTCACGATGCGGATCGCCCACGTGCCCGGGCACACGATGCAAGTCGACTGGGCGGGCACGAAGATGGCCATCTTCGATCCCGTCACCGGCACCAAGACCACGGTGTCGGTATTCGTGGCGTCGCTGCCGTACTCGGGAATGGTCTTCGCCTGCGGCTGCGTGGACGAGAAGATGCCGCACTGGCTCGACGCGCACCTGCAGGCGTTCGAGTACTTCGGCGGCACGGCGCAGGTGATCGTCCCGGACAACGCCTCCACGGCGTCGAATCAGATCGCCCGCGGCGACCGGGCCCGGGAGGTCAACCGCGAGTACCGGGACTTCCTCGAGTACCACCACACCGCCGCGGTGCCCACGAGGGCGGCGGCACCCCGCGACAAGGGCAACGTCGAGGCCGGCGTGAAGGTGGTGACGAACTGGGTGATCGGACGGCTTGCCGATCGGCGGTTCGCGAGCCTGGACGATATGAACGAGGCGATCGCCGCCGAGGTCGAGGCGATCAACGACCGGACACCGTTCCGCGGCCAGAAGACCAGCCGCCGCGAGCTATTCACCGAACACGAGCAGTCCGAGCTGATCGCCCTGCCAGAGGCTCGCTGGCAGCCGGTCATCTGGAAGAAGTCCAAGGTCAACCGTGATTACCACGTGGAGATCGCCACGGTGAAGTACTCGGTGCCCCACACCTTCGCCGGCCAGCACGTCGATGTGAAGATCACCGGTCCCACGCTCACGGTCATGGCTGGCGGGGAGGTCATCGCCTCCCACACCGTCTCCGGTAGGCGGCACGCCTACGTCACCGATCCCGACCATGTGCCCGCCCAGCACCTGCAGTCATCCGACCTGTGGTCGCGGGCGTACTTCGTGCGCCAGGCCCACAAGATCGGACCGAACACCGTCGCCGCGATCAGCGAGGTCCTCGATCGTCAGCGGATCGAGGCGCAGGGCTACCGCTCGTGCCAGAACATCCTCGCCCTGGCCCGCGGCGACAACAAGATGCTGCTCGAGCGGGCCTGCGGCCAACTCGTCTCCGAGACCGCACGCCGGGCGATCAGCTACACCGCCGTCAAACAGCAGCTGGCGGCACTGAGGGCCCAGGCCGCAGCCCGGCCCACCACGACCGCGGCACCGCCGGCCACGACGACCCGGTTGGCACCGCCGCCAGGTCAGCGAGATACCACCCGGGCGCATCTGGCCGGGCCCGAGCAGTTCAGCCTCGCCGCCCTCACAGGACGCCCGAGCACGAGCGCCGGCACCTCGGGGCAGGAGGAGTCCCAGTGACTGATCGTCATCTCACCGACGCCGACATGCCGCTG
>NZ_JAUZVK010000039.1:0-21029 GCF_031844505.1 Gordonia sp. AC31
GGGGGTGGCGCCTCCGCAAGCTCCGGCCTCCTCAGGGAGCAGAAGTTGGCTCGCTTCGCTCGCACCTCAGAATTGTCGTACCCACGGCATAGCGTGTGCACGACTGACACCGGGACGAGGGGACTTCGATGCCGAGCAGGATCGCTGCATTTCAGAACCACGACGCTGCGACGCTCGCCGGTTATCTCGAAGTGTGTGAGGATCAGTGGGAGAACTGGCAGAGTCGAGCAAACGGCGCCCGGTTGGTAGCAGCCGATTCGCGGACCATCCGGTTCTACGACGACGAGGCCGCGTACTGGAGCCACTTCGCGGAGATGCTCCGTTCCGCGATTGCCGAGGTGGAGGCGTCGACTCGACGAGCAGGGCGCCGACGACCGGCGTGACGTACCGGAGCTGACCACGCCGGGGTCCACCCCCGCCAGGCCGCATCCGAAAACCCTTGGCGCAGCGTCGTCTCCGCCTCGCCGATCTGGTAAGTTGGATCACACCCCATCCACGATCGGAAGATGTTGTGACGGAAGCGAATAAGTCTGGCCGACGCCCGGCGTACCAGGTCGTGGCCGACGCGCTTCGCGTACGCATCCTGGCGGGTGAACTGACCCCCGGTACCCGGCTGCCACCCGACACAGACTTGCGGGCCGAGTTCGGCGTGGGGCAGAGCACCGTCCGGGAGGCCATCCGGTCGCTCGCCAGCGAGAACCTGGTGCACACCACGCGTGGGGTCACCGGCGGGACCTTCGTCGCCACCCCCGACATCAGCCAGCTGAGCGCCCACCTCGAAGCCGGGGTCACCCTGCTCGCGGCGGCCGAGGGGGTGACCGTCGACCAGCTGATGGAGGTCCGACAACTCACGGAGGTCCCGGCCGCCGGGGTGGCAGCGTACCGCCACACCGACGCACATCTGGAAGAGTTGCGCGCCACCATCTTCGACGCCTCGGGTGAGATCGGGCCGGAGGTGTACGCGAACAACCAGGAGTTCCACCGCGTGCTGCTCCGGGCCGCCGACAACCCGCTGCTCGACCTCATCACCGTTCCGGTCTTCCGTGTGATCGGCAGCCGCTTCAGCCGCGACGCCGCTCCCGAGGACTTCTGGAAGTGCGTCGACGAGGACCACCGCGCCATCCTCGACGCTGTTGAGAAGAGGGACTCCATGACCGCGATGACCCTCATGCGCCGCCACCTCGACCATCTGGGTGACGTCTACAAACAGATGGACCTGCTCAGGCGCCAGGGTTGAGCAGGCTCAGCCGCTCGAGCTCATCAGACACCCACCCGCACCGGCGGGAGTCGTCGATGCCAGTCGGTGTGTGCCTGAAACTGCTCGGCGAGAGCGAACAGGGTTCCCTCGCCGCCCTTGGCCGCGGTGAGCTGGGCCCCGATGGGCATGCCGGACGGGTGCACCCCCACCGGCAGCGCCAGCGTCGGGCCGTCGTGCAACGACCACGGATAGGTGAGCTGCCCCATTCGACGGGCCTGCGCCACAACGGCTTCGCCGCCACCTAGCTGCGGGACGTCTCCGGGCATGGCCGGGGTGAGGACCACATCGACCTCGTCGAACAGCTCGGCCGTCCCGGCACGGAACACATCCCGCAGTCGGCGGGCGCCGGTCACCTGATCGTCGGAGATGTTCAGCCCAAGCCGGATTCGCTCGCGTGTCGCGGGCTGGAATCGACTCGGCTCGTCGCGCAGCCGCTCCGCGTGAATCTTGGCCAGATCCGAATAGATGAGGGTGTACACGACGTCCTGAGCGGTCTCGCTGTGGCGCACCGGGACGTTCTCGACGCGGTGGCCGAGTTCGCGAAGCAGGTCCGCGACACCCGCCACGGCATCGCGTACGGCCGGATCCACGTCGTCGGTGACGAACGGCCACGGCACCGAGATCCGCAGCGGCCCGGTCCGCAACGGTGCCGGGTCGGCGCCGGCGAGCACCGCGTAGGCGTCCCGCAGCTGGGAGGCCGATCGTGCCAGTGGACCGACGGTGTCGAAATCCGCGCTGACCGGGAAGATCCCGGACATGTCGAGCACGCCGACCGAAGGCCGCAGACCGGTGACGCCACAGCACGCGGCGGGCAGGCGGATGGATCCGCCCGTGTCGGTACCGAGCGAGACGTCGACGACTCCCGCCGCCACCGCGACACCGGAACCGCCGCTCGAACCGCCCGGCACCCGCGACGGGCTCCACGGGTTCACCGCACCACCCGCCGCCGAGTTCTGACTCGTCACCCCGACAGCGAACTCGGCGAGATTCAACGTCGATGTGATCACCCCGCCCGCACGCTTCAGCGCGCCCACACAGGCGGCGTCGGACTCGGCCACCCGGTCGGCGAAATACTCCGACCCACAGGTGGACAGCACTCCGCCGACCTCGATGTTGTCCTTGACGCCGATCCGCACCCCGGACAGCGGACCCGGCGCCGCAGCCGGATCGGAACGCAACTCGTCGGGGACCCAGGAGATGACCGTGTTCAATTGCTCGGCGACGGAAAGCACGTCGGCAGAACAGCTTTCGGACATGCCGGAAGGGCCGGCAGTGTCGCCGGCCCTTCCGATGTCACTGTTCAGGACGCCACCCGGGACGCACGCAGCCGGTCGGTGGCCGCTGCGTCGACCGCCCAGTCCTCGGTGTTCACGACGACACCGTAGTCCTGGCGTGCCTCTTCGGCGGTGAGGTACTCGTCCCACACGTCCGAGAGGACGGCGAACGGGTCGCGCAGGAACGGATCGCCGAAGCCGCCGCCCGACGGCATCCGGATCTCGAGTCGCTCGCCCTCGCGGATGACCTCCTGGGTCACCTTGGAGAACAGCACCTCCTCGTCTGGAGTGCCGGGGTTGCGGATGAACGATCCGGACGCGCCGTCGCCGCCACCGAGGGCGCCGGCCGGCGGGTCGGTGCGGTTGTCGGCTTCGGAGCCCAGGAAGGTGTCGGTCTGCATGTACCAGGTCCGCACGCTGCCGATGCCGCCGCGCCACTGACCGGGAGCAGGCGACTCGTCGCGGAGTTCGTACCGTTCCGCGCGCATGGCGTGGTTGAGCTCGAGTTCCTCGATCGGGTTGTTGCGCGTGTTGGCCATCAGGGCGTCGACGGCGTCCATGCCGTCCTTGCCGTTGCGCGCACCGTACGAGCCCTCGTTGATCTCGATGTACACCCAGTACGACTCGCCGTCCTCGGCGAGTCCCGAGTAGGCGATGGCGCACAGAGCCGCCGACGACCCGGCGATCGCACGCTCGGGCAGCACCGGCGCGAGCGCCAGGTTGATCGAGTCGAAGATGCGGTTCACCTGCGAGAAGCGTGCGAAGCACGACGCCGGGAAGTCCGGGTTGAAGATCGTGCCCTCCGGCGCGTAGGCGCGCACCGGACGGAAGCAACCGTCGTTCTGCGGGACGAACTCCTCGGTGAGGTGCTCGTCGAGCAGGATCGTGCGGATGGCGCTGACCGCGACCGGCAGCACCGAACCCTCGAACGGCACGTTGAACGCCGTCGGCACCTGGTCGTTGGAACCGGTGAGGTCGATGAGGACGTCTTCGTCCTCGACCTGCACGCGGACCGCGACCTTCAGCGGCACACCGCGGTTCTTGCCGTCGTCGTCGAGGTAGCCGATCGGTGCTTCGTAGCTCCCGTTGGGGATCTGCCGGATCCGGCTGCGAAGCATCTCTTCCGAGTAGTCCATCCAGCGGTCGGCTGCACTCATGACGGTGTCGAGCCCGTGCTTCTCCAGCAGTTCGACGAACCGCTTCTCACCGATGCGCGAGCAGGCGATCAGCGCCTCGAGGTCACCGCGGTTCTGCTCCGGGGTGCGCACGTTGTCCAGGATGTGCTGGATCAGCATGTCGTTGCGGACGCCGCCGTCGTAGATCTTCATCGAGTCCATCAGCTTGCCCTCGGCCCAGACGTCGACGACGTCCATGCACAGACCTGGGAAGTTGCCGCCGATGTCGGAGACGTGACCGGTGCAGCCGGCGAAGCCGATGTGCTCACCCTCCCAGAAGATCGGGATGATCACGCCGTAGTCGGGGGAGTGTGCGGCACCGTGATACGGGTGGTTGTGCAGGATCACGTCGCCCGGCTTGTAGGTCCCGGCGAGCTTGCGGTTGACCCCGCGGATGTAGGCGGGAATCGAACCACAGTGCATCGGAGTCGAATCCGACTCGCACAGTTCCCGGCCATTGACGTCGAAGATGCCGGCACCGAGATCCTCGGACTCGCGGATCAGGCTCGAGTACGCCATCCGGTACAGGACCTGGGCCATCTCCTTGGCCATCGAGTTGAGCGCACCACCGATGACGCGCAGCGTGATCGGATCGACCTCGACGGTGTTCCAGGTCCGGTTGGCCTCGGCGGCAAGCGAAACGCCGTCGGTGGGCATCAGAGCTTTCGCCATGTCAGGCGCTCCTCTCGATGATGATGTGGCCCACGGCGTCGACCGTGGCCTTCTGTCCGATGCCGACGATGGTCGTCGAGTCGAACTGCTGGACGATCGCGGGGCCGTCGAAGGTGTTGCCGGCCTTGAAGAGTGCGCGGTCGTAGATGGGGGTGTCGACCCATTCCGGGTCGGCCGAGTCGTTCTTCCAGAACAGCGCCCGGGTGGTGGCCTTGACGGCTCCCGAGGCGTCGGCGCCGCCCTTCTCGATCTCGGCGATGCGGATGTGTTCGACTGCCCCCACCCCGGTCACGCGGATGTTGACCAGCTGGACCGGCTTGTCGTCGAAGCGCTGCGAGTAGGTACGACCGTGGACCTCGTGGAAGGTGGCCGCGGTCTGCTCGACCCAATCGTCGGTGATGTCGCCGGCGGGTGCGGGGACCCGGAGCTCGTAACCCTGTCCGACATAACGACAGTCGACGCTGCGCTCGAGGGTGATCGCGTCCTCGGCGATGCCGTCGGCCCGAAGCTGGGCGACGGCCTGCTCGGACAGCCGGTCCATCTCGCGACGCAGCAGCTCCAGGTCCGGTTCGGCCGACGAGGTCCACACGGTCGTCGGGACCTCGTAGCGGACGTCGGTGGTCAGCAGGCCGACCGCCGAGGTGATCCCCGGATGCCCGGGCACGATGACGCGCGGGATGCCCAGATGCTCGGCGATCTGCCAGGCGTAGAGCGGTCCGGCGCCGCCCTCGGCGACGAGCGAGAACTCGCGCGGGTCATAGCCTTTGCGGACCGAGTGCAGCGAGATGGCCTCGGTCATCGAGTGCGCGAGGATCTGGAAGATGCCCATCGCGGCGTGTTCGAGATCGGCGCCGAGCTTGTCCGCGATGTGGGTCTTGACGGCCTCGGTGGCGAGCTCGGTCTTGACCTCCATGGTGCCGGACAGGAAGCTGTCCTCTCGGAGCCAGCCCATGACCACCATGGCGTCGGTCGAGGTGGGTTCCGTGCCGCCGCGGTTGTAGCAGGCCGGTCCGGGCATAGCGCCCGCGCTGCGTGGTCCCACGCGGAACATGCCGCCCTCGTCGATGCTGGCGATCGAGCCGCCGCCGGCGCCGATGGTGTCGACTTCGGCCATCGGGACCATCGCGTGGTAGTCGCCGATGCGGGTGTCGAGCAGGTGCTTCATCCGGAGCTTGCCATCGGGCGCGACGCCGATGTCGGCGGAGGTGCCACCCACGTCGAGGGTGATGACGCTGGGATATCCCGAGGCCTTGCCGATGAAGCAGCCGCCGAGCAGACCCGCGACGACGCCACTGGTCAGCAGCGAGACGGGGACCTCGCTGGCACTGCGGGAGGTGACGAGACCGCCGGCGGAGGTCATGAGGTGGACGTCCTCACCAACCTGCGCGTCTTTGGCCTTGCCTGCCAGGTTCTCGATGTAGCGGGAGGTCTTGGGACCGACGAAGGCGTTGAGGGCCGTGGTGGAGAACCGCTCGTACTCGCGGTACTGCGAGGCGACGTCGCTCGAGAGCGAGACGAACACACCGGGGTACTCCTCGGCGATGATCTCGCGGACCCGCTGCTCGTGCGCCGGGTTGCGGTAGGCGTGCAGGAACGCGACCGCGATGGCCTCGACCCCACGCTCGCGGAGCAGGCCGACCTCGCGGCGAACGGCGTCCTCGTCGAGCGGCGTCAGCACGTTGCCTGCCGCATCCATCCGCTCCGCGACGGTCCGTCGGTTGCGGCGGGGCACCAGCTGCCACTTCTGCCACGGCAGGTCCTGGTAGTTGGAGTAGTTCAGGGGGCGCTTCTTACGCGCGATGTGCAGGATGTCCCGGAAGCCGTCGGTGGTGATCATGCCGACGTCACTGCCGTTGTGCTCCAGCACGATGTTGGTGGCCACGGTGGTGCCGTGGAAGAACATCTCGATGTCCGCGACGTCGATGCCCGCGCGTTCGGCGAGCACCCCGATCCCGTCCATCGTGCCGATCGAGGGATCGTGGTTGGTCGACGGCGTCTTGTGCACCGTGACCGTCCCGTCGTCGTCCCACAGGACCAGGTCGGTGAACGTGCCGCCCACATCCACGCCGATTCGCTTCATCGAAACTCGCTTCCTCTTTCCATGCTGTCACCCGGCGCGGGGCGGTGAGGCCGCCGACGATGACCGGAGTGATCTGAGCCATAGGTCCGCTCGGGAGCATCATGCAATACATCCGATACTTTCGGCAACACTTACGCCGAATCTCGGTGAATAGCCAGGAATGAACGAGCCTTGACGGCATAAAGATCAGATGTTTATGGTGGGCCGCGTCACGGCGTCAGCTCGTTCGGCACGACGCCGCACCCCTCAGGAGGACCATTGACCACCCATCCCGCCACGCTCGGACGCTTCTTCGAGGACTACGTCGTGGGCGACGTCTACCAACACCCGATGGGCCGCACCATCACCGACACCGACAACGCGTGGATCACGTGCCTGTCGATGAACACCAACCAGAACCACTTCAACGAACATCTGGCCGCGACGAATCCCATCACCGACGGCAAGGTCATCGTGAACTCGGGCCTGACCATCGCCCTGGTGCTCGGGCTCTCGGTGATCGACATGAGCCAGAACGCGGTGGCGAATCTGCAGTTCACCGATGTCAAGCTGGCGCACCCGGTGTATGTCGGCGACACCATCTACGCCGAGAGCATCTGCACCGACCTGCGTCTGTCGAAGTCGCGTCCCTACGCGGGGATCGTGTCGATGGTGACGCGTGGGGTCAATCAGGACGGTGAGGTCGTCATCTCCTGGAAGCGGTCGGTGATGGTCGCGACCCGCGAGAGCGGCATCGGCCAGAACTACTTCCCCGAGGTCAAGGCGCCGTCGCTCACCGAACTGACCGCCGGCGGCTCGGCGGAGGCCGCCCGATGAGGCCGCTCGAGGACGTCCGGATCATCGCGATCGAGCAGTACGGCGCGGGCCCGTTCGGCAGCGTCCACCTCGCCGATCTCGGCGCCGACGTGCTCAAGATCGAGGAGCCGAAGTCCGGCGGCGACGTCGGCCGGTACGTGCCGCCCTACAACTCCGGCGAGGACTCGCTGTTCTTCGAGACCTTCAACCGCAACAAGCGCAGTCTCTCTCTCGACCTCGGAACACCCGGTGGGCGGCGGGTTTTCGAGGATCTGGTGCGCACCAGCGACGCCGTGTACTCGAACTTGCGCGGAGACGTCCCGGCGAAGATGAAGATCACCTACGACGATCTCAAGCATCTGAACCCGGCGATCGTGTGCTGCAGTCTCACCGGCTTCGGCATGACGGGGCCGCGGGCGAAGCAGCCCGGATACGACTACATCCTGCAGGGCCTGGCGGGTTGGATGGACCTCACCGGCGACCCCGACGGGCCGCCCACGAAATCCGGTCTGTCCCTGGTGGATTTCTCCGGCGGGTTCGTCGCCGCGCTGAGCCTGCTGGCCGGTCTGCACGCCGCACGACGCGACGGGGTCGGCGGTGACTGCGACGTCTCGCTGTACGACACCGCGGTCTCCATGCTCACCTACCCGGCGGCCTGGCACCTCAATGCGGGTTACCGTCCCGGACGGACGAAGAACTCCGCGCATCCCTCCCTCGTCCCGTTCCAGGCGTTCGAGGCCGCCGACGGCTGGTTCGTCGTCGGCTGTGCCAAGGAGAAGTTCTGGGTGCGTCTCGCCGAGGCGATCGGCCTGGCCGAGCTGCTCGATGACCCGCGGTTCACCGACTTCGCCGCACGCGGTCAGCACAAGGACGAGCTACTCCCGTTGCTGGAGAAGCGGTTTGCCGAGGGCACCGTCGAACACTGGGTGGACGTGCTCACCACTGCGGGCGTGCCGACCGGACCGATCAACGACGTCGAGCAGGCTCTCACCGAGGAGCACACGCTCGCACGCGGACTCATCGCGACGACCGAACACGAGGTGTGGGGTGAGGTCCGCCAGGTCACGTCACCGGTGCGCTTCGGCGCCGAGCAACCCGAGTATCGTCGGGCACCACATCGTAACGAGAACTTCGACGAGGTGATGACCCTGCTGGGATACAGCGCGGACGACATCCGGGACCTCGTCGACGGCGGTGCGTTCGGTGCCGTCGCCCAACAGGCCAAGCCGTGACCGCCCGCCGGCTCGCGAGCTGGGCTGCCGGCCTGAGCGTCGACGCCCTACCCGAGAACACCCGCCGCGCTGCGCTCCGGCATCTGCTCGACGGCCTCGGCAACGGCATCGGTGCCCGCCGGCGCGATCAGGGCGGTCCGGGCCTGACGGTGGCGCGCGGACTCGGCGGTCCGGCGCAGGCGCATCCGCTCGGGGACTCCGAGGCCATCTCCGCCCCGGCGGCGGCCTTCGCCAACGGTGTCCTGATGCACGCGCTCGACTTCGACGACACGCACGCCGGCGCTCTCGTGCATCCGACGACCGTTGTGGCGCCCGCGGTTCTCGCGGTCGCCGAAGAGGTCGGCGCCACCGGAGCGCAGGCGGTGACCGCACTGGTCGCCGGGCTCGAGGTCGCGTGTCGCCTGGGTGCGGCGGCTCCGCACGGGTTCCATGCCCGGGGCCTGCACGCGACCGCAGTGGTCGGACCCCTCGCCGGGGCCGTGGCCGCCGGACTCCTCTACGGTGCCGACGCCGACGTGCTCACCGATGCGATCGGTATCGCGGCGTCGTCGTCGGGCGGGTTGCTGGAGTTCCTCGACACCGGCGCGAACACCAAGACCCTTCACCCGGGCAACGCCGGTTTCAGTGGCGTGCTGGCCGCGCGGCTGGCCGTGGCGGGGGCGAGCGGCCCGGAGTCGGTGCTCGAGGGGCGACGTGGCCTGTACCGCGCGCTCGCCGACCGCGACATCGACCCGGACACCATCGTCGCCCACCTCGGAACCCGTTGGGAGAGCGCGACCATCGGGATCAAGCCGTACCCGAGCTGCCAGCTCATGCACGCCTCGCTCGACGCCGTGGCCGCCGCCCTCGCGACCGCGCGGGAGGACGGCGTCGACCCAGCGCCGCAACGGATCACGAGTATCTCCGTCGATGTACACCCCGACAGCCTGGACATCGTCTGCGGACCCGGGACCGGGACCCGCGCACCGCGCAGCGTCTACGACGCGAAGTTCGACCTCCCGTGGAGCGTCGCCGCACTGGTCCACGACGGTGCGGTGACCGTCGACACCTACGCCGAACACTCGATCGCGCGATCCGAGGTCGCGACCACCGCCGGTCTCGTCGAGGTCGTCTCTGTACCCGATGACCGCCCGGCCGCCGATGCCGCCGGCCGGGCGGTCATCACCTTCGAGGACTCCACGCGCGTCGTCGGCGAGGTCCCGTGCAGCCGCGGGACGTCGGGACAGCCCATGGACGACGACGCGGTCGCCGAGAAGTTCCGGGGCAACACCGGCGGGGGAGACCACACCGAAGCTCTCGTCGACGCGGTCTCCAATCTGTGCGACGCACCGTCGGTGGCGCCGCTCACCGAACTCGCGGCCGCCATCGTCTCGGCCGGTTGAACGCTCGCCCCTGCCCGGGATCTCCCGGCCTTTCATCCTCACAGTACGGAGAACACAATGGATTTCAGCTTCACCGAGGAACAGCGCGACTTCCGCGCCGCCCTGCGTCAGCTCGTCGACAAGGAGATCATCCCGGTCGCCAACGAGTGGGAACGCACTGGTCGCTATCCGACCGAGATCGTCGACCGGTTGCGTGAGATGGGTCTGTTCGGGATCACCACACCCGAGGAGTACGGCGGCCTCGAACTCGACATGGTGTCGTTCACGCTCGTGTACGAGGAACTCGCGCGTGGCTGGATGGGCATCGCCGGCATCCTGGGCAGCCACAATCTGTCCTGCTGGATGATCGCGCGCCACGGCACCGACGAGCAGAAGGCACAGTGGCTCCCACGCCTGGCGAGCGGCGAGTGCCGCACCGGCATCGGCCTCACCGAACCGGGGGCCGGGACCGACCTGCAGGGCATCAAGACCACCGCCACCAAGGACGGCGACGACTACGTCATCCGCGGCACCAAGACCTGGATAACAAACGCTCGGCACGCGAATGTGCTTCCGGTGCTGGTGAAGACGGACCCGACAGCCACTCCGGCACACAAGGGCATGAGCATCCTGCTGGTGGACACCACGACTCCCGGCTTCGAGGTCCAGCGCGACATGGGCAAGCTCGGCTACAAGGGCACGGAGTCGTGCGAGATCCTCCTCCACGAGGTGCGCGTCCCGCAGTCGACGTTGCTCGGCGGCGTCGAGGGTCGCGGAATGCAGCAGGCCCTGTCGGGCCTCGAGATCGGGCGCCTCAACATCGCCGGACGCAGCGTCGGGATCGCCCAGGCGTCCTACGACGCAGCGTTGAACTACTCGCGGGAACGGACCGCGTTCGGCAAGCCGATCTCGGACTTCCAGGCGATCCAGCTCAAGCTCGCCGACATCGCCACCCAGCTGCAGGCCGCCCGCCTGATGACGTACTGGGCTGCGGCGAAGGCGGATTCGGGCGCTCGCGTCGACGGTGAGGCCGGCATGGCCAAGTACTTCGCGTCCGAGACGGCGATCACCGCGAGTCTCGAGGCGATGCGCATCCACGGTGGTTACGGGTACTCGACGGAGTTCAACGTCGAGCGCTACTACCGGGACGCCCCGTTGATGTCGATCGGTGAGGGCACCAACGACATCATGCGGACGGTCATCGCCAAGGCACTGGTCAACGGCACCGTCACCGTCGGATGAGTTCCGAGCTGATCTTCCTGTACGTTCCGGGAGACCGGCCCGAGCGGTTCGACAAGGCGGCCGGCTCGGGTGCCGACGCGGTCGTCCTCGACCTCGAGGACGCGGTTCCGTTGTCCGGCAAGGATACTGCGCGCATCGCGGTGGGCGAGTGGCTGGCGAGCCCGGCTCGCCCGTCCGTTCCTGCCTGGGTGCGGGTGAACCCGGGCCCTGAACTCCCCGACGACCTGACCATGGCGGTCCGGGCCGGAGCCGATGGTGTCTGGCTGCCGAAGGTCGACGACGCGGCGACCCTCGAGCGGGTCGACGGGCTGCTGACCGAACTGGAGTCCGAGTTCGGGGCGCCGCGGACGCCGGTGTCGCCACTCATCGAGACCGGAGCGGGCCTGTGCAACGCGGCGGCGATTGCAGCGGGCCCGCGGGTGGCGTTCGTCCAGATCGGCGAGGTCGACCTCGCCGCGGATCTCGGAGTCTCACCAGTGGTCGGCAACGAATTGCTCTGGGCACGTTCGCAAGTGGTCGCGGCGTCAGCCGCCGCGAAGATTCGTCCGCCCCTGGCCGCGGCGTCGCCCTCGATCGGTGATGACGCCGCGTTCGAGGTCGAGACCAGACAGCTGATCGGTCTCGGATTCTTCGGACGGGCCTGCATCCATCCGCGTCAGATCGCGCCCGCGCGATCCGGCATGGCGCCATCCGAGTCCGAGGTGGCGACGGCCCGCGACATCCTCACCGCGTTCGACGCGGCCGGCGGTGCCGCAGCCACCGACAGCGCCGGGCGACTCATCGACGAGGCCGTCGCGCGGATCGCCCGGAGAACTCTCGCCCGGCAGCCAACGTAAGATCGGTGACGCCGGGTCGGGGGACTCCGCGGTTCCCGCTCGACGTGCCGGACCCGACACCTCACGCGACATCGAAACGGAGACAGACATGGTGGACACCATCTTGTGGCAGGCGATTCAGGACAACGAGTTGGCACTGGCGGTCTTGCAGTACGTGTTCTCGGGCGTCAAGTAGGCCACCTGCGGTCATCCGGGGCAGATTCCGGCGAACTCCGGCGGGCCCGGGGTTGACGCGCAGGGATCACCGACGAACCCCGGGTGAAGGCTCGGTGAAGTCTGCTCGAGGGGACACCCCGTATAGGGTTGTCAACCGCGGGTACTGGGGTGAGCCCGGGACGACCGAGACCAAGACCGTCACCTTCTACAGCTGACCCGACCCATCCGGTACTGGCCGCCGGTCGCTCTCCCGAGCGGCCGGCGGTGTGCTGTGTCGGGAGTCGACCTTTGTACACACATTCCCGGTGCGATTTCGGAAAGAGCTGAGCGACGATTTCGGGACGCATTACCGGGATCATTCCGCGAATTGGTCGACTCATCCGGCGGCGCCGGAAATGTCCGCTAACGTTTAGCAATGCTCACTGGCGCACGCGGAAATCGATGGCAGATCCGACTCGCTGCGGCAGCACTTGTGCTGGTCGTGGCCGCAGGTCTGTCCATCGTCTCGTCCGGTCCGTCCGCGGCGGCGCCGGTGGTGAATCCTCAGGCCGGAAAGGTCGTCGCGAACGCCGATTTCCAGGTGAAGCGGGACGGTTTCTCGTTCGAGAACTGGGGACCGAATGATGCGCTGCACACCCGCGGCCTGAGCATCGAGGGCATGCGTGCCGTCTTCGGTGACGAGGTCTGCGCCCGCATCGTGCTCGGGGTGTGTTCGCCGACGACGGTGGCCGAACTCGTGCAGCAGGAATTCAACGAGTCGATGGCGGGCGGGCACTGTTTCGGAATGGCCGCACTCGCCGGACTGTATGCCACCAAGCGTCTGAACCCGTTCCCGTTGGCGATGCCGTGGCAGTCCGTCTACAGCATCCGCCCGTCGGCACCGCTCGACGAACTCATCGCGCGGATGTTCATCACCCAGGGCTTCCCGCCCACCGACCTCCTCGAGTCAGAGGTCACCGTCACAGAGGCGCTGTCCCGACTGCGCTCGGCGTGGGCGCGCAACGACAACTACGTCCTGGCGATCTACACCGATGAGGAGCAGAGCGCCGGGCACGCCATCAACCCGATCGCCATCCGCGACCTCGGGCAGGGCAAGCGCGGCATCGTCGTCTACGACAACAACTTCCCCGGCGTGGAGAAGATGATCGTCGCCGACCCGGCTGCCAACAGCTGGTACTACTCGACGGCCACCAACCCGTCCGAGCCGACACTGTTGTTCCAGGGGTCGCCGGCCAACAAGATGATGCTTGTTCCGCTGGCACCGATCCTGGCACGTCATCAGGATCCGGAGCTGCGCAACGACGAGACGGTCGTGATGGTGTCGGACAACAACGGCGGTGCGCGCGGTGTCGGCGACGTCGACTGGGATGTGCGGGTCACCGATCCCGCCGGTCGTGCGATCCCTGGTGTCGACAAGAAGATCTTGTTCAACAACGACAACTCCGCGACGTTCACAGTGCCCGCGAACCGGAAGTTCCGGATCGTCGTGGACGGGGTGGAAGCGGGTCGGACCGCGGACATCGACGCCACAGTGCTCAGCGCGGGCGGCGTGGTCGCGATGGGTGATCTCGAGGTGCCCGCGGGTGCGGTCGCGGTCATCGACGCCGATCCGGCCCGGCACGGGATGCGGGTGACCTCGTCGGCACCGTCGACCGCGGAGTTCGAAGTCGCGACCGAGAATTCGCTGCGATCACTGTCGACCGAGACCACGCAGTTGGCGATCGGCCCGGGCTCGGCGGTCTCGGTGGGGGCCACCTCTCCGTCGGGAGTGACCGTTCGATCCGAAGGACGGGCACAGCGGCTCCGACTGGAGGTCGAACGAAGCGACACCTTCACCGATCGCGTCGCGGTCAGCCCGACGTCGATCTCGCTGCCCGCGGGCGCGACGGTCACGGTGCCGGTGAATCTGTGGCCCGGGTTCGGACCGCTGCCGGCGACCCTGCGTAGCGGCGCGTCGATCACGCCTGTACCGCTGAGCGTGCGGTGACGGCCACGTCGCGTCGCGTCCGCATCGCACTGGGGGTCGTCGTCGCCGGCGTGTTGGGACTGTCCGCGTGCTCCACGGGAACCACGCCGACCCCGACCCCCAGCAGCAGTGCCACAGCCGCCCCGGTCGAGTACCTCGACGAGGTGACCGTCCACCGGTTCGACTACCCGACGCCGGACGATGGTGACTCCGAACAGAATTGGGCCGAGCTGTACCTGCCCGCGGGTGAGCAACGGGTCGACACGATCCCGCTGGTGGTCCTCATCCACGGCGGTGCCTGGCAGAGCGCCCTCGGGGCCGACGTCTTCGAGCCGCTGGCACGAGACCTGGCCGATCGGGGCATGGCCGTGTACAACATCGAATACCGCCGCGTCGGATCGGGCGGTGGTTGGCCGACGACGTTCCGGGACGTCGCGAGCGCCCTGGACCACGTCGTCGTGGTGGACCGGCAGTTCCCGCAGATCGACACCGACGACGAGCTGGTTGTCGGGCACAGTGCCGGAGCGCAACTCGCGGTCTGGGGCGGCACCCGGCACAAACTGGACGACGACGAGGTCGGTGCGCGGCCGCTGTTTCGCCCGACGCGGGTCGTCTCGCTCGCCGGTCCACTCGACATGACCTATGCGGCCACGCATGGCGACGACCGGATCGTGACCGCCCTCGGCGGCACCCCGGCGCAGGTCCCGCAGCGGTACACGATGGTCGATCCCATCCAGAACATCGATCCCGACACCCCCGTGGTCGCCGTTCACGGAACCGCCGATCGGATGGTCGCGCCGGCCAATTCGCAACGCTACGTCGCCGCCGTCGTGCGTGACGGCGGTGACGCCGAGGCCGTTCTCATCCGTGGCGGCAACCACGGGTCGGTGGTCACCTCGACTGCGCCCGAGTACCCGCGGGTCCTCGACATCATCTCCGGAGCGTCGGCGGCGGATGTGCAGGACGTGGCCTGAGCTGGTCGTCGGCACCGGAACAACAGTGCCTCCGGGCCGGCTCAGAGGGTCACGAGACTCGCTGCGGGCGTGTACTTCTCCCGCTTGATCCGCCGGGGCGGCATGCGTCGTCGCTTGAGGGCCCGGACCCCCGCCTCGACCATCGCGGGCGGGCCGCAGAGGTATGCCGAGTGGTTGCGGCAGGAGTCGAAGTCGGCCATCATCGCGTCACCGACGTAACCGGTACGGCCGCTCCACTCTTCGCGGCTGAGGCAGGGCGTGTACCGGACATTCGGGTGCTCGGTCTCGAGTGCGCGCCAGAAGTCGACGTCGTACAGCTCGGCCTCGGTGCGGACGCCGTGGTAGACGTGGATCTCACGATCGGGGTCGGCGTCGAGTACTGCTCTCGCGATCGACTTCAGCGGCGCGAGACCGGTGCCCCCGGCGAGCAGGATGAGCCCGACGTCGGGTTCGCCCGGCTGATGGCAGAAGTCGCCCCACGGTCCCGTCATGGACACCGCCGCCCCGACCGTCAGGGAATCGAAGATCCACCGGTCGGTGGCGAGACCGTCTGGCTGCCTTCGGACGTGGAACTCGAGAGTGTCGGATTCGCTGGGCGGGTTGGCCATCGAGTACGGCCGGGTCTGGCCGGTGCCCGGGATCGACAACTCGACGTATTGGCCGGCCGTGAACTCGAACGGTTCGTCGAGTGACACCGTGATGGACACGGTGTCATCGGCCACCGCGGTGATCGAACCGACCGTTCCGGCGACATCGCGCAACAGGTGATGGCGCTCGCCGCACTCGGCGGCTGGCGGTTCGACGGCGATGTCGGTGATGGGTGTCGACTGACACGACAGCACGTATCCCTGCTGCTGCTCGGCGTCGGACAGGACACTGTCGGGGGCAGGCGGGGCGGTCACCATGCCGTCGATCACCCGGACCTTGCAGGTGCCGCAGGTGCCCTGGTTGCAGGAGTTGGGAATCCACACCCCCTGGCGCAACAGGGCATCGAGAACTCGCTGTCCGTCACCGCAGGTCACCGAGGTGTTGCCGGCGTCGATTCGGAAGGTCGTCGGGCCGGGCCGGGTCGTCGGGTCGGACACGTCACACCTCCCACACCGTGTGCAGTGACGTCGGCCCGCGGAAACCCCAACCCCAGAACTCGACGTCGCTGCTGTTGTCGCGCTCGAGGTTCGGGATGGACTCGAACAGCTCCTCGAGTCCGATCCGGCACACGTGATTGGCGAAGTAGATTCCTGCGCAGGCGTGGTTGCCGGCACCGAATGCGAGATGCGGCAACGGCGGTCGGGTGATGTCGTAGTCCGACGGTGCCTCGTAGACGGAGTGGTCATGATTGGCCGAACCGTACGACATCAGGACCACTGAGCCCTCCGGTAGGTCGACGCCCGCGACCTCGACGTCCTTCGTACTGATCCGGGCCGTGGCCGACCAGATCGGTGACGTCCACCGCATGCCCTCCGAGATCGCGCGCGGGATCAGGTTCGGCTCGTCGACGACCTGCTCGAATTGGTCCGGCCGGCTGAAGAGGCCGACCAGTGTGGAGGCCATGGCGTGGCCAGGCTCCTGCATCGCTCCGAGGAGGTATACGTACAGCGTCGGGTAGATGTAGTCGCGGTCGCGCGTCTGTCCCTCGGGCATACCGTCGTGCAACCAGTGGGAGATCGCGCTGTCGTCGGGATTCTCGATCCAGTTGTCGATCAGCGGATTGACGATCGACTGGATCTCCAGCTTCGCGGCGTCGGCCTCGGCGAAGCCGTCCGGGTTGGTGAACTCGCCGTTCTCGTCGACTCCCGCGTTGGTGAACGACGCCGACAGTTTGTGGAACCATTCGCGCAACTTGTCCGAACTCACCGACTGAAGGCCGAGAAGGTCGCCGAGCGCGCGCACGCTGACGGGTTCGCAGTACTGGGCGACGAGTTCGGCGCGCCCCACGTCCTCGAAGTCGCTCAGGTACCGGCGGGCGATCGGCCGGACGAGGTCGTCGATCCACCGGTCGACCTCCTGGGGTTGCAGGGCTGGATCGACCATCGACCGTAGGTCGTCGTGGATCGCACCGTTCACCCCGATCACTGCCGGGTGTCCGAAGGTACGGCCGCCGGCCTTGGTGATCACCGCCTCGAAGTCGGGGCTGGTGGCGATCGACCGGCAGATGTCCGCGGTCGTCGCGACATACGACCCGAGAACCGGGACATAGGCGAGCGGCGCCTCGGCGCGAAGCCGTTCGTAGACGGGGTAGGGGTTGCGTTCGAGTTCGGTCATCGTGATGTCGTCGATCCACGACATGGTGCTGGTCATGGGTTCCTCCGCTGTGTTCGTCTCGAGAGCCGGGGGCGGCGGCCGGCAGGTTGTCGGCGACCCGGTGCGAGGTGACATTAGGGACCGCCGACCGGGCGGTCGATACGCTTCGCGCGTCGGCGGCACCGATCGCGCGGCAATGTGATCGCAGTCTCCGAACCGGGTGGCGAGTGTCGTGTGTCACCGGGTTGAATCGAGATGCACGACCCTGCGCGACCGGAGTACGAGGAAGAAGTCCATGCGGAGCACGACATCGACCAGCGACTGGGAGACGGCGCATCGTGCCGTCGAAGAGGTGTACTTCCCGCATGAGCTGACCGCGCTGTCGTCGCCGGATCAGCTGAATCTGAACCTGCAGACCGTCGAGCTGGGACCGGTCACGATCGGCAAGCTCAACTGGGGGACCGATGTCTCCATCTCCTGCGACTATCCGGGCGCCTACGAGATCAACATCCCGGTCCGCGGCGTCCTGGACTCGCGCGCCGGATCGGTGCAGACGACGTCCGAGGAGGGGACGGCCACGGTCTTCACCGCGGACCGCCCGTCGACGATCACCCGGTGGTCGGCGGACTGCGTCGTGGTCGGGGTGAAGTTCGACGCCGAGTACCTCGAACGTGAGGCCGACCGGGTCCGGGCGTCGGCGCTGCGTTCACAGTTGCGGCTGCCGGATCAGCTGGATCTCGCCGGACCCGACCAACAGGCATGGTTCGGGCTCGTGCGTGCATTGTCGGCTCAGGTGCGCGAACCCGCCGACCTCCTGTCGAACCCGCTGGTCGGACCGCAGCTGGCGAGCGCGATCAGCAGCGCGTTCCTCCTCGCTGTCTCTCCGGAAGAGGCGGGTACCGGTCTGCGCCCGCGGATGGTCAAGCGCGTGCTCGACGCGTTGCACGACGATCCCGGACGCGACTGGCGTCTGGCGGACATGGCCGAACTGAGCGGCTCGAGCCTCCGACGACTGCAGGAGGGCTTCGCCGAACACGTCGGTGCGAGTCCGACCCAGACGCTGCGGGACATCCGACTCGACCGGGCTCACCACGACCTCACCGAACCGGACAACACCGACACGGTGGCCGAAGTTGCTGCGCGATGGGGCTTTTCGAGCCCCAGTCGGCTGGCGGCCGCGTACAAGAAGCGCTACGGCATCCCGCCGTCGGAACACCGTCGGCGGTAGCCCTTTGGGACGTCCGGTCGAATCTGAGTCGGACCTTTGCAGTTCAGGCCCCATCGTGTCGTCGATCGGTTAGTTTCCGCACTGCGTGACCTCCGGACGTACCCATCGAAAGGCGCGGCCATGAAACGTCGCCATGCTCTGCTCGCCATCTTCTTCAGTCTTGCGCTGGCGGTGTCCGGGGGAGGGGTCGCGGCGGCCGCACCGAATCCCCTGAGATCGTTGGACTTCGGATCGCTGGGCGGGCCGGAGGCGGGTGGATGTTCCGCACAGTTGTTGTACAACGACGAACTGTTCGGTCCGAAGATTCTGGCGACCGATGCCCCGGTGGGTCCGCAGTTGAGGGGTTACGACCGGCTCGCGGGTCTGAGTCCGAGCGAGTTCCTGCAGACGTATCGGAAAGGGGACAAGTGGGACTATCCGGACCACGACGGATACACGCTGAACCCCGACGGGTCCGCCAAGAAGTCGGTGACCACCCTCAACCCGAACAAGCGGATAGATCGCTATGGTCCCGCCAATGGTCGCTTCCTGGCCCCCGCGGGCACGCACTACAAGAGGCGGGCGCTTCCGCCGGAGAACCTCGTCGACAAAGACAACCCTCAGTTCTGCAACTATCACGTGTACGTGGTCATGCGCCCGGTGAAGGTGTGGATCGGACGTATCGCCAAGGGCTTCGGTCAGCCGGGCGGCGGCATTCAATATCAGATCGACCAGCAGCTCCTCGATCCCGGGTTGATCGAGGACCATCGCGGATGTTTCAACGAGACAAGCGGTTTCGTCAACACCCAGTGGTTGCTGTGTTCGGGTGTGCTCGAGAGCGTCTTCCCCGGATGACGTCGGGCGCCGACGACCAGCTCGACCCCGAGATGCGCAGCCGGATAGCCGATCTCGCGGCGACGATGTCGGCGGAGCCGTCCGATGTGCCTCGCCTGGGTCACATCCCCGACGACGCGACGCCCTCGTGCGTGCGTGACTCGGACGGTGTGTGGCACTTGATCATCCGCGAACGCGGCACGGTGATGTTCGACCGGCAGTCCAGCGATCCAGAGGAGTTTCTGAGCTGGGTTGCGGTGGCGATCGCCGAAGCGGCGTCGTATCGGCTGCACTCGCCCGGCGCGCCCGACTATCTGCGCCGCATATGGGCAGAACAGTATCGGATGCTGACCGCGGCCGACCCGGAGTGGGCCCGTGCGTGGTTGGAGCGGACCCGGACAAGGTTGGTCGACCAGGGAGCCGACGATCGTGAACTGGCGCAACTGCCGGGCCGGCATCCCGGCTGAGACGAGGTTGGGAATCGGCGTCCACCGGTGTGGGCGGCGTAGCGGTGCAGGTTCGCTATCCCGAACTTGAAGACGATCGTAGGACCACCACGGTTGGTCGAGCTATCCTCATGCTCGTTCGACGATGCGGCACAGCCTGTTTCAGGCCGGTTATGTGGAGTCCACTCGAGTCCGAAGAGGGTCAGGGCGCGGGCCAGTTGTGGATCCGCGGCGTCAATGGGGGAGTGGTCGAGAACGCCGGAGTGGGGCTGATGTCGGGGTCGGCGGCGCGTTCATAGAGCGCCCACATGCGCAGCTGGTCGCCGTGTCGGGAGTCGAACTCGATCCCGTCGACCGCTGCATGGCCGTGGTCGGTGAGGGCGTAAATCCAGCGGGAGATGGCCTGGGTGAGCCCGCGGGGCCGGCCGTCCCGCAACGCGGCGGTGTCGAGGTCATCGAGCCCGTAGCGGATCGCGAGCGGCCGAAACACCGTCCGGAGGGTGGCGAGGCTGTCCGGGTCGGCGGGCACCGCGAACCGTCCGGTCAGGGTGCCGTGACCGATCATCCGTAGATCGCACCACGATCGCGGAACGTGGCCGGGCGGCAGCGCGGGGTAGTCCTGCTCGTCTTCCTCGTCGACGACGATGTCGTCGAGCTCGGCGATCAGTTGTGGGCTGGGTCGGGCGAAGGCGAGGACTTCGAGGTAGCAGGCCAGGGGAGTGTCGGCGCAGTACAAGGTGCGCCACACCCCCGTCGGGGTCGTCCCAGCGGCCGGCGAAGCGGTCGTCGGTGGCGTACTCCCATGGTGTCCACTCCCACGGGCTGGGCGCGTATCCGACTCGATATATGGGCGTGGCAGTCCGGATGCTGGTGGTGATCGGGCCGTGCGGGGTGCTGATCGTCGAAGGCTGTGGTTGGTTCATCCCACCGCGGCGAATTGGCGGGCGGCGGCGAGTACTTGCGGTCCGACGTCGGCGAGCTCGCCGTCGCGCAACAGCAATGCCGGCGCCCGGTCGTCGAGGACCGGGTTGAGGCCCTGGAACCAGGCTTGTGCGACGGCGGGGGTGTCGCGTTCGGTGATCAGGCGGGCGGCGCGGTAGGCGATCCGGAGCCGTTCGACGTCCTCGGGGTTGGCGATGGTGCGGGTGCCGTCAGCCCATTGCCGCACCGCCCGGGTCTCGCTCACCCGACCCAGGTAGGCGACCAGCCGCGCGCCGAGCAGATCTCGCAACGCAGCCACCAGTTCGGGCTGCGACATACGAGCCGCCTCGGCGTAGGCA
>NZ_JAUZVK010000040.1:0-19667 GCF_031844505.1 Gordonia sp. AC31
CTGTTCGCTGGCGGCGTCCCCACCGGCGACGTCTACCTACGCAAAGTCCGCTGACCACACAAAGGGTCGCGCAGGAATTGCCTGTGCGACCCTTTGCCGTTCGGTGCGATCGGGCGGACCGGCGCTGCCGGGCGGGCGGTGCTGGCCCGTCCTCCGGCACAGGATCGCCGTGACGACACGCTCCCACCAACACCAAGCGGACACGACCCGCTCGATGACGGGACACAACCCCAACGCGACCCGGACAGGGACCTGTGAGCGCAACAGTGACGTTCACCGCGTTCCTACTGAGGCGTCGACGGGGTGAACCTCCGAGCACTACTTCGCGATGACAAAGGTCGGGGTTATGAAAGGGAATACACGATGATGACGAGGTCGGGGATACGCGCGGGGGTGGCGGGTGCGGCGTTCAGTCTCGCGGTAGCTACCGGTGGGGCGATACTGGCGGGTCCGCCGGCGCAGGCCGCGCGGATCGTCGAGACCTCGCAGCCGGGGGTGGTGGTGATCGAACTCAGCCACGCCGACACCGTGGCCGCCGCCCACCTCGGCGCCGGTCGGGTCATCAATGCCGTTCTGGGCAACGATTACTGGGGTGTCATCCTCGACAACGACTCCCGCTATCGGGCGGGGGCGTACTACCGTCCGGACAAAGCCGCCAGCTGGAATGACGTGACCGGCCACCAGGTCATCTCCGAGGCCGCCGCCCACCCGGGCGGGCGGGTCGTGATCGCGGTCTACGTTGACCGAACCGAGAGCCTGAACGGACATCCGCTGTGGATACAGCAGGTCTGGTGACCGACGTGAAGACAAAGGAGTGGACGTGCCGTATCTCGGGTTGATCTACCTGGTGATCCTGGTAATTGCGCTGATCGACATCATCAAGACTGACGACGCCGCCGTGCGCGGGCTGCCCAAGTTCGCCTGGGTAATCCTGGTGGTGATGCTGCCGTTGGTCGGTGCGTTGGTGTGGCTGGCGGTCGGGCGCCCGGCCGCTGATGAACGCCCACGACGGCAGCATTCGGGTGCGGCCAGCGAGTTCCCGGAATACGACCATCCGGGCCGCTACGTCCCGCGAGATCCTGAGGCAGACCGGGAGTTCCTGCAGCAGTTGCGAGATCGCGCCGAGCAGCAACGTCAGACCGCCCGCGAACAGCAGCAACGCGCCGCCGACCGCACTGACGACGGCGATCAGCCACCGGCCACTTCATAGAGCCTGAAGTCGCGAGCAGGGTGAGGGACGCCGGTTAGGTTGGTGGGTATGACGTCGTGGTCGCAGATTCGGGGTTTGTCTTTCGGCACGATGGGCCGAACGGCCCGTGGCACGGTGTATTCCAGTGACGGGACAGCCAGCTCGGTGTGGTTCGCTCCGCCCACGTCGTGGCGGATGGAGAACGCTGACGGGTCGCCCTCCTATATCGAGAGCGCCACCGATGAGTACGTGTTCGGTGAGGATGGCGTCGCTGTGCACACCGCGAAGCACCCGAACCGCCTTGTCGCAGTGACGGGCGTGTCTCCGACGGTGTTGTTCACCGCGTACCGCAGTTGGACCCCAATGGAGCTGACGGGACGGCCACCTCGGTTCGGTGAGCCGAAGCAGTTGATCGAGGCCGAGGTTCGGGGCCGGCGGGGTTGGCAGGTGGAGTTCGACGATTCCTACGGCGGTCCGTCGATCACGATGGTGCTCGACGCTGAGTTGGGGATCGCGCTCTCATGGAGGCAAGGCGAGCAGTGGGTGCAGATGGAATCGCCGGTGCTCGACGAGGACTTCGACCCCGCGCTGTTCACCTGGGACGGGCCGGCAGTGGAGTTCGAGGCGTACGTCGAGTCACGGGAACAGCTCGAACACCAGCAGAAGATGCAGGAACTGATGGATATGCCGCCGACTCAGGTCGGCTGGTTGCCCATGGACATCAGCGTGTCGCCTGATGACGGCGACCCGTTGTCGGGTGCGCTGGATGTGACGGTGTCCGCCACGGCACCAACACAGTTCGGCATCCGCCGCTGGTTGACCGAGGTAGGCGAGCCCGAAGTTGGATTCACCATGGACCTCTACGCGCCCCGAGGACGCACCACGATCGGGCCGTGGACAGTCGAATTGCGCACCTACAACGCAATTTCCGCAGAGGACGCCGACCGAGTCCTTGCCGAGGTGGTGTTACCTGACCCGCCCGGCAACGTCGATGACATTCGGGACGCCGCCACGGCCCGCCAGGAAGCCGACGACAAGGCTGCGATCGTCTCCGCGTTAGGGATTGGTCGGGACCTCGACGACTACCTGCATAGTCCCTACGGTGTGTCGCTGCTGGTGCGCACCGATTTCAGCGACGACCACCGCTGGCGCGAGCTCGCGCTGGCGGCGATGGCCCCTGTGGACAGCGACATGGACGACGATTCCACTTTCGAGGCGAGGCTGACGTGTATCGACCACCGAGACAACGACGGTCTGACCGTCGAGGCCCTTGTCGAGCGGATCGGTGACGACCCGCCCTACTACGCGTTCATCGCTGACTCGATCTCAATGACCCATCCGGAGATGGCGATCCTGGTGATCGATTGCGGCCGTCCTGATTTCGGCCACGAACCTGGCCGGACCTTCCGCGTCATCCCCGAGCAGGTGCAGTCGGTCGAAAACAACCTGTCAATCTCGAACATGGGCTTTCGTGACTTCGCCGACGCCGTCGACGACGACGGGGTCTTTCGCGGCTTCCCGCCGCCGCGGCCGCATGTGGCGATACTGCAGCGCGACGAACTCATCGCCCTCAGTGCTACCAATCGGTCGACCCCGGCGCTGGCCCGCTTCGCCGAGGAGCTGCCCCACGTCGACTATCCGTCCATGGTCGTCTACGAGACCGCCCGAACGAAGGTTCACGACTCAGTCGCCGCGCTCGACGAGCCGCCCTCCAACGAGCTCCGTGTCGGAGTCGAGGACTACCTGGCTGCAACCGCCCGAGAAGGCCTGTGCCAGCACGGCCATGTGCAGATCCGCGGCGGGCACTGGAGTCTGGTGATCGACCCCGACACAGGGACACTCGAAGCCGCGATGCTCCGGCAATACCAACCACCTACACCGTCCTGAGAAACCCGCACAGTGCCAGCAGCCAGATCGCGACCCGACCTGAACCGCTCGCGGAGAAGCCGCCAGTCCGCGGCCACACGCGGCGATACACTCGCGCGCATGGCGACTTCACGACAGCGGGCGGCGAGGGTCGCAGTCACCCTGCTTGCGGCGGGGGTGATGACGCTCGGGCTCACCTCCTGCGGGCAAAGCACCGAGAACGGGGCCGACACCGCCGATCCGTTCGTGGACTACGAACGATCAGATTCGGTGGAGTGGACGACGCAGATACCAGCGACACAACCCCCTGTCGTGTCGAGTCCGCCGATCACCGGAACAACAAGCCCACCCACCGCACCCACTGCGGCGCCAGCGGGCACCATCTGCGGCTATGTGCCCGCAGAGACCGGGGAGCAACCCGTCATCGTGCTCAACGGACCGATCGACTGCGCCACCGCAATGACCGTGAGCCAGAAGTACTTCGACTCGATCGGCCAGGCCCAGGGCCAAGGCCAGGGCCAGGGCCTGTTTCTCACCGTCGACGGCTGGGCGTGTCAATGGCCGATCGTCGACGGACGCTCACGTGCAGACTCGTATTACACCTGCACCGCGCCCAACCAAGTCGCAGCCGTCCGGATCGGCGAGTGACATCTCAGGATCGATCCTCCGTCGTGACGTAGCGACAGCCAGAGCGCATCCTTCACCCTCAACGATGACGTCATGCGCGCTAACCCGAGGCGATGACGCCACGGCGGTCCGGCGCGACTGCGTGGCGAAGTCGACCGGAAGCCAACCGGATTGCCCCGGGCCGAGTCCAACAGGCGGCCTCAGTGTGGGCGGGCTAGTCGCCGAGGCCGTGATCGTGTCCTCGCTCGCGTCCCTGCGGTAGGTCGTGGACAACAGGCGCAGGTGATGGCGGTGATGCTGTCCGAGAGGTATCCCTGCTGTTCGTCGGCGCGACGACTGCCCGGATCGCGTCTTCGGCGGCGCGGTCTTCCGGGGAGAGGGTGTGGCGACGGTCGAGTTCGGCGCGAGCGTCGGCGATGCCGGTGGCTGCGGTGTCGCGGGCGTCGATAGCCGTCTGATGGAGAAGCCGGGCACGCGCATCGGCCTGCTCGGCGGCATCCAGTTCGCCGGCAAGCGTGGCGGTATCGGTGGCGCGGGCGGTCAGTTCGTCCCACTGATGTTCGGGAACACCGACGTCGCGACGGGTCTGTTCGTGGGCCGCGGCGAGGTACTGATGCTGACGCTCGGCCGCGGCGACCGCCTCGGCGAGGCGCTGGTGGTGCTGGTCGTGCTCGGCGCGTGCTTTGCGGCCGCGTCCGGCTGGCGGCAGTCCCGCCAGCGCAGCGCGGGCCCCCGCGAGGTGTGTAGCCGAGTCGGCGAAAGCACTTCCGGCCGCGCGAGCGGCGGAGATGCGTTCGACGGCGGCGGCGAGGTCGGCGTGGTCGGCGCGCACCCGGGAGGCCCGGTCCGTGGCTGGTCGGCTGGTCCTCAGGTCGTCGACGGCGAGGGTGTGGCGGCGGGTGAGGGTGCGTAGGTGGGCGGTGAGCTGGTCGTCGCTCATGGCGCGGAGTGGGTCCGCGCGCAGCCAGTCGCGCAGTTCGGCATCAACGTCTTCAACGACCGCGGTGGCGGTGGCTTCGGTGGCGGGGTGGGTTGCCGACGGTGTGACCGCGTCGGGTGTGGCGACGGGTCCGGTGGCGGGGGTGGGCATGAGGTAGGTGTCGCGGTGGTGGTGGGCGGTGTGGGTGAGTGCGTGGACGTGGTTGAGGCGGTTGTCGATTCGGTAGATGCGGGTGGTGAGGTCGGCGCGGCGAGCACGGAGGTCGGCGAGGTTGAGTTCGTCGAGTTCGCTGGCTTGCAGGCGCATGAGTTCGACGTCGGTGTCGGTGACGCGGACACCACCGGATTCGGCGATCGCTTCCTCGAGGCGGGTGTTGGCGTCGGCGTAGACGGCGGCGAGGGCGTCGCGGTCGGCGACCGCGGCGGTGATGCGCCAATCCAGAGCGGTGGCGTCGGCCTCGGCCCGTAGCGCGGCGAGGTCGGGGGCCTCGTCGTCGCTGAGGGGGTCGAGGTCGGTGGTGTCGGCGGCGCGCAGTTGAGCGGCGGTGCGGCGCAGTTCGGTTGCCTGGTTGGTGAGATCTTCGATGAGTTGTTCGGCGACCATCAGGTCGTGGTGGTGGCCGGCGGTGTCGGCGGCCGCCGCGAACTGGTGATCGGCCGCGGCCCGCAACGCGAGCACGTGCGGGGCCATGGCTTGCTGGTGTGCGCTGGTGCCGGCGTTGATCGCCTCGCGCAGCTCCGCCATGTTCGTGCCGAGTTCGGCAAGCTGAGCGGTCAGTTCATAACGCAGCGCAATGCATTCGGCGAGGTCGGACGGTGCGGCGAAACGATCCGGTGCGGCGACCACGTCGGCGGCGAAGTCGTCGAAGTCGAGGTCCTCGTAGCGGTCCAACTCGGCGACGTCGAGGTCGTCGACGCCAGGTTCGGGCGGTGGTTCGGTGGCGGTGAGCGCGGCGAGGTAGTCCTCGTCGACGGCGGCGAGCTCGTGGTCGGCGTCGACGGCGGGCTGGCCGGTGAGGGTATCGGCCCAGGGGTCGGACAGACCGGCGGCTTCGGCTGCTGCTTCGGCGGCGGCCTCGTCTTCGGGGGTGGGGGGAGCCTCGGGCGGCGGGGTGAGGTCGGTGGCGTGGCTGCTGTGGGTGACGAGCAGTTCGACTCGCCAGGTGAGCAGGCGGGCGTACTCGTCGAGGCGGACGGTGTGGCCGTCGTCGGCGGCGCCGTGGTGGAGCAGGGTGTCGGCGAGGTCGAGCAGCTCGTGGGGGGTCCACTGGGCAGGGTCGGCGGCGCTGACCGCGGCCACGAGTGCGGGCCAGGCCCGGTCGGTGAGGATCGCGTCGGCGGCGCGGTCCCCGACGATCCCGACGAGGTGGTCGGCCCAGTCGGGCCGCAGTCCGGTGTTGGTGGCTTCGGCTGCGGCGGGAGCCAACTGTCCGGACAGGCGCCACCACAGGGCAGCAGCGGGCATTTCGGTGGGCAGCGGGTTGTCGGCGATGGCGTCGCGGGCCAGGGCGTCGACGTCCAGGCCGGCGCGGGCGGCCAGTGACAGGTGGTCGGCGAGTTCGGGCCAGTACGGGTCGGCGAGGAGGTGAGGGTCGAGGTCGCGGGCGAGGTCGGCGTAGCGGGCGGCCTCGGCGGTGGTGGTGATGAGCGCGTCGGCACGCTCGGTCAATGCCGCGTGACGCCGCGCCAGGGCGATGGAGTCCGGGCGCGGACCGGCGGGACGCCGGTCGGTGTCGTCGACACCGCGGGCGGCACGGAACACGGCGAGTTCGGCGACGAGCTCGCGGCCGCGCTCGGGGTCAGCCAGCAGCAGCGGACGCGCCCACATCGGAGCGGTGGTGGTGTCCCAGGCGGTGGCGCGTTCGGTGACGGCGGCCGCGAGGTCGGTGACAAGGGCGTCGCGGCGGGTGAGGTAGGGCGTCCACTGGGGGTCGTCGAATCCAGCGGGGATGCGGGCCAGCCAGGGCAGGGGCCCGCCCCCGGCGGAGTGTTGCTGGGTGGGGTCCAGTCGCCAGTCGAGCACGGCGGCAGGGTCGGCGGCGGTGGCCAGTTCGCGGTGGGTGATCGCGGCCTGTAGGCGCGCGATCGGGTCGTCGCCACCGAGGGCCAGCGTCGCGAGGTGGGTGCGCAGGGTGGGCCAGGCCGCGCACGCGGTGAGCGTGCCTGCGGGGGTGCCGGTGTGGGTGCTGTAGAGGGCGTCGGCGTCGTGTTCGAGGTCGCGCAGCGCCTTTGCGCCGAGAGCGTGTTCGGCGGCGGCACCGAGGGCGTGGTCGTAGGCGGCCGCGGCGCGGGCCAGGCGCCGGAACGGGTCGGCGGCTTCGCGTTGGGCGGTGGTCGCCGATTGTTGGGTGCCGTCGCGGCCGAGGATCGCGGCCAGGGTTTCCAGCCCGGTCTGGGGGTGGCGGGCTTTGGGGGTGGTGGCGTTGTGCGGGTCGGTTTCGGTGGTGGGCAGGTAGATGTGGTTGCCGTGGCGGCCGCGGGTCATCGCGACGTAGAGCAGTTGGCGGTCCAGGGCGTCGGAGCCGATGACGTGGCAGGTGTCGGTGGTCATGCCCTGGGCGGCGTGGATGGTGGAGGCGTAGCCGAGGGTGGTGTGTTCGGCGACGTAGTCAGCGGGTAGCTGCACGTGCCGGTTGAGGTCGAGATGCTGGGCGGTCAGGGTGCCGTCGGCGCCGATGTGGGTGACCCGCCACCGGTCGCCGTTACGCACCCAGTCGGTGGCCGACACGCGTAGATCGCGGCGGTTGCTGCGGGTGCTGATGATGTCGCCGACGCTGGCCGACAACCCATCAGACAGCCGCAGTTCCGGCCCGTGCAGGTGTGGGTCGATGGCGGCGAGACGGTCGGCGCGGGCGCGTTCGTTCAGCGCGTTGACGGTGTCGCGGGTGGCGGCGAGCATGACGGTGTCGCGTCCGGCGGCGCGGTCACCCAACCAGGCCCGATAGGCGTCGTCGGTGGCCACGGCGTCGGACTCGACATGGATGCGCCCGTGGTCGGCATAGAAGCCGAGCGCGGCGGGGTCGCCGTCGCGCAGGGCCAGCGACGCCGCACCTTCGGCGGCGTCGGAGAACCGCACGACCTGACTCAGGGTGAGCGCGCCGGTTTCGTGGGCGACGTCGCGCAGCACACCGCCGGCCGAGATGGAGGCGAGCTGTTGGTCGTCGCCGACCAGACGCACACTGCCGCCGCGCGCGGCCACGCACCGGATCACCTCATCGAGGTCGGCCGTGGAGGCCATTCCGGCCTCGTCGACGACGACGAGGGTGTCGGGTCCGATGCGGGTGAACCAGTCCGGTTCCTTGGGCGCGACGTAGGCGGGGTCGGCCAGCTTCGCTCTCGCTGCGGCCACCTGCGCGGCGAGCTCAGGGTTGCCGACGGTGCGTGAGTGCGGGGTCGCGGCCAGGGCGCGGTCACGGCTGGCGTGGGCGAGTTGGACGAGCTTGGCGGCAGTGTCGGTGGTGGTGTCGAGTTCCTCGCGCAGCACCGCGGCCGCGGCGGCGGTGGGGGCCAGTCCGATGAGGGTTCCGCCGCTGTCTGTCCACGCCCGGGCGAGGGTGCGCATGGCGGTGGTCTTACCCGTCCCGGCCGGGGCCAGCACCAGTTGCACGCGGCGCCCGGAGGTCGCCAGTTCGCGGACCATGGCGGCTTGGCCGGCGTTGAGTTCGCGGCCGTTGGCGGCTTGCTCGAGCAACGCGATCTCGACGGTCGTCTCGTCGAGACGGCGGCCGTCGGAGCGCTTGGCGGCAGCCACAATCCGGTGCTCGGCGGCGAGGATGTCGGTGCTGGTGTGCAGGGCGACATCGTGACGCACGAACACTGATTCGCCGTTCGCGCGGCGCAGCACTTCGGGTTCGTTGAGGTCGCCGTCGAGGGCATCAGACGACACCGCGACGCTGGTGTCGGCGGTCAGTGCAGTGTCGACGATGCGCTCCACGGCGGCAGCGAGTTCGTCGGTGTCGGTGATGCCCGCGAAGTCGCGTGCACGCAGTTGACGTTCGGCTTCGGCGCGTAGATGCGGACGCTGCCAGCGGGCGCGCGTGGCCGAGATGTTCTCGATGCAATTGGCGGCGAGCTCGGTGCACAACTCGTCGGTGAACTCTGGATGCTCACGGGTGCGGGAGCGGGGATGGGTGGCCTCGTGCACGAGGTTGCTGATCGCGCGGTCGCTGCCGAGGACGCGGCGTGCTTGGTCGCGCCAGGCGTGGCGCTGCTCGGCATAGGAGCGGGGTTCGTGTTTGGCGTCGCGGGTGTCCAGGGTGGCTTGTTGGGCCAGATCGAACGCCTCACCGGTGGTGGGTTCGCGGCCATGATTGTCGTAGAACTGCTTGGACAACTCACCGATACGGTCTTCGATCGCCGCGCGCCGCGACGACCACTGGGCCATCAGTTCGGTGTCGACTCCGTCGATCTCTCGGACCGGTCGTTTGCGGGCATCGGCCTGTTGGCGTTCGCTGAACGACACCCCAAGGTCACGCTGGAGGTACAGCTCGATGCGCGAGTTGTAGACCTCCGAGGCCGACACGGTGGCCTTGAACAACGGGGTGCCATCCAGGGCCATCCAGCGGGTGACCCCGGCGGCGTCACGTACCCGCACCTTGTTGGAGATGGCGACGTGGGTGTGCAGGTCCGGGTCACCGGCGCGGGAGTCGCGGTGTGTGAACGCTGCGGCGATCAGACCGTCGGTGTCGACCTGAGCGATGCCGTCGGTTCCCAACCGCGACAGGCACGCTTCGCGTTCGATGAACGCCAGTGCATCGGCGACCGCCTGACGGTGGGCGGCCTCGATCTTCTCGGCCATCGGCAGCGGCGCAACCGCCCACAACGCCGACACCGATTTCACCGGAGAGAACGTCATGTCGTAACCGGCAACCGCCGACTGACGCCGACGGCTTTCCTGCGCGATGAACCCCGACAGCTCGCGCGAATCCCGCGGCGGGCGACGGTAGGTTTTCGTGAATCGCTCGCGGCCCAACTCGGTGCGCAACGCCGCCCGGGTGTCGTCGTCGATGACAGCATCCCACCGCTCGCCGCGGGCGAGGTTGTGGTCGCGGAACACCACCGCGAGTTCCTGTAGAAACTCCGGGAATTCGTTGTAGACGGCGTAGGCGTTGCCCAGTTTCGTCGCCGCCAACGCCTGGGCAGCGCGGCAGTCCGAGGAGGCCACGGCGTGCTGCTCGATCGCGGTGGCGTTGGGGTGGCGACCCTCACCGAACAGGGCCTTCATCTGCGCCGCCGACACCATCGACCCCGCCTCGACGGTGCGCGCCTCGGCGAGCTCATCAGCGACGTCCAAACCCGATCCGACGTCGGCCAATCCGGCCAGCCCGGACCCGATCCACTGCCCCGGCGAGTCGCCTTTGGCGCTGTAATAGTCGGCGAGTGAGACCCGGCCTTTGTCGGTGGCGTCCATCGCCGCAACGGATTTCGTCAGGTACTCATACCCGTCGCCGGCGGTCAGTTTGTGGATGGTCGCGGTCACTCAGGTCACCGCCGGAATGGGCGCAGCTCGTTGGTACGGGCCACCGCGTGGACGCTGGCGTGGTGGGCCCGGACCAGCTCGGTGATGACTCCGCTGGCGACCTCGTCGCCGCCCTCGATCCGCGCGGTCAACCCCGCGAGGAGTTCGGCTGTGGCGGTGGGGGAGTCCAGCACCTGGGCCACCGCATCCTGGGCGGTCATCCCGGTCGCTGCGGGCCGGTCGTGGCGGCGGACCCAGGCCGCGCGACGGCAGTCTGTCGAGCACCAGCGCCGCGGCCGACCGCGCCGCGGCGCGCCGTCTCCGGGCAGCACGCCACCGCAGTGATCGCACGTCCCGGCAGCGGCCATGGCTGCATTCTGGCACATTAATTTCGTCGGACGAATCCAGAATGCAAGAGGTGTGTGGGAGTTAAAGGGTTTCGGGGTTCGTGGGGTGAGGTGCTAGGTGAGGGGTGATCGGGGGTGTTGGTGCAGGTGAGGGCGTGGACGAACGGAATGGAGAGGCGGGAAACGAGGGCGAGGGAAAGAGGAGGGACGGTGAAATGCTCACGGAGAAGCCGCGTGTGGCGGTGGCGAGGGGGCGTTGGCCGGCGTTATCGTGTCGGGTATGCCGTCGAACAATTCAAAACTCACTGCCAGTCAGGCGCGCGCTGCTGCGCGCAAACGAACGCTCGCCACGTTGGAGACGCGGAGAGCCGAGGAACGCGAGAAACTCGAACGCAGACTCGCCGCTGAGGTGCGGGTGATGGAAGCCAACGAGGCCAACATCGCCGAGTTCCTGCAAGCCGACTCCGAACTCGCCGCTGCCGAAGCAGAACTGCGAGTGATCACCGAGCGGTCAGCGAAGGCGAAAGCCACCGCACTTGCCGCGATCGCCGAGCGAGTAGGAAGTGTTAGTGGCGCGGCCGATCTCGTGGAGATCAGCGCAGCCAAAGCCAAGACGCTGCTGCGCGAGGCGGGCCTGTCCGTCGGAACGAAAAAGGCCGCCTCGAGCCAGGAGTCGACACCGGCCCCGGCCACTCCGGACGCGGCCACCGATGAGGGCCGCACCGAGCCATCCGATCCCGCGGTGATGTCGGCCTAGCGTTCTACGGTTCGGCCATGAGTGTCGACCCTGACCACGATCAACTCGGCCTATTCGCGGTGCCGGCCACCGACCTGACGGTCGGCACCGCGACACCGTCGCCGGGTGTGGTCACCGACCCAACGCTGATGCCCGATACCCGCGCCGAGCGACACTTCTGGCAGCACGTCGTCCTCACACCGCGCGGCTGCTGGTACTGGATCGGCGCGGTCAGCTCGCCAGACGGGTACGGCCGATTCACCTTCCGCCGCAACAACCGTCAACGGGCCATCAGCGCGCACCGTTTCGCGCTGCTGCTGGTGCACCCCGACCTCGGTGCCGACGCCGCCGACATCGGCGAGCACTACTGCAACGAACCACTGTGCGTGCGCGTCGATTCCGCACACGTGCGCATCGGCACCCAGACCAACAACCTCACCTACGCCGTCGGCCTCGGCCGCCACCGCGGATCACGACCAACCACCGCCATCGACCGCGCCGCACGCTCGATCATGCTGCGCACCTACCTACGCGACGGCGGCGACCCCGAACAGGCACACCGACTGTTCCAACCCGTGCCGTCCACACCCGCCGACCAACTCGGCCTGTTCTGAAAGCAAGACCGCCTTGTGTTAGTGCCCGGCGGCGCTCACGCGACGGGGCCGTTACCGCGTTGCGCTGTCATCCGTCCCGAGGCCAGAAGGAGACTCCCATGCTCGACCTCGAAACCACGAACTCGCCGATCGTGAGCGGGCGTTGGTGGTTCAACGCGTCGCGTGTGGGGGCGCTTCTGATCGCCGCCGGAGCGTACGCGTCCGCGTTCGGCGACGGGATCTCCACAGCGATCGCTCGCTACGGGGACGGCGCGTCCACGCATCCGTTCTCGTGGTCTGGGGAAGTGCTGTCGTGGGCGTGGCTTGTCGTCGCTGTGAGTGTGTTCGGCGGCCTCAGTTGGCTGATCCTTCGCGAACTCACCACGAGGCCGTGGTGGTCGTGGCCGCAGTGGACTCGCCGCCCTCCGCTGTCGCGCTCGACCTACGTGGCGTGCGTGAGCGTGTACGTGCTGAGCGTGTACGCCGCTCTGGGTCTCAGTTGGCTTGTCGAGCTGGCTGTGCCTGGACCCGCCGTCGACGGTGCGACCACGGTCTCGCAGCGTCCGTTGGCGGCGCAAGTGATTGCGGGCCTGCGGGCCGGGTTCGGTGAGGAAGTGTTCGTGGTCGCGGTGCCGATCGCGGCGCTGGCGATGTGGCTGCCGTCGACTCGCGCGGGTTTGGTCGCGGCGCTGTGTGTGCTAGTTCCGATGCGGCTGGCCTATCACGTGTACTACGGGGTCGGCCTCTGGGTGAGCATGGCCCTGTGGGCAGTGGTGTCGGCGTACATGATCTGGCGGTGGCGCGACTACCGGCTCGTGATCGGGTTCGCGCTGGCTCACGCGGCATACAACATCTGCGAGGGCTATGCGTTGGCTTTCTGGGGGTTAGTTGGTGTTGCTGCGGCGAGCGTGATCGCGCTCGCTGTGACCCATCGCGTGCGGACCGGACGGTGGATCACGATGGCACCGCCGCTGCGGGCGCCCACCCCTGTGCGCGCCTGAGGATCGGCTATCGCGGGCACTGGCCCCAGACACCGGCTCGGGCTGCCTGGGCGTCGCGCTGGGCGTCAGCGAGGGCGTCGGCGTGGCGGCCGGGTTGGTGGTTGTAGACGTAGGTGCGTGCCCACCCCTCGGCGACGAGTGTGTGGTTGAGCATCGTGTCGCCGATCCAGACGTAGGCCAGGGCGCGGCCGTAGCGGTCGGTGTGGTCTTGGGTGGGGTCGTACTCGAGACGCACGGCGGCGCCGGGGGCGGCGAGCACACGAGTGCGGTCACTGGCTTGCGGGCCGCACGGCTGGACCGGGGTGTGGGGTTTGCGGACCTCGGGGGTGTCGATGCCGAGCAACCGGACGGTGAGCGCGGGATCGGTGTCGGTGGAGACGACGATCGTGTCGCCGTCGACGACACGGGTGACTACTGCGGGCATGGTGTCGCCTGAGGGTCGCGACGGCTCGGCAACAGTGGTCGCCCGTGTCCACAGGTCGGCGGGCGCGGGTAGGGCGTCGACGACGCCACTAAGGGCTACGACTGCTGCCACGACGAGCGCGGCGAGTACCGCGAGGCGCAGCACGGTGCGGGAGACGAAACGGGCGAGGATGCGCATGGGGCGGGCTCCGAACGACGTCGAGCGAGGGCGGTCGGATGGGTCAGTCGAACAGCGACATTTGCTGTTCGGCGGCGGCGGCGTCGGTGCGGTCGATGTAGGTCTGCGCCCAGTCCTTGACCACCGCGACGGGTTCGTCGAGTGCGGCGGCGACTTGGTCCCAGGTGAGGTTGTCGACGTGGCGCAGGGTGTAGGCGTCGACGTGGAGCTTGGCCAGATCGGCGGCCGGGTAACGGGTATCGGTGTCGGTGGGCATGGCGGTGTCCTTTCGGTGTGTCAGTTCGGGCGCAGGGAGGCCAGGCGGGTGCGGTGCTCGCGCAGTGCGATGCCGTGGGCGCACATGTAGTCCCACAGTTCGGCTTCGGGGAGGTGGTCGGCGGCGTGGGTGATGCCGTCTCCGGCGGCGCGGTAGCGGCGGCGGTAGGCATCGGCGACGACCATCGCCGCGTAGTGGCGGGCCTGGATGCCGTCGGCGCCGGCGGAGGTCGCCGCGACGAGCGCACGGGTGAGGTGCTCGGCGCCGAGGGTGGCCGCACGTCCCTGGCGGCGTAGTTCGTGGGCGACGGTGGTGGCGTCGTGCGCGCGGTGGGCGCCGTCGGCGATGAGTTCGGCGATGATCGTGAACAGTGCTCCGTGGGCGGGTACGTAGAAGTCCTCGGCGCGGACCAGGCCGACGATGTCGGCGAGGTCGTCGTGGTGGGCGGGTGTGGCCCACAGCAGCGCCGAGAGCAGCAGGACCTCGGCGTGGCCGGTGTCGCTGGCCCACCCGTGGCCATCGGTGAGTGCCACGGCGTCGTGGTCGGCGGCGCTCGCCGACGGGTCGGGTGGGGTCTCGGCGGGCATGGGTCAGATCACCTGGTGACGTCGTTCGGGGTCGCCGCGGCCGTCGTAGTCGTCGGTGAGGTTGCTGTGCTCTCGGCGGGCGCGCTCGGCCAGTTCGAGGGCCTGGTCGAGCAGGTGGGGAAGCACAGCGACCTCAGCGTCCCGGGTGGACACTTCCACGAGCGGGCAGCAGGCGAAGTCACCGTCTTCGTAGACGGCGATGACGATCGGGTGGACGGGCGGGCGGCGCGGGTTGCTCGGCGCGAAGACACCGGCGCCGTTGTCGATGAGTGCCTGCCAGTCGTTGTCGATCATCACCACGGCATCGCGCGTGCGGGTGTAGGCGAGGTGCCCGCTGCGCTTCGGGCCGAAGGTGGTGTAGGTGAACACCAACCCGGTGGCGGCCGTGATGTCGGCGAGAGCGGCGTCGAGGGTGTAGGTCATCGCAGCCGCCGTTCGGCGCGGGCCTCGAGGGCGGCGAGCATGGCGGTGTCGTCCTGGGCGGCGAGCGCGGCCTCTTCGGCAGCGCCGATCTCGCAGTCCGGTGCGTGCGGATCGCTGAAGTGTTCCCCGCACCTCTGGCAGCAGTCCGAATGGATGTTGGCCATGGTGATCTGGATGACGCCCTCGTCGAAGTTGGCCACGTAGGTGAGGCCGTCAGGGACGGCGATGGAGACGACGAGATCGCCCTCGACGTCGGCGAGTGTGGCCTGCACCTGGGGTGCGGCGGTGTCGGCGGGATCCGCTGCGGCTTGGGTTGCCCACAGTGAGGCGTTGTCGGCGGCGATCGCGAGGCCACCGAAGGTCCACTGGGTGTGGTCGTTGGTGGCGGCGGTGGTGGATGGACGGCTCATCCTGGTTCTCCTTGTTCGGCGTTGCGGAGTTGGGTGTCGTCGACGGCAAGTGCGACACCCGGTGGGGGGGCTTGCGGGTCAGGCCGCGGTGGCTGGCGGAGAGGCAATATTCGCCGGTGCGATATTGGTCATTGGCCTCACCATCATTACTCGATGATACATCGTATTTCATTGTTAGGCAACTGTTTTCACACATCGTGTGTCGATTTATGTTCAGTCGCAACGTCGTTCGCTCGACATCAGATCCACACTTCTTTGGCGTCCGGTCGGGTTTGGCCTTTCCTGATATTTGGCCGCTTGTGCGCGCTGGCCGGATGTGGCAGGAGCGGAGAGCGGCCCGGTGCCGCGATGGGAGCGCAGCGCGTGGCGGCGGGTCGGTCGGAGTCTCTTGCCGCGCAGGTCAGGGCGTAGAACAATCGGCGGGTCAGGAACGGCGTTCTTCGCGGCGGCCGCGGTCGTTGCCACGCCTCGGGCGGGAGGTGGGCGCCGCGCGAGGGGCGGCGTCGGCGCGGTTCGCGTTCAGCCGATGTTCATTTGTTCGGTGGTTTGAGGTCTGTCAATATAGACGTATGTCGAAACAGAAGGTGTTGCCTGTCGTGGCAGGCGAGGCGTGTTGCACGCCGTTGGTGCAGGAACCGCTCAGTGCCGATGCGACAGTGGAGCTCGCGCGCATGTTCAAGGCAATGGGTGATCCGGTGCGGCTGCGGTTGCTGAGCTTGGTGGCCAGCCATGCCGGCGGGGAGGCCTGCGTGTGTGACATCTCGGAATCGTTCGATCTGTCCCAACCCACCATTTCCCATCATCTGAAGGTGTTGCGGCAGGCGGGGTTGCTGGACTGCGAGCGCCGGGGAACGTGGGTGTATTACTGGGTCATTCCTGCTGCGTTGCAGCACCTTTCGTCGATTCTGAGTTCAGCGGATCCCACCGCAGACACGTTGGTGACCGCGTGAGTACCGCTACGAACACACCAGAGCATCCCGCGGTCGTCGGCAAGCTCTCCACCCTCGACCGGTTCTTGCCGGTGTGGATCGGGGTGGCCATGGTCGCCGGGTTACTCCTGGGCCGGCTGATTCCCGGCCTGAACGATGCGCTCTCGGCCATCTCGCTCGATGGTGTCTCACTGCCCATCGCGATCGGCCTGCTGATCATGATGTATCCCGTACTGGCGAAGGTTCGCTACGACCGCCTCGACACCGTGACCGGGGACAAGCGCCTGCTCATCGGGTCGCTGGTTCTCAACTGGGTTGTCGGCCCGGCGTTGATGTTCGCGCTGGCCTGGATCTTCCTGGCCGACCTGCCCGAGTACCGCACCGGGTTGATCATCGTCGGGTTGGCACGGTGCATCGCGATGGTCATCATCTGGAACGACCTGGCCTGCGGCGACCGTGAAGCAGCGGCCGTGTTGGTGGCGATCAACTCGGTGTTCCAGGTCGTGATGTTCGCGGTCCTGGGCTGGTTCTACCTCTCGGTGCTGCCGGGCTGGCTGGGACTGGAACAGACAACGATCGACGCCTCGCCGTGGCAGATCGCAAAATCGGTGCTGATCTTCCTGGGTATCCCACTGGTCGCCGGGTTCCTATCCCGGTATCTGGGGGAGCGGAGCAAGGGACGCGACTGGTATGAGTCGAAGTTCATTCCCAGAATCAGTCCGTGGGCGTTGTACGGGTTGCTGTTCACCATCGTGATTCTCTTTGCCCTGCAAGGTGATCAGATCACGTCGCAACCCCTCGACGTGGTCCGGATCGCAATTCCGTTGCTGGTGTACTTCGCCGTGATGTGGGGCGGCGGGTACGCGTTCGGCGCTGCCATGAAACTCGGGTATGAACGCACCACCACGCTGGCGTTCACCGCCGCGGGCAACAACTTCGAACTGGCCATAGCGGTCGCGATCGCAACGTATGGGGCCACCTCGGGCCAAGCCCTGGCCGGGGTGGTGGGGCCGCTGATCGAGGTGCCGGTCCTCGTGGGATTGGTGTACGTCTCGCTGGCGTTGCGTAAGCGCTTCACCGCCCCACAATCGACAGCTCAGCCGAGCTCGGTCACGGAGGCACGGTGATGGACGACTCGACCCTGGATCAGCGCCTGGCGGCAGGGGAGCATCGCGCACAGCCCGAACTGCTCATGCCCCACGTCGTGCTCAGTCGGATTGCCGCGGACTTGGCCGCAAAGTACGAGGGTGTGGTGTCGCGGCAAACGGTGGAGCGCTGCGTTTTCGAGTCGTATGCGGCACTGCGCCGCACCTCGCGGGTACAGGCGCATCTGACCTCGTTGGCGAGCCGGTTCGCTGCCGACCGGTTGCGTGCACTGGCGCAATCCGACGGGGCGATCGCCAAAGACGTGCCCGAGGTGTTGTTCGTGTGTGTGCACAATGCCGGCCGGTCGCAGATGGCCGCAGGTCTGTTGACCCACCGGGCCGGGCCGCGTCCATGTCCGATCGGCGGGTTCAGCGCCGGTCCATTCGATCAACCCCACCGTGGTCGAGGCGATGACCGAGATCGGGATCGACCTGGGCAACGACTTCCCCAAACCGCTGACCGACGATGTCGTCGCCGCCGCCGATGTCGTGGTGTCGATGGGTTGCGGTGATGCGTGCCCCATCTATCCGGGCAAGCGGTACCTCGACTGGACAGTCACCGATCCCGAAGGCCTGCCGTTGGATCGGGTGCGCGCAATTCGCGACGACCTCGACACCCGCGTTCAACGGTTGCTCGACGAGCTCGCCCCTCACCCCGCATAACCCCGTCACACCGAAAAGGAAGCTGCTCCCATGTCTGCACAGACACCGAGTGTGTTGTTTGTCTGCGTCCACAACGCCGGCCGCTCTCAGATGGCCGCCGGGTTCTTGACCGCCCTGGGCGGCGGTCGGGTCGAGGTTCGTTCCGCGGGGTCAGCCCCCGCCGACGCCATCAACTCCGCCGCTGTCGAGGCAATGGCCGAGGTCGGTATCGACATCTCCGACCAAGCACCGAAGATCCTCACCCCCGACACCGTCGAATCCTCCGACGTGGTCATCACCATGGGATGCGGCGACGCCTGCCCGGTCTTTCCCGGCGTCAGCTACCGCGACTGGGCCCTGGACGACCCTGCCGGCAAAGGCATCGATGCGGTGCGCCCGATTCGCGATCAGATTCGTTCGCTCGTGGTCGACCTGCTGGCCGAGATCGCGCCCGCCGACGACACCGCGAGTGTGCGATGAGCACACCACACTCGGTTCTGTTCGTGTGCGTGAGCAATCGGGGCAAGTCGGTGATGGCCCAAGGTTTGGCGAGCACGCTGGCCGACGGAACGATCAACGCCTCCTCGGCCGGCACCGACGCCGCGATCGGCAAGCGCGTCAACGAGCTGTCCGCTCAGGTACTCGCCGAGGCCGGCGTCGACGTCAGTGACCACACCCCTCGCCAGCTCACCGACGACCTGATGCGCGAGGCGGACCTGACCGTCGTACTGGGAACCTCCGCGCAGGTCGCCCCACCAGAAGGGGCCGTCGTCGAGGTCTGGGAAACCGATGAACCCTCCTTGCGCGGGATCGACGGCGTCGAGCGCATGCGCCTGATCCGCGACGACATCGCCGCTCGACTCACCGACCTCACCACCCGCCTGACCCACACCACCTGAACCGGTCGGCGGGCACCATCAGGGGTGCCCGCCGACCGGCGGGAATGGCCTCTCAGCAACAAGCGGTCGACGCACTCACCGTGGACTGGCCGGGCTGCGCAGCGCCGGCGGTACCGCAGCACACCGCAGAATCAGAGTCAGGGGTCTCGTTGTCCGCCAACAGCGTTGGGCTGGTCCCGAAGGTGTCAGAGTCGGCCAGCACCGTGTAGACCTCCCACTTTTCACCTGCCGGACCGGTCACCCACACCTTGTCCTGGGTCGCGAAACAACAGGTGGCGTTGATCTCCTCCTCGGTGAACAGGCCTTCGCCGCTGAGCCGGGCGATCTCGGCGTGCACCTGATCGCTGGACTCGACCTCCACACCGAGGTGGTTGATCGTGCCGCCCTTACCCGGATTCTCCAGCAGCACCAGCTTCAACGACGGCTCCGCGACCGCGAAGTTCGCATAACCCGGCTTGCGTTTGGCCGGTGCCACATTGAACAACTTCGAGTAGAACTCAACCGCCTGATCCAGATCATCGACGTTGAGCGCGAGCTGCATGCGCGACATGACTACCTCCACCTGTGAGACATACATCGAACTACTGACATGGTCCAGAGTGCCAACCTCTTCGACATATGTCAATGAGGTCGGTAGGATTGGGTACATGCCCAAGACGCTTCCGGTCATCGACATGACCGATCCCATCTGTTGCGCACCCGTCTCGGCCTCGCCGCTGGATGACGCCGCGGCGCTGGAGATCGCCCTGCGGCTCAAAGCTCTTGCCGATCCAGTGCGGATCAAGCTGATGTCGATCCTGCTCACCGATGCCGCGGGGGAGGTCTGCACCTGCGACCTGGCGACTGCTGTCGGATTGTCTGAGCCCACGGTCAGCCACCACCTCGGACAACTCAAGAAGGCCGGCATGGTCCTGCCCCAGCGCCGCGGCATGAATGTCTACTACCGGGCCCACGCCGACGCTCTGCAAGCTTTACGGCAGGTCCTCGACCCGACATGCTGCCGCTGAGCGACTTGTGTC
>NZ_JAUZVK010000041.1:0-19546 GCF_031844505.1 Gordonia sp. AC31
CGTGTCGAAGCCTGCGGCCTCGATGCCCTGGGTGAATCCGCCGAATCCCGAGAACAAGTCCAGCGCAGTCGGGTTGTCGTGGCGAAACCGTCTGCGACGCAGCGCCGGTCGATGTTCGGCTGTCTTCGAGATGATGTGACCCATGGTCCTGGCCCTTTCCTCAACACTCCCTAAGTGGTTGCCTATAGACTACCATTAGCGGTAGTCTATAGGCAACCAATAGTCAGGGTCGATAGAAGGAGAGAGTCATGGTCGTCACCACCGAAAGCACCTCTGCGGCAACGGCGATGAGTGCGTACTCACGCGCTATCGCGGCCTGTATCGAGCGGTGGCGTCGAGCCGCCGACAGCGCAGTGGGCGGCGATGCTGAACACGAGGCGGCTGCTGCGCTGGTCGCGCTCGTGGAGCAGGCCATGCCCGAGCTGGCGCGCACCGAAGTTGTCGAACGGTCGTATCTGGTGCGCAGGGTGCAGCGCTACGTCGGGCCGCTCCCACAGGAGTGGGACACGATGGACGATGCCGACCGTGACCAGTTCGTCTGTGATCACTGGCTTGCAGTTGAGGAGTCCCACGAGCTCGTCGACGAAGACGACCTGACCCTGACCATCCTGGGCGGTCCTCAGTGACGGTGAGTCCAGCGGCGCCGCCCGCTCCAGGGGACGGGATACCGGCGAGGCCGCCGGTAGGCTCAGCAGCACCAGGCGTGCCCATCGAGCGGGCGGACGACAGGAGAGGACCCCTCATGGCCGTCGACATCGACGAACCCGCGTTGCTGCGCGCACTCGGAGAGGCGATCACGGCCCGGCGTGAGGAACTCGGACTCAGTCAGCGCGCCCTGGGCCTGGAAGCCGGTGTCGAGCGGAACATGCTGCGCGGGGTGGAAGACGGGTCGCGCCGCGCGACGATCATCACCTTGGCACGTATCGCCGAAGCGCTGAAAGTGCCGGTCTCGCAGCTACTGCACCAGATCGGGCACTGACTTTCCGCTATGGGGCGGTCAATGCCTGTGCTTGGTCAGCAATCGCGGGCAGGGTGCGTGGGTGAGCCTGCGTCCATGCGGTTTTCAGTCGGGATGACTCGCCAGGTGTGAGTGGACGGCCGATCACACTGGCAGTGATCGTTGCGATGGCCACGATGCCGTCGAGGTCCACTACCGTCTGCTGGCCGGTGGGAGTGGTGGTCCCATGTTCGAGCCCGTGGACTGGGCGTTGCTGGGCGGGGTCGCGGTCGCCAGTATGGGTCACTGGGTGACTTTCTCGTCGAAGTGATGGTCGGGGCTGGATGGCGTGATGCCGCTGGGTAGTTGGGGGATAAGTCGTTGGTCGAGGGCAGGGAGGCCGGCGATGTCGGCCCAGGACACCGAGATGGTGTGGATGCGGTCCAGGCAGAGGGTGATGTCGCGTTTGACCGCGGCGAGGTCGGGGTCGTCGGCGCTGCTGTGGGTGAGTCGGGTGACGAGTTTGTTCAGGCGTTGCAGCGCCGCGCGTTCGGTGGGGCTGCGGTCGTCGAGACCGACGGCGGCGGCGTGGTCGATGGCGTCGTGCCAGGCTGCCCAAGCGCGGTCGGCGAGGTCGAGGGCGCGGTCGATGTCGCTGGCCGGGGAGTCTCCGTGCAGGGCTTCGACCGCCTCAGTGAGGTCGGCCATCGCGGTGTAGGCGACCGTGGTGGCGACGGTGCCGGTGGTGTCGTGGAGCAGGGGTTTGGTGAGGTACCAGGCTTCGGTGTCGAGTTTGTAGTGGCCCCACGCGGCGAGCAGGTCCTCGAGAGCGCGGGCGGCGGCGGCTCGTCGCCGGGCGAGGTCGTCGTCCCCGGCAACGGACGGCTGGTCGGGAGTGTGGTCGTCGCGACCGGCGAAGACGGCGTGGACGGCCTGTTCGACTATGCCCTGCCAGCCGCGAGCATCCTGGCCGGAGTGGTGAAGGGTGTAGTAGCTCCAGTAGGCGGCGATGGGGGTGAGAGCGGCCATGACCATTGCTACGACGCTGAACAACCCGTCCAGGGACGGCGGCAGCTCGAAGGCGAAGGCGCTGAGGAGGTATGCCGCCGGACCCGACAGTCCGAAGAAGCCATAAAAGGCGAGATCGCCGCCACGTCGAGCGGGGTGCTGTCCGCTGAGGCGGAACTCCTGTTCGAGGTCAGCCAGCTCCGCGACGCGGCCAGCTCGTCCACCCGCCTGCGTAGCTCGTTGTGAGCGATCACAGCGCCTCTGGGGTCCATCCACCGGTCGATCGCCTGCATGCCTTCCTTGACGCAGATGATCTGGACTGCGCGTGCCCTCAGCAGGGGGTCGGGGTGGGTACGGATGCGTTCGGCCACGTGCGCGACGAGGTCGGCGCGGTCGGTGTCGACGCGATTTGGCCTGCCGTTCACTAGATGCGGACCCTTCGTCAGGGAATGGATTCGATGTCGGGAGGGCCGGACGACCGCCGGCGGTCGTCCAGCGCGCGGCGTAGGTCGGCCCAGAACCCGAACAGGCCAAGGATCAAGACGTTGACGATAGTGGACACGATCGCCATGAGGGTGATCGAAGTTGCGTCGACGGCCTGGTATTGGCCGGAGGCGATGGTGAGGACTGCGCCGGTCACGAGCGTGACGGACGAGGCCGCCAGAGCCGTGGCAGCAAGCACACGCAGCCCTCGGGAGTGGTGGGGATGCGCTGAGCCAATCCTCGAGAGGACGTGGAGCCCGCCCAGGTGCAGGACGACGGCGACGTACAGGTAGGACCACACAGCGGGCCTCCTTCGTGGGTCGGTGTGCGTTCAGTGCGTCATTGTTGCAGCTGAGGCCGACAGGCCGGGGTGTCGAGTTGGCGCTGAACGGCTTCGGTGACCAGTGCCCGGACGGGCGGGATGCGGTGCGCGCCGGCGTCAGCGAGCATGGTGGTGATGCGGTCGAGCAGGGTGTCGCGGTAGCCGTCGGTGATGGTGGGGTCCAGGGCCTGGTCGAGCAGTTTGCGGGCGCGGGTGAGCTTTTCACGCTTGGCCGGTCGGATATTCAGCCCGGTCTCGCGGGCGTGGCGTGAGGCACTGCTCCATGCGTCGCGGGCCGCCAGGGCAGTGGCGACGGCACGCTCAGCCAGGTCTTTGTCCAGTGGCCGGGAGTCGTAGGCCGCGGCGTGGGCGGCGGTGTAGGCGTCGAGAAACGCCGCGGTGCGCGGGTCGTTGGTGTCGTCGAGGAGTGGGCGGGTGAACAACCGGTCTGCGAGGTCGGCGTGATAGGCGGCGTAGTCAGCGTCGATGGAGCCGAGGATGTCGGCCGCTTTGGCCCATTGAGCGCGCGTGCTCTTGACGAGAATGTCTCGGCGGGAACGTGCTTGGCTCACTTTGTGGTAGGCGAGAACCGCGACAGCGACGACGATGAGGCTGGCCGCGACGGCTCCGCCGATGATCCACAGCGTCGTGTAATCGGTGGGCGCCTCGGGTGCCGACGGTGCCTGCTCGACCGGTGCCTGCTCGACCGGGGCCGGCGGCGTCGGCGCGGGGGGCGCATCGGTAGAGGTCGGTTGCCTGTCCTGATCCGGATCGGGGCCGACCAGAGTCAGAACGAGTCCGACGGAGGAGAGGATGACACCGCCGATCGCAAGTGGAGCGACGGTGTCGGTGACTTCGCCTGATTTCTTCGCGATGGCGGCTCGCAGGCCCGCCACCAGCAGGATGACCACCCCGAGGATCGAGGCCCCCCATCCGAGGTTGGACGCCAGTTGCATGAAGCGCTCAGGGGCTTCCAGCTTGAGGGGGGTGGCGTCGGCCAGGACTTCCAACGTTGTGAGCTGCATTGGCCTACCTTCCCTTTCGGTGATCGGCAGATGCCATGGGGGTAGTAGTGAACTCGACAAGCCGCTGCCGGAATCCGTCATCGAACGCCGACGTCGGCGGGTAGTGCGCGAGGATCGCCGCTGCGGCGTTCGGTCGGGCGGTCGGGGTGATGCGGCGGATGGTGTGGTCGGCGGCGAGATAGCCGGAGGCTTGTTCGATTAGAGTGGCGCATTGGTGCATGTCACGGCCCTTTCCGTGGTGTGCGTCGGGTCCGTGGGTGTTCCAGCACCCGCGGACCACTCTTGTTTCTGCCCGAGTCGGCAGCGAAGGTTCACCACCAACATCAGCGGTGATGGTTTTAGTCTACATACGTGTGGGATATAGTCAACATGTGGAGAGACTTCAGGAGCTGGGCAAGCGTGTGCGCGACGCGCGAACCAGCTGCGGTCAGACGCAGGCCGAAGTAGCCAAAGCTGTTGGCGTGCACCGAACCCACCTGTCGGCGATCGAGGCCGGGCGCGAGAACATCACCATCGGAACGCTCTACCGGATAGCCGACCACTTCGGCATTGCCGCCTCGCGCCTACTGCCCGACTGATTCAACGAGACTGTCGGACCTTCATGAAACGGTGGCTGCGAGTCGACGACCTGGGACAACGCCGCACAGCAGGCAACAAGCGACGTAGGAGGAACCTGATGTTCACCGGATTGACCAACACCATCGTCAACCTCTTCACCCCTGGCGGCGAGTCGGGCGCCAATGCCATGGAGGCTGGCTATCCGATGGCGATGTCCTATGTAGCCGGTGGGCCCGTCACCGTCACCGCGAACGGACACAACGACCAGGACAGGCGCGTGCTCGATCAGTTTGATGTTCCGGGGGAGGGACGCGGACGAAAAAAGGCCACACTCGCCGCGATCAAAGCCCACGGCTACGAGCTCGCCGGCCCGCCGTTGCGGGTCGGGAACCCGGCTATGTACGTCGCACCCGTCTTGCGAGTCAGGCGGGCGCGTTGAATCAAGCGGTAACGGCCGGATTCGTCTGGCAGATCCTGCTCCTGGGCGGCCTCGTCTACTGGTCGAGATTCGGCGCGGCAGCGGTCATCGACGCAGCGACACAGCCCGTTCGGGCGGTGCGCTGGCAGCCGCACCCTGAACTCGGACCTACTCCGCCGCCCGCCCGGTTCAAGTGGGTCATCGGATTCGTCGGCGTGGCCCTTCTGCCTGTCGGCGTGCTCGTCGCCGCCTTCTGCGCGGTCTGGCGGATCATCGCCAGTTCGTGGCCGCCAGGTGTCTTCGTGGGTGCAGGTTGGACAGTAGCCGTTCTCGGTTGGCTGACACTGCTGATGGTCGGCGAAATGTCGATCGCCAAAGAGCTCGGACCCGGCCGCACAATTCGTGCAGCTCTGCACCGTCAGCACCACCGCGACCTCCTCGGTTCGTGACCATGAGCGGTGCGCCAGCCCGCATGTCGGCGCCCGCGTAGCTTTCAGCCATCCAACTCTGAGCGGACAGCCGCCGAACACGAGACACAAACCCTCCAAGCGATCCCGGCCGGCTCGATCGTCGACGAGCCCGCTGAGTAGCTGTTCGCCTGGCGCGCACCCTGCGGACTGTTGTGTGGTCAGAGCAGCGCGACGATCAGGACGATAGCGAGTGTCAGCACGACGAGCGCGTTGCTGACGGTGTGCGCGGCGGCCGCCCGCAGGAGTGGTTCACGCTGGACGCGGTCGATGTCGCGTTCGGCGTCTTCGACGTCGTTCATCCAGGTCTTCAACTGGGTTAGCTGCTCGCTGAGGCTCTGTTCTGCGCGGTGCGCGGTATCGGCCAGCTCGGCGCCCTGGTCGATGCACTGTTTGAGGTGCTGCTTTGCCGCCCGGTGGTCGGTGGAGCGGATGGCGTGGAGATAGACGGCCATGAAGTAGAAGCCGCTGATGGTCAGCGCCAGCCCGGCGGCCAGGGGGACACCGACGATGAGGTGCATGAGTCCGAAGCCCACCTGGCGTGCGGCGCGGCGGACGTGGGAGTCGTCCTCAGTGTGCCGGCGGAACAGTTCCTCTTCGCCCAGCGCCAGCGCCGGGAGGGCGAGGAAAAGCATGACGGGAAGCGCCACACTTACTGCGGTCCACAGTGATCCGCTGTACCCGGTCTGTCCGAGCGCTGCGTTGCCCTGGCCGCCGAGCAGGTTCCACCAGCCGTATTGCAGGACCGGGATCTTCAACAGCAGGATCATGACCAGCGCGACGGTCGCCAGCTGGGCGAGGGCTGCGGGGATCATCCACCACCGGATCGCGCGTATCACTGCGATGTAGTCGGCGCGCAGGCGTGAGTCGCGATGCTGATAGAGCGTCACCACCAACGAACTGACCATGACAGCGATGACCGCTAGTGCCGCGTATTCCATCCGTCCCCTCCTGGTAGGTCATGCACTCCGCATCGTGCGTGATCCTGCTGCCCAGTATGCTGGTCGGCCCCGACAGATAGTGGCCCCCAAGTGGTTAGACCTCGTGATTCCCGCACACTTTTGTCACTGGTGACAAAACGCATTGGTACACAACAGGATTCGCCGATAATTTGCCTTATGTTAAGTTAACGCTCCGGGTCGCCGATCAGGGCTACAGGTCGCGGGCTGCTCGCAATGTCGGATGACACGGCACTTGGGACTTTGACACCCTAGTTGAGACTCAGTGACACGGACATGAGACCTGCCCCGCCGTGACCTGCACGAATCATCTCCATACTCCCAAATCAGTTGTCATCCAGGCGCAGTCACTGCGCCGATCCGCCTGGGAGTCTCACAATCGCTGACACCAATCAGCTCGCCCGCATACGTCCGCATGTAGATGCGGGCGGGTCGACCGCTCCCAAGTAGCTGCCCCTACTCCCAACTACGTTGTCATCCGACACGCAAGTCCGCGCGTCTCACCCAGAGAACTGTCTCCCGTCTTGGACCCTCGCCAAGGGCGCGTATCAGATCACCCTGCCGTGTCACTCGTCCCACGTCTCCCGTCTCCGCACATCGGCCCGCACCGTTTCAATGCCGTGGTGATGTGATGATGCATCCGAACGGCGGGTAGCCCCTCTAAGTGAGCGCGGGCGAGCACTGCGGCAGGGTCAACCTCCTTGCCAAGCACCCAGAACACGCGGGCGCCATTCTCCATCGCTCCGGATACGATCCAAGGGATCGTAATTTTTGGCACCTCCATGGACTTCGAGAGCCAGGCCAGCATGGATAGAGGGTGCTGGAACGGGTCAGAATTCTGCAGCCCATCCATCGATGCACTATCGGCGCCAGTCAGTGACGACTGGGTGGTAGACGACGATTTCGTTATCGCCGTCCTTGGCGCCGGCTTCGGCGAGAATGTCTCCGACGAAGAACGGAACTTCTGGCTGAAAACCTACCGCGCCAACTACACCGGAGACGAGGGCCGGCGCCGACTCCGGACGAGCACGATCAATCTCCGCGACCGGGATGGCCTCGAGGCACGCCTCAACGAAGTGAAATACCCAGTGTTGTGGCTGCAAGGCACCGCCGACCAGGTGTACTCCGTCGCCAACGCCGAGCATGGAATTTCACAGTTCACGCAATCTCCATCAGCCGAACTCCAGATCGTTGACGGCGGGCAGCACTTTCTGACCGCATCACACCCCGACATCGCCAACACCGCTGTGCGTGCATTCGTCGAACGGTGGACGTGAAGCAACCATGCATCTCCGCCCTCGACCTTCCAAGAAACAAGACGGCCCTTCCGGGGCCGCAGTCCCCTGGTGACTGCGGTTATTCGGGGCGGGCGATGGGTTTGTCGTCCTGATTAGGTGGTGTCGAAGTCGACCTCGACTCGGAATACATCGGCTCGAAGCCAGGAGATCGTGAGTTCCACGGGGTGGTGGTTGCGTGCGGCGGCATCGGTGCGGGACCGGATAGAGATGACCGGTGGGCGGCCGCTCAGTTCGAGGTGCTCGGCGACGTGGGGTGGCGCCGGGTCGATGGCGACGCCGAACCATCCGCGCTCGGGTTCCAGCTTGTAGTGGGTGGCCAGGGTGTCGTGCAACGAGCCGGCAGGGTCGAGGATCTGGGGTAGGTCGGGGACGAGTTGGGGGTCGAGGTAGGTGTCTGCGTAGCCGACGAGCTCGTGGTCGATGTATCGGTTACGGGAGAGTGCGAGCAGTTGTCTGCGTGCTCCCACTTTCATGCGGTCACGGACCTCGGCGGGTGGGGTCTCGAGTCGCCACCCGGTGGTGCGAACGTCTGGGGCGAATCCGGCTTTGCGGACGCTTGCGCTCCAGGACGGTGGGATGTGTCGACTGATGGTGTAGTCGATGCGTCGGGACACGAAGGTGCCGCTGCCCTGCCGACGGCGCACGAGATAGCGCCTCTCCAGCTCGGTCAGTACGGCTCGGGCGGTGAGCCGGCTGACGCCCAAGGTGCGGGCTAGTTCGTCTTCTGACGGGAGCCGGGTGCCGACGGGCTGGTTGGCGATCTGCTCGGCGAGTGCGTCGGCGGCGGAAAGGTACACCGGTACCCGAGGACTGGTTTTGACGGGTGCGGCGTCGCTGATGGGCGTGATCATACTGCGGGAACGAAGGAGGTCGACAGGTTTCGTGGCGGATCGTTGACTGCTCCGTCGGGCACTTTTCCCGCGAGTGATTGCAGGATGGATCTCGCCGCGTGCTCCTCGATCGCCAAGCGTGCCGACGCGACCGCAGATCCGAGGTGCGGGGTGAAGAGGGTATGGCTTGTCAGTTCCATCAGGTCCGTGTGCAGGCCGCTGGGGCGGTCGGGTCGGGAGAGGTCCTCGAATTCGAACACGTCTGCGGCATATCCGCCGAGGTGTCCGCTGCGCAGGAGTTCGGCCACTGCGCCTTCGTTCACCACTGAGCCTCGTCCGACGTTGACCAGCAGCGCTCCGGGTCGCATCGATGTCATCGCTTCGTGGTCGAGCAGGTGCAGTGTGTCCGCCGTCAGGGGGGCGCAGACCACCACGGAGTCGCTGTGCTGCAGAAGCTCGGCGAGTTCCACCCGTTCCATACCGATCGACGCCGCGGTTGCGGACGGCACCGGATCGGGGTCGTGGTAAAGAAGTCGGGGATTGAATCCGGCGAGCATTTGCGCCACGGCCCGGCCGAGTACGCCGGCGCCCACGATGCCAATCGTGGAGCCGACGAGTGTGCGTCCGTAGAGCACCGGCCGCCAGCCGCGGAAACCGGCTCGCACGGTGCGGTCACCGGTCGCCACGTGTCGAGCGAGGCCGATCAGCAGCCCGACTGCCAATTCCGCGGTGGGTTCGGTGAGTAAGTCCTCGACTCGGGTGAGCCAGATGCCGCGCTCGGTGCAGGCGCTAACGTCGATGTTGTCGTAGCCCTTGAGTGCGCCGGCGACCACCTGCAGTCGCGGGCAACCGTCGAGGAACTGCGCGGTGATCCGGTCGGGCATGAACGCCATCAGCCCGTCGGCGTGTGCCACTCGGCGTCGCAATTCGGATGCCGGGAGGCTGTCGTCTTGCTGGTTCGGCACCACGTCGCACTCGCGGCCGAGCATTTCGAGGATCTGGGGATGCACCCGGTGGGTGAGAACGACCACCGGGCGCGCGGACGCGTTTGTCATTGGAACCTTCTTCGTAATGCTCCGCCGAGGGCGTCGACCACGGTGACGGTGGCGAGGATGACGAGCAGGATTGCGGAGACTTCCTGGTACTGGAGGGTGCGGAGGGCGGCGATCAGCTCGAATCCGATGCCGCCGGCGCCGACGACGCCGACGACTACCGAGGCGCGGAAGTTGAGCTCCCACCGGTAGACGGTGACGTCGGCCATTTGGGGCAGCACCTGCGGCAGGATGCCGTGCAGGATCACTTGTGCCCGGGTGGCTCCGGCGGCGCGGGCGACCTCGACGGATGCTTGATCGGCGCGTTCGATCGAGTCGGCGAAGAACTTTCCGACCATGCCGGCGGAGTGGATACCCAGTGCCAGTGCGCCGGGAAGGGCGCCGAAGCCGACGGCGGCGACGAACACGATCGCCATGATCAGCTCGGGCACCGATCGCAGGGTGTTGAGGACCAGGCGCGCGACCGCGTAGACGGTGGGGTGCGGGGAGGTGTTACGGGCCCCGAGCAGCGCGAGTGGGACCGACAGCAGGACCGCCAGTGCGGTGGCCGCGATACTCATCGACATCGAATCCCACAGTGGGCCCCACCACCGGTTGATGTGGGTGAAGTCCGGGGGCCACATGTCGCCCAGGAGGTCGGCGATGTCGGCCAGTCCGGTGATCATCCGTTCGCCGTCGAGTAGTCCCACCGCCCAGACGCACACCAGTACAAGGACGCCGACGACGCCCATGGCGGCGCTGTTGCGCCCCCAGCTGATCCGCACCCGACGCGAGATGCCCCGGTACTGTTCTTCCCGCCGTTCCTCGACGGGGTCCGGCAAAGTGTCGGCCGTCACTGGTAGTCCGCCAGGTCGATGTCCAGCAGGGGCGCGAGGTCGCGCACCGCGTCGTAGTCTTTATCGGTCACAGGTCCGAAACCGGCGGCCTCGAACGGCTCGAGCACGGCATCGTCGTCGAGTTCTAAAAACGCCGCCCGCACTTTTGCCTTGAAGTCCTCGGGCAGGTTCGTCTGCATAGTCCACGGGTAGTTGTAGTAGGGCTCGGACTTCTGGACGGTCACGACCACCTCAGGGTCAATGGTCCCGTCTCGGACCATGCGCTCGTAGATGGGCAGGCTCATGCCGCCCGCGTCGGCGCTGCCGTTCTGCACTGCCAGCGCCACCGCGTCGTGGGCGCCGACGTGCTGTTCTTCGTAATCGCCGTCGTCGACGCGCAGGTCTGCTTCCTCGGCGAGCATGGCCTTGGGTATCAGGTGGCTGGAGGTGCTGGCCGGGTCTCCCCACGCGACGGTCTTGCCAGCGACGTCGTCGAGTGTGGTGATGCCGGAGTCGGCATTGGCGAGAAACACCCCTTGGTAGGTGGGGGCAGCGCCTTCTTCCTCCTGCAGCGCGGCGAAGGGCTCGATGTCGGCCTGCTCCTGGGCGAGCACGTAGGACAATGGCCCGAAGTAGGCCAGTTCCAACCGGCCGCGGGTCATCGCCTCGATCATCGAGGAGTAGTCGGTGGTGACGATGAGTTCGACCTCGACGCCCAACTCGTCCTCTAGGTATTCCTTGAGCGGTTCGTTGTCCTGGATCACTTGAGACGCGTTCTCGTCGGGCAGCAGGGCCACGCGGAGGGTCTCAGGCACCTCGCCGGCGGCAGGCTCGGAGGTGGAGCCGGAGCCGCAGCCGGTGAGAACAAGCGCGAAAGAGATCAGCGCCGCCAGGGCGGCAACTGTGGAACGGGCTGGTCTGGTCATTGTGAAGAACTCCAGGATCTGGTGAATGTGATTCGGGTGATGCGAACAGCTTCCGGTCAGCGGACACCAGCAGCGAGGTGGCCGGTGACAGTACTGGTGACGGCGTCGCCGTCGGATTCCCCGTTGGGTTCCTCAGTGACGCCTTCGTAGATGAGTCGGATGGCGTCATCGGTGACATCGGACGCGGGGCTGTCATGCACGATCTCGCCGTGTGCGAGGCCGACGATGCGGTCGGCGTGCTCAAGGGCCAGGTCGACCTGGTGGAGGCTGGCGACGAGTGTGATGCCGTTGTTGTGACAGACACGGCGCAACAGCGCCATCACCCGGCCTGCGGTGGCCGGGTCGAGGCTGGCAACCGGCTCGTCGGCGAGGATCAGCTGCGGCTGTTGGGCGAGTGCGCGGGCGATGCCGACGCGCTGCTGCATGCCGCCGCTGAGATTGTCGACCCGGGTGAGCGCGTTGTCGAGCAGACCAACCTGGTCGAGCGCCTCGAGGGCGATGCGCTCGTCGGCGCGACCAGCGGGCAGGAGACCGTGCCAGAAACTGTGGTAGCCGACTCGGCCGAGCAGCACGTTGCGCAGCGCGGTGTACCGCGGGACCAAGTGGTGGTGCTGGAAAACCATGCCAGTGCGCCGGCGATGCCGTCGTAATGCACGGCGCGAGTCCAGTGCCGGGAGACCGGCGGCACGCACAGTCCCGGTGGTGGGCTGCACGAGCAAATTTATGCACCGCAGCAGCGTCGACTTGCCGGCTCCCGAAGGACCGAGCAGCACGGTCACCTGCCCGGCCTCGATCGTCAGGTCGGTTCGGCGCAGCGCCTGCACGCCCCCCTTGTAGGTCTTGCTCACCTCGACGAGATCGATCATGAAAACCCCTCTATAGGACTTGGTCGAACACCCCGAAACCTATAGAGGACTTACGAACGGACGATCAGGGTTGAGAGAACGGTGAGTGAACCCCGTCCGACCATCCGATGCCGGTGAACGACCGATGACTTCCGCGTTCATGCGACGGCCATAGGGCCCTGTCAGAATGTGTCGTCATGACCTTCGGAAACTCGTGCTGGCCGCCGACAGATTTCGTGATCGGCCACGTCACAGCGGTGCTACCCGATCGGGTGGAGGACAACGCAAGAGTGGTGGTGCGCGAGGGTCGGATCGCCGAGGTGGGCCCACACCCGCCGGGTGCCGGCTGCACCCTGGACGCCCACGGCGCCCACTTGCTGCCGGGCCTGGTCGACGTCCACACCGACATCCTCGCGCGGGAGACCCGGCCGCGACCGGGCGTCGTCCTAGACCCTGCCTTCGCACTGACGTCGGCGGGCGGCCGTCTACGCGCGGCAGGAATCACGACCGCCTTCCACGGCCTTGCATTCCAGGAGCACTCCATCGTGGGAACGACGATCGGTTCCCCCGCTGCCGCAGAATTGTCCGATTCGCTGCGTCATGCCGACGACACCCAGGTCGACCACCAGGTCTTGCACCGGTTGGACGCCCGCTGCGAGTACGGCCGGACGCTGCTCGCAACGGAGCTGGCCGCACTCGACGACTCCGCGGATTCTGAAAGGCTTCGGAGCATCACCACACCGGATGATTCCCAACGCGCACGGGTGCCGATCGTCTCGCACGAGGACCACACACCGGGGCAGGGGCAGTTCGCCGACCCCACGACCATGCAGCGGTGGCTGATCACCAACGAGGGTATGACCGAGGCCGCTGCGGTCGACCACGTCGATCGGTGGCGTCGCACCCGCGCCGAACGTCTCACCGTGCGCGACCGCGCCCTCACGTGGCTGGGCGACCTGGCCCGAGCCGGACACATCCGGCTCTTCGGCCACGACCTGGCCACCCCGGAAGACGTCGCGGCTGCCGCCGACCGCGGCTGCACCGTGGCGGAGTTCCCAACGACCCTGGACGCCGCCCGTGCCGCCCGCGACCGAGGCATGCTCGTCGTTGCTGGCGCCCCGAACGTCGTCCGTGGCGGCTCCCACACCGGGAACGTCTCGGCAGCCGAGCTCGTCGTCGCCGGTGTGGCCGACTCCCTGGCCAGTGACTACCTTCCCTCCTCTATGCTCCCAGCCGCAGTGCGACTTGTGCGCGACGGCGTCCTCTCACTCCCACACGCCGTTCGACTGATCACCTCAGGCCCGGCCGCCTGTGTCGGTCTCTGCGACCGTGGCGCGCTGACCGAAGGCTTCCGAGCCGACCTCGTCCTGACTGACCTCAGCAAGACTTGGCCCGTCGCCCACGTCATTTCGACTCAGTCGCATACCGCTGCCCGCGAGTAGCTCGGATTCAGCGGCAGTAGGCCACGAGGACTGTCACCGCTTCGGCTGTCTCACACCAGTCCGGCGGATAGGGACAGGTCGGTATCGAGAATTGTCGGTCACCCCAGTCGCGTCCACCGCGTCCCTACCGCGCAGGCTCCAGCCGACGTCGTCCGCCTCGATTCCGCCGTCACCATCCGCGCAGCAGACACCTCAGTTCAATCCGGTTACTTGCCGCGGACACCGCGCGGCAGCTTGAGGAGCAACGCCAACAGGCGCGTCTCCGTCATGCCCGACGTCGGTGGATCGAGGCTAAGTGCGTGCCGCGATCAAGGATCCGGATCAGGTCTTGATGAGTCTTGTGTCGGGCACCGATACCGGCGAGACCGAGAATGCGCATCACCCGTGCAACACGCTTGCGTCCTACGCGAACACCTGCACCGAGGCGCAGTTCGGCGTGCACCCGCGGCGCGCCGTAGCACCCTCGTGAGCCTTCGTGGATATCGCGGATGCTGTTGGCCAACAACGCGTCCGACATATCGCGTACGGACGGCGATCGATGTCGCCATTCGTAGAATCCGGACCTCGACACCTCGAGCGTTCGGCAGGTCACCGCGACGGGGAAGCCGTCCGCGGCCAATTCGTGGACCAGCCGGAACCCTATTTTGGGAGGATGTTCTCCCGAGCGAAATACGCACTCGCACGCTTGAGTATCTCGACCTCGGTCTCGAGGCGCTTCTTGTCCCGCCGCAATTGAGCCAACTCCGCGCGTTCGCTCGTCGACAAACCGTCGACGCGACCGGCATCGACGTCGTCGAGTTTCATCCACCTGCGCAGACACGACTCACTGATGCCGAGGTCGGACGCGACGCGCATGACACTCGCCCCCGGCTGACGTGTCAGGTCGACCGCGCGCCGACGGAACTCCTCTGGATGTGCAGCGGGCATGGCTCGGACTCCTCTCCTGCAGTAGCAACGCTACAGATCAGGTGTCCGGAGAACCGGGTCAAGCTCCGCCTCCGATGATGCGGACCTCGTGGACCGCGCCACGGCGACAGCCAAACGGCCATCGACGGCAAACGCATCGACCCGGATCGGGATCATCGAGCCGATCAACGCGCGTCTCGTCCACAACGCCTGAGGAACGCTCCCGGCAGCGGCACCGCGAAGGCGCTGTGCATCGACGTCTTCAGCGTTCTTCGCGGCCTCCGGACCTGGGGGCAACGTGCTCGTCAGCACGGCCAGGGCCCGGAGCTCGATCGTCCATGCCGCATCGTTACTACTACAGTCCCTGTAGTATGGATGCGCGACGCCGTGCCGCGCTCACGAGCATCAGGAGTTCCGTGTGTTGACGTTCAATGGCTTACCCGCCCATATCCTGTTGGTCCACTTCATCGTCGTCCTGGCGCCGCTGACGGCCATTCTCGCGATCGCCGCTGCCGTCGCGAGACCCGTTCGCGCCCGCCTGGTCTGGCTGATCGCCGCTCTCGCCGCCATCACAGCGGTCCTGACGCCGCTGACCACCGAAGCCGGTGAGTGGCTCGAGAAGCGCGTGCCCCGGTCCGAGGCCGTTCACACTCATACCGAACTCGGCGATTCGATGGTGTACTTCTCGGTCGCCCTCGCGGTAGTCGCAGCAGCACTCGTCGTCGTTCATCTTCGCGAGCGTCGTGGGGGGTCGGCAGGGCGAGCATTGTCCGTCGCGGTGGTCGTGTTGGCGATCGTGGTCGGCGTGGCCACGATGGTTCAGGTGTATCGCATCGGTGATTCCGGTGCGCGCGCCACCTGGGGCGACGTCTCGACAGCGTCAACGGCGACACCGGACTCGGACGAGTGAGCGCAGACCACGACCGCACGGACCACGACGACCGGCATTCCGACGGCAGCGCAGACAGGGCCGATGGACGTGCGGGGTCGCACAGCGGTGAACCGCACGCGACAGCGCCCGGCCGGTTGAACTGGCTGCGCGCCGGGGTGTTGGGCGCCAACGACGGCATCGTGTCCACGGCGGGCCTGGTCGTCGGTGTCGCCGCGGCCACCGCCGAACGCGGGCCCGTTCTCACCGCCGGCCTCGCCGGTATCGCCGCGGGTGCGGTGTCGATGGCACTCGGGGAGTACATCTCGGTGAGCAGTCAACGCGATGCCGAACGCTCGATGCTCGATCAGGAACGGACCGAACTCCGCGAGAATCCCGAGCAGGAACTCGCCGAACTCGCCGCGTTGTACCGGGCGAAGGGGCTTTCGCCCGAAACGGCCCTGGCAGTGGCGACCGAACTGACCGCACGTGATCCGTTCGCGGCTCACGTCGACGCCGAACTCGGCCTCGACCCCGACGCCCTCACCGACCCGTGGCAGGCGGCAGGCGCATCGGCGCTCGCCTTCCTCACCGGCGCGGTGCTTCCGCTGCTCGCCATCGTGCTCTTGCCCGTGTCGGTGCGGATACCCCTGACGTTCCTCGCCGTCCTGGGTGCTCTCGCGCTCACCGGGGTGATCAGCGCAAACCTCGGAGGTGCCCCGCGCACTCGCGCTGTAGCGAGGGTGGTCTGCGGTGGCGCAGCGGCGATGATCGTGACCTACCTCGTGGGGCAGGCACTGGGATCCGCGGGCGTGTGACGACGCCGCGTCGGTTCGGCAGGTGCGGTCCTCACTGTCCGATCGTGGTCGGAGCTTCCCCGTACTCGGGTGACACCACGTCCTGGGTGACGTCGCCGAGAACCGCGATCAGCATCCCCACCGTGATTCCCACCGCTCCAAGGGCGACCACGAGAGGGGCGCGTTGCCCGCGGGGAGGCGGACCGCTCAGCGCGAGGGCTCGGGCGGCGACGTCGCCCCCGGTGCCTCGAACCACGGGCGACGGCGGAACCGGGCCTGTTCGGGCGCAGACCAGTGCGGTACGCGCCAGCGCTGTCATGACCGTCCGCCGGTCGGTGCGCTGTGCCGCGTACTCGTCCGCGTGCCGTTCGGCGGCGTTTCGGACCTGCGTCACGACCGGTCGCAGAAGGGGATCGAAGGACGCCGAGATCTCGGCCATCTGAATCCACCACGGATGGCGGAAACGCAGATGTCCGCGTTCGTGATCGACAACGGCCTGGATTTCGTCGTCGGACAGGGCGTCGACTAGGCCGGTGGTGATCACCACCGCGCCACCGCCGGACGGCACGGCGAACGCGTCCGCCGCGGACGTCTCGACCACGACGACTCCGTCGCTCGACGCCGCCGCTCGGCCGAACCGTGCCGTCGACCTGACGCTGTGGACCACACGTCGCACGTGCCCCGCGGCGACCACCGCTCGCCACACCGCGTACGCAGCGGGAACGACGGCGAGAACGCGCATACACCCGTGTGAGGACGACGCCAGGACCGCGATCACCGCAACGAGCGAGGCGAGCACCGCACAGGCCGCGAGCACCGCGAGCGATGACGTCGTCGCCACCGTCCACCCCGGCGGGGCCTGGCGTCCCACGCGCAGCCACCGGGCCCCGAGGGCCAGGGACAACAACCACGGCGCCGCGGCCACCGCCACGAAGCCGGTCACCGGTCGCTGCGATCGAGCAGTTCTCGAAGCACTTGCTCGTCCGCCGGATCGGGCGCGTCGACGAAATTGGCGAGCACATCCGCCCGAGCCTGACCGGCGTCGAGCTCCGACCGCATCCGGATCGCCGCCCGCAGGGCCGGCAGCTCCTCGAGCGGGGCGCTGAGGCGGTACACGAACGACCGCCCCCGCCGTTCACGTTCGACGACACCCTTGCTATGCAGCCGGCCCAGCGTGGTCATCACGGTGGTGTGCGCGAGCTCGTCGTCGAGCAACCTCCGCACTTCGGACACCGACAGCTCGGGGTGCCGCCCGAGAAGGCCCAGGACCGACGCCTCGAGCTCACCGGAAATCCTCCGCATCAGAAGGTCACGACAATGGGCACATCACGATGGTAAGCGACCACCTCCAGCTGCTGCGGGCGTCCGACGTTCGCTTCGCATCCGAGGTGGTCGACCGACGCCCGAGTCGTCGATCCGGAGGCGCCGACCCCGCACGGGGCGGCAGCGCAGTTATCAGGCCCCGCGTAGGCGCTGGTCGTACGATTCAGGTCTATTCGCAACGATAATAACTGGTAACGAGACGTGTTGAAGTAGGACGTGTATCCTACGCTCAGTCGCAGAGTGGCTTCGCGCAGTGTGACTGGTCCGGCATTGCTGGCGGCCTTCGATGGCAGTCCCCGCCCAAGGTGATCTTTGAGATACGCAGCAAGTTCGTGGGGTGGTAGTCGGGGCTGCTCGTCTCGACGATGACGCCGGTGACGTCTTCGAAGAAAACGATGGCGGTGCTGGGTGCCGTCAGGTGGTCGAGAGAACCGCCTAGGTTGGCCGGGCACCACCCTCTATCAGATCCGGCTTGTGGAGTGGGCGTGATCTAAAGCGCTTCCGGATCTCAGTCGCTTCCTTCCTTCGATGCTCTCCACGAGTCCGTTAGCTGAGCGTGTAGAGCGATTGCGCGTTTGCGGCGTATGCAGTTTCGGCGTTTCTGGCGACCAGCGCGGTGACAGTGCCGATGGTGCTGCGTTGTTCCCAGTGTGTGCCGTCTGGGCTGCGCCAGACGGTGTCGGCGGTGTCGATGCCCCAGAGCGTGCCATCGGGTGCGGCCGCCAGGAGTGCTAGGGCCGGCGCACCGGGGACGGTTGTGAAGGTCTGGGCGTCGTCGGCGCTGTGTTGCAACCCGGCGGGGGTGGTCGCCCAGACGCCGCGGTCGGTGATCGCGAGTGCTGCTGCGGCCAGGGGCGCGCCAGGGCTCCAGCTTGTCCCGTCGTCGGTCGATACGAGCAGGCCGTTGATTCCGTCGAAGCCTACGAGTAGTTGTCCGTTGGTGGCGAGCGCGTGGAAGTCGATGTCGCCGGCCACCGATCTCGGTGTCCATGTTTGCCCGCCATTTTCGCTGGCGACGAGTCCCAGCGGGTTGGGTGCTGAGCTCGTTGGACCTGGATGGCCGGAGGCGAAGAGCCGATCTGAGCCAGTTACTCCGGTCAGTCCCATGAAGTCGTCGTCGGAGACGCCGACCCGGCTGGTGGTGCCGTCTGCGGTGAGGGCGACTACGCCGGTGTGAGTTCCGGCGAGGATGGTGCCGTCGGCGCGGATGTGCAGGGCGTGGAGGTGGTCGAGTTCTGGGGTCAGTGTTGTGGCCATCTCTGCTGAGGTGGCCGGCGGTGGTGGGGATGTGGGTTGTTCCTCGGTGGAGCAGCCGATCAACACAGTCAGCATGGCGACGACTGCGAAAACGACCGCAGCGGTGCGGTTGGACGGGCTCGAAGCAGGCAAATCGGCTACGACTTTCGTGCGGGTACTGAGTTCGGGCGGGGCCGGCTCTGGGTGGTGTGGGTGATCGGCATGGTGGCGCAACCCGGGTAGAGGGTCATCCCGACCCTCCGGGGGGTGTCGTGGTCACGACATCTGGATGGGGTTGGAAAGCTGTGAAGGCTTTTGGCCGCAATGTTTTTGGAGGACGAGGGAGATCAGGACGGTACCGAGGTGGCGACGCGCCCCGGCGAGGTCGCCGATCGCAGCGAGGTGGCGGACGAGACCGATGTGTGCGGCGAGGTGGCGGCGTCGGTTCGAGGTGACGCTGAGGTGATGGGCGCGGTGGAAGAACTGGTGGGCCGAGTATGGCGTGGGTGCCCGGTAGACGTCGCGCATGGCGTGCAGATACTGACGACGGTGGTCGTCCGGGGGCGAGTGCGTCCCCCTCGGGTTCTCGGTCACGGCGCATCCCTCGAACTAGTACGCGCAGGCGGGTCAACCCGCGTCATCTAACTACTATAGAGCCTAGTAGTTGGCGACGTGGTGGGTGCTGGAGTTGCGGTGTCACGGACGAGTCCCTGGGGCATACTGGCTGGTGGTGCAGGCGGCGGACCGTCGGGAAGGTGTGTTGAGCGTGGGTCTCAGCGAGCACGACGGCGGGGCGTCGAGGATCGAGGCGAACGATGGGTGAGCGTCCATGAGTGCAGCGGTGGTGTTAGTTGTTGCCGCGGGTGTGCTGGGCTGGTTGTGGCCTCGATGGATGGTTCGGGTGCAGGGCCGGATCGATGCTCGTTGGGTGTTGGTGGCCTGGCCGGCTGCGCAGGTCGTGTTTGCGTTGTTGTGGCTGGGAGCTGTTGTGACGCTGGCGGTTCCCGGTCATTTCGGCGTCCATTCGTTGC
>NZ_JAUZVK010000042.1:0-18553 GCF_031844505.1 Gordonia sp. AC31
GGCGCCGCGTTGCTCAACCTGCGCCACGGTGCGGCCACCATGGACACCCTCATCTCGGTCGGCACCACCGCGGCGCTGTTGTGGTCGTTGTATGCGTTGTTCTTCGGCACCGCCGGACAACCAGGCACGACCCACGGGATGTTGACCGGACTAAGTTCGGACACGCCGAGGACGATCGAGGCGGGGGCGGTCAGCGTGGTCATTGTCGAGGGCACTGTTGAAGGGAGTGTCCGTGAACCGTGAAGACGCGAAGGGTGTGCCGACGAGGCTTCCGGCCTGGGGTCGTGTGAACCCAGTAGATGGGGTTCCGTTCTGGTCTCTGGTTGGACCGGACGATCGTGAGATCGAGCCGGTCGGCGAGTTTCTGAAGGAGTTGGTCACTCGTGGTCACCGCGCCGGGACGGTTCGGAGCTATGCGTATGACCTGCTGCGATGGTGGCGCTGGTTGCGTGTGATCGACCGGCCGTGGAACCGTGCCACACAAGAAGACCTGCGCGAGTTCGTTCTCTGGTTGTCTGATGCCATCAAGCCGGAAAGTGGTCGGCGGACCGTGTCCGTCTCGACCGCGGGCACGATCAACGCCGTCACACGCAAGCAGTACCTCGACGACCGCTACAAGCCGCGGACCATCCGCCACAGCAATGCGGTGCTGCGCACCTTCTACGAATGGGCCATCATCGAAGGGACTGGGCCCCTGGTAAACCCAGTCCAGTTGCGCAACGCGAGCCGGCGCGCCCATGCGCACCACAACCCCCTCGAATCATTCCGAACCGACGGCCGGCTTCGCTACAACCCGCCCATACCGAAACGTCGTCCGAGGGTCCTTCCCGATCCGGAATGGGTTCGGCTCTTCGGTGCGCTCACCTCCAATCGCGACAGGGCACTGCTGTCGATGGCGGTCAGCAATGGTGCCCGAGCTGGGGAGATCCTCGGGATGCGGATGGCCGACGTCGACTGGGGCGAGCAGTTGGTGCGGGTGACTCGTAAAGGTTCACGGGACGAACAATGGCTACCTGTGAGCGCGGAGGCGCTGCTGTGGCTCCGCCTGTATCTGTCCGAGATCGATGATGTGCAACCGAACGCCCCACTGTGGTGGACCCTTCGCGTCCGCAATCGTCGGGCTGGTGCGTCCCGCCAACCGATGAACTACGAAACGCTCCGAGGCGTCTTCCGTCGCACCAACGTCGCGCTCGGAACCAACTGGAGCATGCACGATCTGCGGCACACTGCCGCACGACGTATGGCCGACGACTCGAAGCTCTCGCTCCGTGACGTTCAGACAATCCTCGGCCACCGACAAATCGCCACGACCGTCCAGGTGTACCTGCACGAATCAGATGTCCAGGTGGCGTCGCGTGTACTCGAGCACCTGAGCAGGCCTTCACCACCACACCCCCTCGCGGGGAAGTCGCTGGGATACCGGGACCATGACATGTCTGTTCTGTTTGGCGGTGAGGATCTGTGCTGACGACAGTGGCAACTCCCTCAGTGACCGTCCGCCCCGAGCGCGTTCACGGACACCACGACGGCCACTCGATCGATGAGGTGCTTGCCGCCGTGGAGGCAGACCTTCGCTGGCGGAATCACCCGGTACGCGGCGAGCGGGCCGCGATCGCGCTGCGCGGCATCCTCGAGTGGCTCTCCACATTCCCCGGAACCGGCTGGCAAGAGCGGTGGTCAGCCGCATCGGGGAACGACTACCCGAGCTGGATCACCACCATGACCGAGCATCTCTCGGCGCGCGGAGTCGCCCGCAGGAACGTGATCGACACAGTGCCGGCGCTCCTCATCCATCGAGTGGTGATCGTCGACTACGCGTTCCTGCGCGCATACAGGGCACGAAGCCTGTACGAGACGGTTCGAGAGAGGCTCCGCCCCGATCTCTGGGAACGCATCGCCGCCAACGCACCGCGCGCCAAACTGACGGCGTACCAGTTCCGCGAAGCGCGGTTGGTGTTGAGCAAGATGGTCCTGGCAACCGGCCGAGACCTCAACCAACTGCAGCTACATGACTTCACCGACTATCTTGCAGACAACCGGCACTCCAACGGGTCCAACCCGAACGGCGTCCACGCGGCCTGGGATCTCGTCCGCGGGATTGCCCCCATTCCCGACAACGACCTGCTGACGTGTCTGAGAGTCGGCCAGCGCAGCGCCGAACAGATCATCGACCGATTCGCCATCCAGAACTCGGCTATCCGGGATCTCCTCGTTCGCTATCTCAACGAGAGGAAGCCAGCGCTGGACTACACCTCCTTCGACTCAACAGCCCGCCTACTCGGCTCCTTCTGGGCTGATATCGAAGCCCACCATCCGGGTGTCGACTCCCTGCACCTCAGCGACAATGCCGCGCGAGATTGGAAGCTGCGCTTGCGTACCGTCACGAATCGAGATGGGTCCACCAGACCGCGGCTGAATTACCTGGACGTGCTGATGGTTGTGCGCGCGTTCTACCTCGACATCCAGGAGTGGGCCCTCGCGGATCCCTATTGGGCTCCGTGGGCGGCTCCGTCTCCCGTGCACCGTATGGACACAAAGGGAATCGAGAAGGCCAAGCGCACCCGACAAGCCCGGATGCACCAACGCGTCCGCACTCGGCTTCCACATCTCGACCGTCTCGTGGACAGCGCAAACGACCATCGCGAAGACCGGGCGGCGCTTCTCGACCATGCGCGGAGGGCCCAACCCGGCGAAGAGTTCGAGTACCGCGCAACGAAATACCGCAGGGTCGACCCCAGCGACAAGCGACGCGTCAACGGCAACACGACGTTCGTTCACGTCATCGATCCAGCGGGCCGGCGCATCGACGTCGTCAAGGAGGAAGACGACGCCTTCTGGACCTGGGCTGTTATCGAGACACTGCGCCACACCGGAATACGAGTGGAAGAGCTCGGCGAACTCACTCACCTCGCACTCGTCACCTACAGGCCGCCGGATACGGGCGAGACGGTGCCACTTCTGCAGATTCTTCCCTCGAAGAGCAACGAGGAGCGCCTGCTGCTCGTCAGCCCCGAACTCGCCAGCGTCCTCGCCTCGATTATCACTCGACTACGCGGTGAGAACGATGGAGTGATCCCGCTGGTCGCCAGATACGACAAGCATGAGCGGACGACAGGTCCAGCGCTTCCGCACCTCTTCCAGTGCCGCAACGGGCACCGACGTTCAGTGATCGGGTACGGAACCCTGCGACGCCTTCTCGAAGAGGCGATCGAGCGCATCGGCCTTCGTGACGCGGCCGGCGAGCCGTTGCACTTCACACCGCACGACTTCCGGCGATTGTTCGCCACGGACGCGGTTACGGGCGGACTCCCGGTCCACATCGCCGCCAAGCTCCTCGGACACGCCAACATCACCACCACGCAGGGGTACGTCGCGGTTTTCCAGGATGAGCTGATCGGGTCCTACCGCCGTTACCTCGACCACCGTCGAGCGATGCGCCCCGCCGTCGAGTACCGGGAACCCACCGATACAGAGTGGGCTGAGTTCGAGCAGCACTTCGCGACCCGACAGCTTGAACTCGGCACCTGCGGTCGCCCCTACGGATCGCTGAAGCGCGAACAAACGGGTGGCTCGGCGAAATTTAAGGGCTCGAGACCAGCCGAGACGCGGCGATCCGCAAGCTCACGGTCCTCGACCGATCGGGCCCGTACGGCCGAACAGGCCTGGCCGACTTGGGTATCCCGTCGGCTCGCTGATCCGCTCAGGGCGAGACGGTCGTTCAGTGAACCAGCGGCACGCCGAAGTTCAAAAGAACGTCGGGAATTGGATGACCAGACCAAGTTCCAGTGGTGCGGGAGATTCTAGGTCGGCGGGAGGTTCGACTGGGTCGTCTCGGACGGGCGGGTCAGTGCATTCAGTGCGTTGATCCCTACAGGTTCAGTGGCCAGCATCGGCACGATCGCACTCCGGTTGTGTGTGCTGGTGATGGAGCTGATCTCGACGACTTCTGTCCCGGCACGCCGTCGGAGCAGCGGTGATGTCGGGTGAGCTGCAGCGATCGAGTTGTTGACCACCCAGGCCCACGGGTGGATCCCGGCGCGTTCGAGGTCGGCGTGCAGTGTTTCGGCTTCGAGGCGGGGTGTGGTTTCGGCGAGGGTGACGATGAGGATCTTGGTCTCGTCGGGATTCTGCAGCCGCATCAGTGGGGTGGTGAAGTTCGTGTTCTCGCCCATCTGCCGGGCGATCTCGCGGTGGTAGGAGCCGGTTGCATCGAGCAGGAGCAAGGTGTGGCCGGTGGGGGCGGTGTCGACGACGACGAAGTGCCGGCGGGATTCGTGGATGATGCGGGAGAAGGCCTGGAAGACAGCGACTTCCTCGGTGCACGGGGACTTGAGGTCCTCGGCGAGGTTGGCGCGGCCCTGCTCGTCGAGGGCGGCGCCCTTGCTGGTCAGGACCCGGTCCCGGTACGCGGCGGTAGCCTCAGCCGGATCGATCCGCGAGACGGTCAGGTTCTCGAGGTTGCCGGCGAGGGTGTCGGTGAGGTGCGCGGCCGGGTCGGTGGTGGTCAGGTGCACCTGGTGGCCGCGCTCGGCGAGCGCGACGGCCACGGCGGCGGCGATGGTGGTCTTCCCGACCCCGCCCTTGCCCATGCACATGATCAGGCCGTGGTCGTCGGCGGCGAGTTCGTCGACGAGCGCGGACAGCGGCGCTTCCGGCACGGCGGCAGCGGTCTCGGAATCGGCCTGTGCCGGTGCGGTGTTCGACTCGGTGATGAACAGGGTGCCCAGGGCGTCGATGCCGACCATGCTGGTGGCCTTGAGCTCGACCTGGTCGAGGGGCAGCTTCCGCAGGTCGCCCGGTAGGGCGGCGAGGGCGGCCTGTTCGCGGTCGTAGATCGCGGAGGCCAAGGCGTCGCTGCGGTCGGGGGCGGGGAGGACACCGTTGATGACGACGTGCTGCTCGGTCAGTCCGATGTCGGCGAGTTCGGTGTGGGTGCGGGCGATCTCGGCCAGCGGGGACCGCTGCGGCCGGGCGACCAGGACCAGGCGGGTACGCTGCGGGTCGGCCAGGGCGGCGACGGCGCCGGCGTAGATGGTGCGTTGCTTCTCGAGCCCGGACAGCGGGCCCAGGCAGGAGGCGTCGCCCTTGCCGTCGTCGAGGAATTCGGTCCACGACCCGGGCAGCTGCAGCAACCGGATTGTGTGGCCGGTGGGGGCGGTGTCGAACAGGACGTGGTCAAACCCGGCGATCGTGGTCTCGTCGGTCAGCAGCGCGGTGAACTCGTTGAACGAGGCGATCTCGGTGGTGCACGACCCGGAGAGCTGTTCGGTGATCGACGCGAGTTCCTTCTCGGGGAGCAGCCCACGGACGGGGCCGATGATGCGTTCGCGGTACGCGTCGGCGGCCTGTTCGGGGTCGATCTCGAGCGCCGAGAGTCCCGGGACGGCAGGGACGTCGGTGATTGTGTTGCCGATGCTCAGCCCGAAGACCTGCCCCACGTTGGAGGCGGGGTCGGTGCTCACGAGCAGGACCTTCTTGCCCTCGCGGGTGAGGGCGACGGCGGAGGCGCAGGCGATCGAGGTCTTCCCGACCCCACCCTTGCCGGTGAAGAACAGGAACCGCGGTGCACCGTCGAGGAACTTCATGGGTCGACCTTTCAGCAGCAGCTGGTGTTGTCCGGGCCGTCGCCGCAGCAGGATCCGGCGTCGGTGGTGTCGGTGAGGCCGAGCATCTGGATCGCGGCGGGCGCGGCCACCGGTTCGGGGGCGATGCCGGCCCACTTGGCGAGCTGGGCCCGGTCGGGGTAGCGGCCGGTGACGGCGGTGACGCCGTCGACGAGGACGAGGGGCAGGCCCTCTGAGCCGGAGAGCTGCAGGAACGCCTTGACCGGTTCCCGCTCGGCGAAGGCGAGGGGCTCATTGGCGAGGTTGAAGCGGGCGATGTCGCCGCCCTGGGTGTTGATCCAGTCCATGTCGGCGGTGAAGGTGACCAGGGCCTGGTCGACGTCGTCGCCGCACACTCCGGTGTTGCAGCACAGTGCGGGCTCGAAAACCTCGATACGGGTCATCAGGGGGGCCTCTCAGTTCTCAGGGGTGGGTGGGGGCCGTGAGCTGGGCGGCGAGCCGGTCGACGCGGGCGGCGATGTCGTCGCGGACCAGGCGCATGCGGTCGATGCCGTCGATGCCGCGTTCGGACGGCTCGTCGGTGTCCCAGTTCTCGAACCGGGTCCCCGGGACGGGATCGACGTGGGCCTCGCGGCCGAGGGTGACCACCACGTCGACTGCCCGCAGCAGCTGCGGGTCGATCGCCTTCGGGGTCTCGGCGGTGATGTCCACGCCGACCTCGAGAAGCGACTGCGCGGACAGGGCGTTGACCGCGGCGCCAGGCTTGGTGCCGGCCGAGTGCACCTCGACCGCGTCGCCGGCGGCCTTGCGCATCAGCCCGGCCGCCATCTGGGACTTGCCGCCGTTCTTCACGCAGACGAACAGCACCGAAGGTTTGTTCACGCTCGGATCCTTCCGGGGTGGCCGTGTTCACCGGCCGTTCGGTTGACGAGTTGAATCGATAAGAGTCAATATAGACGTATGTCGAATCAATCGTCGAGTGGGGTCGAGGCCTGCTGCTCGCCCATCACGCGGGAGCCGTTGACCTCAGATTGGGCCTCTGACCTGGCCCGGATGTTCAAGGCGCTCGGGGATCCGGTGCGTCTGCGGATGCTGAGTCTGATCGCCAGCCACGAGAACGGCGAGAGCTGTGTGTGCGACATCTCCCCGGCGTTCGAGCTGTCGCAGCCGACGATCTCGCATCACCTCAAGGTGTTGCGCGAGGCCGGTCTGCTCGACTGTGAGCGCCGCGGCACCTGGGTCTACTACCGGGTGATCCCGTCCGCGCTCGCGCAGTTGTCGGCGGTGCTGGCGTCCGAGGTCGGTGTCGTCGAAGGCTCGGCCTGCGTGCCCGCAGCTGCGGTCGTGGAGGTGGCTCGGTGACCGAGACGACCACCCATCCCGCTGTTGTCGGCAAGCTCTCGACCCTGGACCGGTTCCTGCCGGTGTGGATCGGTGTGGCGATGGTCGCCGGCCTGCTCCTGGGCCGGATGATCCCCGGCCTCGGTGACGCACTCGGGGCCGTCGAACTCGACGGCATCTCCCTGCCGATCGCGCTCGGTCTGCTGATCATGATGTACCCGGTCCTCGCGAAGGTGCGCTACGACCGCCTCGACACCGTCACCGGCGACCGCAAACTCCTCCTCGGCTCCCTGCTGCTGAACTGGGTCCTCGGCCCGGCGCTGATGTTCGCGCTCGCCTGGATCTTCCTGCCCGACCTGCCCGAATACCGGACCGGTCTGATCATCGTCGGCCTCGCGCGCTGCATCGCGATGGTCATCATCTGGAACGACCTCGCCTGCGGCGACCGCGAAGCGGCCGCCGTCCTGGTCGCGATCAACTCCGTCTTCCAGGTAATCATGTTCGCCGTCCTCGGCTGGTTCTACCTTTCGGTGCTGCCCGGCTGGCTGGGCCTCGAACAGACCACCATCGACACCTCACCGTGGCAGATCGCCAAGTCCGTACTGATCTTCCTCGGCATCCCGCTGCTCGCCGGGTTCCTCACCCGCCACTTCGGGGAGAAGGCCAAGGGCCGCGAGTGGTACGAGGAGCGGTTCCTGCCGAAGATCGGCCCCTGGGCGCTCTACGGCCTGCTGTTCACCATCGTGATCCTCTTCGCGCTACAGGGCGACCAGATCACCTCGCAGCCACTCGATGTCGTCCGGATCGCGATCCCGCTGCTCGCGTACTTCGCGATCATGTGGGGCGGCGGCTACGCACTCGGCGCCGCAATGGGACTGGGCTACGAGCGCACCACCACCCTCGCGTTCACCGCCGCGGGCAACAACTTCGAGCTCGCCATCGCGGTCGCCATCGCCACCTACGGCGTCACCTCCGGCCAGGCCCTCGCCGGGGTCGTCGGACCGCTGATCGAGGTCCCCGTCCTCGTCGGCCTGGTCTACGTCTCCCTCGCGCTACGCAAACGCTTCAACCGCACGGACTCTCCCGCACCCATCGCTTCGTGACCCGAGAAGGCCAGGAGACGAACATGTCCCAGCATGTCGACCGCCATCAGTCCGAACTACTCGTCCCCGAGGCGGTCCTGCGGCGGGCCGCCGAGCATCTCGGCAGATACGTCGGGGTCTTCTCCCCGGAAACGGTGGAGCGGACGGTGTTCGAGTCGTACGCCGCGCTCCGCGAGACCGCCACGGTGCACACCCATCTGACGGCGCTCGCGCCCAGGCTGGCCGCCGAACGCCTCACCGCCCGCGCCCACACCGACGGTTCCGTGGTGAAGACGGCGCCCGAGGTGCTGTTCGTCTGCGCCCACAACACCGGCCGCTCGCAGATGGCGGCGGCGCTGCTCGACCACCACAGCGGCGGCCGTGTCCACGTCCATTCGGCGGGCTCGGCCCCGACCGGCGGGATCGATCCCGCCGTCCTCGCGGTGATGGCCGAAACCGGAATCGACCTGGCCGCCGCGTATCCCAAGCCGCTGACCGACGAGGTCGTCGCCGTCGCCGACGTGGTGGTCACCCTGGGCTGCGGCGACGCCTGCCCGGTCCATCCGGGCACACGGTATCTCGACTGGTCGGTACCCGACCCGGAAGGGCAATCGCCGCACATGGTGCGCGCGATCCGCGACGAGATCGATATTCGTGTCCGCGGCCTGCTCACCGAACTCACCACCACCACCCAGGCCTGACCCCTCCATCTTCCCGAAAGGTTCTCGATGACCACCGATTCCCCGAACGCCACTCCGTCGGTCCTGTTCGTCTGCGTGCACAACGCCGGCCGCTCCCAGATGGCCGCCGGATTCCTCACCGCGCTGGCCGGTGACCGGATCGAGGTCCGCTCCGCGGGCAGCGCCCCGGCCGACCAGGTCAACCCCGCCGCGACCCTGGCGATGGCCGAGGTCGGCATCGACATCTCGACGCAGTCCCCGAAGATCCTCACCGTGGACGCGGTACAGGCCTCCGACGTGGTGATCACGATGGGCTGCGGCGACACGTGCCCGGTCTTCCCCGGAAAGTCCTACCGCGACTGGGTTCTCGAGGATCCGGCCGGTCAGGGTGTCGACGCGGTCCGCCCGATTCGTGACGAGATCAAGGCGAAGGTCGAGGCGCTGATCGCAGAACTGACCGCCGAGCCCGCCCGTTCCTGACCGACAACGTCCACCTCTTCGCCCCTGCGGGGGCCGCACGGAAGGCTCCTCATTGAGTACTGACGCGACCATCCACGACCTGATCATCGTCGGCTCCGGACCCGCCGGATACACGGCCGGCGTCTACGCCGCCCGCGCGGAGCTCGAGCCCCTGCTCTTCGAGGGCACCCAGTTCGGCGGCTCGCTGATGACCACCACCGAGGTGGAGAACTTCCCCGGCTTCCGCGAGGGCATCATGGGCCCGGATCTCATGGACGAGATGCGCGAGCAGGCCAAGCGTTTCGGCGCGGACATCCGCACCGAGGACGTCGAGGAGATCGAGCTGGACGGCCCGGTCAAGAAGGTCGTCGCGAACGGTGAGACGTACTACGCCCGCGCCGTCATTCTTGCGATGGGTGCCGCTGCCCGCTACCTCGGTATCCCGGGGGAGGAGAAGCTCCTCGGCCGCGGCGTCAGCGCCTGCGCCACCTGCGACGGCTTCTTCTTCCGCGACCAGGACATCGTCGTGGTCGGCGGCGGCGACTCCGCGATGGAGGAGGCCACCTTCCTGACCAAGTTCGCCCGCAGCGTCACCCTCGTGCACCGCCGCGAGGAGTTCCGCGCGTCCCGGATCATGCTCGAGCGCGCCAAGGCGAACGAGAAGATCCGCTTCGTCACCAACGCCGAGCCGGTCGAGGTGCTGGGTGAGAACAGCGTCACCGGCCTGGTGGTCCGCGACACGGTCACCGGCGAGCGGTCCACGCTCGACGTCACCGGCATGTTCGTCGCCATCGGCCACGACCCGCGCAGCGAGCTCGTCAAGGGCCAGGTCGACGTCGACGCCGCCGGCTACGTCCAGGTGCAGTCGCCGACGATCGCCACCTCCACCGAGGGTGTCTTCGCGGCCGGCGACCTGGTCGACCACACCTACCGTCAGGCCATCACCGCGGCCGGCACCGGCTGTGCCGCCGCGATCGACGCCGAGCGCTGGCTGGCCGACCAGGGGGAGATCACCGAGAACACCCTCGCCGCCGCCGGCGAGCCCGTCACCGTCTGAGCATGATGCAGCAGCGATCGGTGACCGACATGGATGTGGTCGTGATCGGTGGCGGACAGGCCGGGCTCGCCGCGGGCTACTACCTGCGGCGAGCCGGGCACCGGTTCGTGATCCTCGACGACCAACCGGTACCCGGCGGGGCATGGCCACACACGTGGCCGTCGCTGCGGCTGTTCTCCCCGGCGGAGTTCGCGGCCCTGCCGGGATGGCCGATGCCGCCGTGGCCGGACGGTTTCCCGCCCGCCTCGCACGTGGTCGACTACTTCACCGCCTACGAGGAGCGCTACGACCTGCCGATCAAGCGGCCCGTCCGGGTCACCGGTGTGGACCGCGACGGGCAGCACCTCGCCGTCACCACGAACCAACGGATCTGGCGGGCCCGGCGGGTGATCAGCGCGACCGGCACCTGGCAGCAACCGTTCTGGCCGCTGTACCCGGGTGCGCGGGAGTTCACCGGCCGCCAACTCCACACGGTCGACTACCGGCAACCGTCGGACTTCGCTGGCGCCCGGGTGGTGATCGTCGGTGGCGGCAACTCCGCCGCCCAGCTCGTCGCCGAAATCTCCACCGTGGCCACCACCACGTGGGTGACGACCCGGCCACCCCGCTTCCTCGCCGACGACGTCGACGGGCGGGTGCTGTTCCAGGTCGCATCCGAGCGCGCCGCGGCGATCGCCGCCGGGAAACCCGATCCCGGCGGACCGGCTACCCTCGGCGACATCGTCATGGTGCCCGAGGTGCGTGAGGCCCGCGATCGTGGTGTCCTGCAGGCGCTACCGATGTTCGACCGTCTCACCCGAGACGGCGTCGCCTGGGGAAACACGGTTCAGCACGCCGATGTCATTGTGTGGGCCACCGGCTTTCGGCCCGCGCTGGCCCACCTGCGTCCGCTGCGGTTGCGCGAGCACGACGGCACGATCGCCGTCTCGGGCACGAAGGCGCTCAAGGAGCCCCGCCTGCACCTGCTCGGCTACGGGGACTGGACCGGCCCCGGCTCGGCGACCATCCTCGGCGTCGGACGCACTGCCAAAGCTGCAGTCGCCCAACTCGACCTCGACGACTGACCACACTCGTCCGATAAGGGACCGGCGACGAGCGCGCCCACGTTCACCCGGACGCTTCCGCGGTGTGGGCGTTGCGCAAGGTGCTCGGGTATGCGGGTCATGGTGAGTGGTCCTCGTTGGATTCGAGGAGCAATGCGCCGATGACGAGGACGACGCCGCAGGTGATGTAGGTGTCGGCGATATTGAAGGTGGCGAACCATCCGGTGTGGAAGTAGTCGGTGACCTTGCCGTCGAGAAGACGGTCGATGACGTTGGCGGCGGCGCCGGCGACGATCGCGGCGAGCCCGACGGTCTGGATCGGGTGACTGTCCGGTGCGGTACGCCACGCGAACACACTGATCGTGGCGGTGATGGCCGCGGTGGCGGCAAGAACGACGGCGGTGGGGAGTTGGTCGCCGAGACTGAAAGCGACCCCGGTGTTGTAGGTCAGGCGCAGTTGCAGCAGGCCGAGATCGACGGTCCGACCCCAGGAAAGAGTGTCGCGTGCAATCGGATCGACGACCAGCGCGATCGCAGCTAAGGCGACGGCGACCGCGACGAGGGTGCGGCGGCCGCGGCGCCACCTGGCTGAGGTCGAGGTGGTGGGCTCGGCGTAGGTCATGACCGAGTCCCGGCGATCGGTTCGCGCGTGATCGCCGAGGGTGTCGCTGCGGTGAGGGTTCGGGCGCGTCCGGCGCGGACGCCGTTGGCGATGACGACGATCTCGGCGACTTCGTGGACGAGGACGACCGCGGCCAGGCCGAGGACACCGAACAGGGCCAGCGGCATCAAGACGGTGATGATCGCCAGGGACAGGCCGACGTTCTGCAGCATGATCGTCCGAGACCGGCGCGCGTGGTGCAGCGCCTGAGGTAGGTGGCGCAGGTCCTCGCCCATCAGAGCGACGTCGGCAGTCTCGATCGCCACGTCGGTTCCTATTGCGCCCATCGCGATACCGAGGTCTGCGGTGGCGAGGGCGGGGGCGTCATTTACTCCGTCGCCGACCATCGCGGTCGGTCGCGCAGCGCGGAGGGTTCCGACGATGCGGGCCTTGTCCTCGGGGCGCAGGTCGGCGTGCACTTCGTCGATGCCGACGTCGGCGGCCAGGGCGCGGGCGGTGCGGTCGTTGTCGCCGGTGAGCATCGCGACCTGGTAGCCGTCGCGGCGCAGGCCGGCGATCACCTCGTGTGCCTCGGGGCGGAGTTCATCGCGGACGGCGACCGCCCCAATCACGGTTCCGGCGCGCTCGATCAGGACCGCGGTGGCGCCGGCACGCTGCATCCGTTCGATGTCGGCGGTGAGGGGGCCGGGGTCGATCCAGCCGGGTCGACCGAGCCGAACCGGTGCGCCGTCGATGCGGCCGGTCAGGCCCGCGCCGGTCACGGCATCGACATCGTCGGCGGGCACGTAGTGGCCGACGGCGGCGAGAATCGCTCGGGCCAGCGGGTGTTCGCTGCGGGCCTCCAACGCCGCGGCCACCGCGAGGACGTCGCCGCGGGTGGCGCCGTTAGCGGCGGCGACGTCGATCACGACGGGCTGGTTGCGGGTGAGAGTGCCGGTCTTGTCCAGCGCGACGGTGCGGATGCGGCCGAGTGCTTCGAGGGCGGCACCGCCCTTGACCAGGACGCCGAGCTTGGACGCGGCGCCGATCGCGGCGACGACCGTCACGGGGATGGCAATCGCCAGCGCGCACGGTGAGGCGGCGACGAGCACGACGAGGGCGCGTTCGATCCACACCCGCGGATCACCGGCGAGGCTGCCGACTGCGGCGATGACCGCGGCCGCGACCATCACGGCCGGGACAAGCGGCTTGGCTATCTTGTCGGCCAGGCGTTGCGCTTCGCCCTTGCGGGACTGCTCGGCCTCGACGATCCGCACGATCTTGGCCAGCGAGTTGTCTTGCGCGCCAGCGGTGACCTCGACCTCGAGGACTCCGGTGCCGTTGATCGACCCGGCGAACACCTCGTCGCCGGGACCGGCCTCGACGGGCACCGATTCGCCGGTGATCGCGGAGGTGTCCAGGGCGGTGCGTCCGGTGCGGATGACGCCGTCGGTCGCGATCCGCTCCCCGGGCTTGACGATCATGATCTCGCCGAGAGCGAGCTCGGCCGGCGGGACGGTCTCCTCGCGGCCGCCGCGGAGCACCGTGGCGGTGTCCGGGACCAGGGACAACAGGGCCCGCAGGCCGCGGCGGGTGCGGGTGACCGCGTACTCCTCGAGCCCCTCGCTGATCGCGAACAGGAACGCGAGCATGGCGGCCTCGCCGACCTCGCCGAGCAGCACCGCTCCGACGGCGGCAATCGTCATCAGCGTGCCGACGCCGATCTTGCCCTTGGCCAGCCTCTTGAGCGTGGACGGGACGAACGTGTAACCCGCCACGATCAGCGCGGCCGCCTCGAACCCCACAGCGAGCGCATCGGCTCCGCCGGTCACGCGAACGATCAGCGCCGCGACCAGCAGCACGCCGGCCGCGGCGGCGGCGCGGATCTCGGTGATGTGCCAGAGCTTTTCGGGCTCGTGTTCTTCCTCGCCTTCGGGGCGGGGTTCGTCGTGGCCGCAGCCGCACGCGTCGCTCATGACTTCTCCTCGGCATCGGTGCCGTAGTTCGGGCACAACGCGACCGCGTTCCCGGTCGCCGCCAGCAGCGTCTCCGCCGAGGCGAGAAGATCCATCAACTCCGGCCGGGCCAGCGCATAGAACACCTGCCGCCCCTGCGGGCGGCCGGTCACCAGCCCGCAGTCCCGCAGACACGCCACATGCGCCGACACCGTCGACTGCGCCAACCCCAACTCGCCGACCAGATCCGCCACCCGAGCCTCACCCGCAGCGAGGCGGCGCACGATCGCCAACCGGGTCCCGTCCGACAGGCTGTGGAACAACGCCACCGCCGCATCGAGGGTCGAGCCGGTACTCCCGGCTGTCAGGCAACCATCCGCACGATCAATCGTCATACGGCGATGATAACCGATGAACTACGATGTTAGATGGGGGTTGGAGATCAGGTGAGGACATGGAGAACTGGCTGACGAATCTGCAGGCCTGGTGGACCTGTCAGGTAATGATGGCGAACGGAACATGTGAGATGTGCGCGTGCACGCCGATGACGGGCTGCTGCTAGGTCGCATGTTGCTTCGGCCGTGAACCCGCTCGTGTCGCCTTCGGTGCAGTGCTGCGCTGTGGGCGGAACGAGCGGGCATCTTTGCCCTCACTCGCGAGGTCACTGATCGGGTCGGTTTCCGCCAATTCGACATTTCGACGATGCTCGAACGCACGGTCCGCATACGCGGACTGAGTGTCTGACGTCAGTGTCGCCGCAGCTCCGCCTGGCGGAGCGCCTCGACGAGGTCGGGAACTGTCGGTGCTCCGGCGGGGCCGTTGGCGGTGTGGTAGACCCTGCAGGTCAGTCCCACCCCGGTGGTCGGCCCGAACGCGTCGACCCGGTCGATGCGGATGGTGGGCGATCCCGGAAACGCTTCGCGTTCTGCCTCGTCCTGGGTGTCGATCGCCCGGAGCACGATCGGCGTTCCGGCGTTCCCGGTCGCGGCGAGGGCCTCGGCGATCTGGTCCCGGGCGATCTGCCAGTTGGGGCAGCCGTCGAAGTAGAGCAGCTCGATGTCCACGACGGTCAGAACGCCGCGCAGCTGGTGGCGGCCTCGGTCTCGGATCGTCGTTCGAGCAGGACGGTGTCGCGCCACTCGCCGCCGAGTTGGGCGATGCGTTCGCGGACCCCGACGGTGCGGAACCCGGCGGAGTGGTGCAGCGCGATCGCGGCCCGGTTCTCCGGGAAGACCGAGGTCTGTAGCGTCCACAGGCCGGCCTGGTCGGCGGCGATCACCTGCGTTCGGAGCAGGGCCTTGCCGACGCCGCGGCCGCGCCAGCCTTCGGCGACACAGACCGCGCTTTCTGCGACCCCGCGGAAGTGCTCGTGGGGCGACGCGGGGGTTAGGGCGGCCCAGCCGACGACGGTGCCGTCGATCTCGGCGACCCACCGGTGATCCGGGAGCCACTGGGTGTCCAGCGTCTTCCGAGGCGGCACCTCGGTGGCGAAGGTGGTGAGACCGGTGGCGATGGCGTCGCTGTAGATGCGGCGCACGGCGGGCCAGTCCTCGTCGGTCATCGGTCGAACGGTCACGTCGCCGGGGAGATCGTCCGGGCAGCACGGGCGCTGGGTGAGCAGGCCCATGACTGCGTCGGCCGCGCTCGGCAGGCCGGTGCAGCACGCCGGGTTGACCACCACGACGGAGCTGGTGCCGTCCTTGTGGACGGTCACGAAGCCGACGTCGGCGAGCTTGCGGACGTGGTGCGAGATGGTCGGCTGGCCGATGCCCAGCCGTGTGGCCAGCTCCCCGATGCTGACGCCGGCCGGGGTGCTGGCGACCTCGTGGAGAAGCCGGACACGGGTCGGTTCGGCCAGGCAGGCGAACCAACCGGCGTAGGTGGCCGCGTCCTCGGCCGCCAAACCGGCCGACGGATGCCCGGCACCTGCACTCGGCGGGACACGGCACTCGGCGGACTCAGTGGACGTAACCATGAACTCAGTATATCGATCGGCATCGATGGTTGCATTCATCGATGGCCATCGATACTGTGGGCATTGATCGAAGAACATCGATGAAAGGTCGAATGATGAACGACTTGCCCGTCGTCGTGATCGGTGCCGGACCCATCGGTCTGGCCGCCGCCGCCGAACTGCGCGAACGCCAGCTCACCCCGCTGGTCTTCGAGCGGGGCCCCCGCGCAGGAGCTGCCGTGGCCGAGTGGAACCACGTGCGACTGTTCTCCCGCTGGGCCGAGGTCATCGACCCCGCCGCCCGCCGCCTGCTCGACCAGACCGGCTGGAATGCCCCCGACGATGAGGCGTATCTGACCGGGCAGGAGTGGGTCCGCGACTACCTCGTCCCGCTCGCCGCCGCACTCGGTGACGCCGTGCAGTTCGGCACCGAGGTCATCGGCGTCGCCCGCCGCGGCCGCGACCTCGTCGTCGACTCCGGCCGCGACACCGAACCGCTGTCCGTGCACATCCGCCGCGCCGACGGCACCGAGGAACGTGTGCTTGCGCAGGCGGTCATCGACGCCTCCGGCACCTGGGGCACCCCGAACCCGCTCGGCGGCGAAGGACTACCCGCGCTCGGCGAGAAGGCCGCGGCCGACGTCATCTCCTACCGCGTCCCGGACCTCGACGACCGGGAAGTGCGCGCGCAGTACGCGGGCAAGCACACCGCGATCGCCGGCGGCGGCCACTCGGCACTGAACGCCATCGTTGCCCTCGCCGCGCTCGAGAAGGAAGCACCCGGCACCCGGATCACCTGGATCCTGCGCCGCGGCGACGTCGCCTCCACATTCGGTGGCGGCGAATCCGACCAGCTGCCCGCCCGCGGCGCCCTGGGCCTGAAGGCGAAGAAGGCCGTCGACGACGGCCTGCTGAACGTCGTCACCGGGTTCCGCACCGCCGCAGTCGAACCCGCCGATCAGGACCGGGTTGCCCTGACCTCCGACAACGGTCAGCGGGTCGACGGTGTCGACCGTGTCGTGGTGCTCACCGGTTTCCGGCCCGAGCTGTCCTGGCTGTCGGAGATCCGCCTCGGCCTCGATCCGGTCCTGCAGGCCCCGATCGAGCTGGCCCCGCTGATCGACCCGAACGTGCACTCCTGCGGCACCGTCTACCCGCACGGCGCCGAGGAACTCAGCCACCCCGAACCCGGCTTCTACCTGGCCGGAATGAAGAGCTACGGCCGCGCACCGACGTTCCTGGCCATGACCGGGTACGAGCAGGTCCGCAGCATCGCCGCCGCGATCGCCGGTGACCACGAGGCCGCCGCCCGCGTCGAGCTGATCCTCCCCGAAACCGGGGTCTGCGGCGGCGCAGGGGTATTCGACGAGCCCGACGCCGACGCCTCGGAAGGCGGCTGCTGCGGCGCGCCGCAGCCAGAGTTGGTGACCCTGACCGCACCCGGCGGGTCACGATAGCCCGATGACGGACACCAAGGCCCCGCCGCAGACCGACACCCTTCCCGCGGCTGGTCTGCGGCGGGTCTTGGCGATCCTGTGCCTGACGGAGATCACCAGCTGGGGCATCCTCTACTACGCCTTCCCCGTGCTGTCGGTGTCCATCGCGGACGACACCGGCTGGTCCCTACAGACGATCATGGCCGCGTTCTCGATCGGCCAGCTCGCCGCCGCATTCACCGGCATCCCCGTCGGCCGCATCATCGACCGCATCGGCCCGCGCGCCATCATGACCGCCGGCTCCGTACTCGCCGTGCCCGCACTGCTCCTCATCGCGACCGCACACAACCTGCCGACGTTCTACGCCGGCTGGATCCTCGCCGGCATCGCGATGGGCGGCGTTCTCTACCCGCCCGCGTTCGCGGCGCTGACCCGCTGGTACGGCGACAGCTACGTCAAGGCGCTGATGATCCTCACCCTCGCCGCGGGCCTGGCGAGCACCGTCTTCGCCCCGCTCGCCGCGACGCTGGTCGAGCGAACCGACTGGCGCGCCACCTATCTCATCCTCGCGGCGATCCTCGCCGTCATCACCATCCCCGCCCACCTGTGGGGGCTGCGCGGGCGCTGGCCGCACCCACCGGCACCGGCGCACGGAGACGCGGCCGATCACCGCGACGCCTCCCGCAGCCCCGCGTTCCTCGCCCTCGTCGCCGCCTTGAGCCTCGGCGCGTTCGCCGCCTTCGCTGGCGTGTTCAACCTCGTGCCGCTGCTCATCGAACAAGGCTTCTCCCCGTCTCTGGCGGCTTTGACCCTCGGCCTGAGTGGGGCGGGACAGCTCCTCGGCCGCATCGGCTACCTGCCCCTCGCGGCCCGTACCTCGGCTCGCAGCCGTGCCATCGGTGTTCTCGTCGCGACCGCCGTCAGCACCGCACTACTGGGTGTCGTGACCACGGTCGTGACCCTGATCACCGTCGCGATCGGCGCCGGACTGATCCGTGGACTGTTCACCCTCGTCCAAGCCACCGCCATCACCGACCGGTGGGGCGCCGTCCACTACGGCCGCCTCAACGGCCTGATGTCCGCCCCCATCGTCATCGTGATGGCACTCGCCCCGTGGGCCGGCACCGCCCTGTCGAATTGGACCGGCAGCTACGCCCACGCCTACCTCGTCCTCGGTGCCATCGCACTCCTCGCAGCCCTCGTCGCGGCCGCCAGCGTCCCCCGCCGCACCGTCGACGCCACTCCCTGATTCGAAGGACCCCCACATGTCCCACTACGACGTCCTCATCGTGGGCGCCGGCCAGTCCGGCCTGGCCACTGCCCACTCCCTCCGCCAGCGTGGCCTGACCGCCGCGATCCTCGAAGCCTCCGACGACACCGC
>NZ_JAUZVK010000043.1:0-15483 GCF_031844505.1 Gordonia sp. AC31
GACGACACGAGGTCTGTCTCCTTTGAGGAAGGGGACAGCGCAACGCGCCTGCTCCAAACCGGGTTTAGGCGGCTGAATGCACGATGCGAGGTCCCGCGAGGTTTGTGAGTTGGGAAACCTCGCGGGAAGTGGGTCCGCGAACCACTCGTGGTTGGGTGGCGACGTCGTGGCCGGGAGCGCGCTGACGAGACGAGCGCCGCTGAATTTGAATACGGATCGCTAGCGCTACACGGTGGGCGAAGAGCCTGGTGTAGTGCTCACGTGCAGCCTTGACTGCCGCCAGACCGTCGGTGAAGGATTTCGGTCCACGGACTGTGAACCGTTGCAGAAACGCACTGCACGCTGCGCCAATAACCCGTCGTCGCTCGATCAGCGATGTCCACAATGGTTCGAGCGTGGCCAGCGAGGAGGTCAGGCCTCGCACCGACGAAGCCAGGCGTTGCTGCGTGGCCTCCAGTGCAGTGATCTGCCCATAGTCGAGCGATGCGAACGGTCGGGGGGTGACTTGGGTGAGGCCGAAGCGCGCTAGTGGAAGGGTCGGCATCATTTGGCGGATGACCTTGGCGTTCTGCTCAACCATCCTCCGCATGGAGGGGCTGAGGTGCGCCGAGGTCGTCATGGCACCAAGTCTAGTTCGATCTTCCGGGCGTTCGGTATTTCAGAGGTCGCCGAACATCCCGCCCCCACCTAGCTGGGGCATGGCTAGTCGCCGATGCCGTAGTCGTGGCCTCGATCCCGCTCCGGCGGTAGGTCGCGGGGGCCAGGGGTAGAGGACGGCGGTGCGGCTGTCGTGGAGACATCGCGACCACGCGGCGGTGCGATGAGAGCCCGGATGGCGTCTTCAGAGGCACGGTGTTCGGCTGGAAGCGTATCCCGGCGGGCTACTTCGGCTCGGGCGTGAGCGATGGCGGCGGCAGCGTCGTCGCGGTCCTCGATCGCTTTCTGGTGAAGCTGGCGGGCGCGGGCGTCGGCATGTTCGGCCGCAGCCAGTTCGCCTGCAAGCGTGGCGGTGTCGGCGGCGCGGGCGGTCAGTTCGTCCCATTGGTGTTCGGGGACGCCGACGGCCCGGTGGGTCTGTTCGTGGGCGGCGGCGAGGTACTGGTGCTGACGCTCGGCCGCGGCGACCGCCTCGGCGAGGCGCTGGTGGTGTTGGTCGTGCTCGGCGCGTGCTTTGCGTCCGCGCCCGGCAGGCGGCAGTCCCGCCAGCTCGGCGCGCGCCTCTGTGACGCGGGCTGCGGCGTCGGCGAGAGCGCGTCCGGCGGTGCGGGCGGTGGTGATGCGGCCGACGGCGTCGGCGAGGTCGGCGTGGTCGCCGCGCACCCGCGGTGTCTGCTCGGGTGCTGGTCGGCTGGTTTTCAGGTCGTCGACGGCGAGGGTGTGGCGGCGGGTGAGGGTGCGTAAGTGTGCGGTGAGCTGGTCGTCGCTCATGACGCGGAGCGGGTCCTGGTGGAGCCAGTCGCGCAGCTCGGCGTCGGCCGCCGGTTCGGCGACCGCGGTGGCGGTGGCTTCGGCGGCGGGCTGGGTCGCCGATGGCGTGACCGCGTCGGGGGTAGCGACGGGCCCGGTGGCCGTGGTCGGCATGAGGTAGGTGTCGCGGTGGTGGTGAGCGGTGTGGGTGAGGGCGTGGACGTGGTTGAGGCGGTTGTCGATTCGGTAGATGCGGGTGGTGAGGTCGGCGCGGCGGGCGCGCAGGTCGGCGAGGTTGAGTTCGTCGAGTTCGGTGGCTTGTAGGCGCATGAGTTCGACGTCGGTGTCGGTGACGCGGACGCCGCCGGATTCGGCGATCGCCGTCTCGAGGCGGGCGTTCGCGTCGTGGTAGACGGCGGCGAGGGCGTCGCGGTCGGCGGTCGCGGCGGTGATGCGCCAGTCCAGGGCGGTGGCATCGGCCTCGGCGCGTAGCGCGGCGAGGTCGGGTGCTTCGTCATCACTGAGGGGGTCGAGGTCGGTGGTGTCGGCGGCGCGCAGTTGAGCGGCGGTGCGGCGCAGGGCGGTGGCCTGGTTCGTGAGATCTTCGATGAGTTGTTCGGCCATCATCAGGTCGTGGTGGTGGCCGGCGGTGTCGGCGGCCGCGGCGAATTGGTGGTCGGCGGCCGCGCGCAACGCGAGCACGTGCGGGGCCATGGCTTGCTGGTGGGCGCTGGTGCCGGTGTTGATCGCTTCGCGTAGCTGCGCCATGTCGGTGTCGAGTTCGGCGAGCTGGGCGGTGAGTTCGTAACGCAGCGCGATGCATTCGGCGAGGTCGGTCGGCGCGGCGAAGCGATCGGGTGCAGCGACGGCGTCTGCGGCGAAGTCGTCGAAGTCCAGGTCCTCGTAGCGGTCCAACTCCTCGGCGCCGAGGTCCACGCCGGGTTCGGGTGGCGGTTCGGTGGCGGTGAGCGCGGCGAGGTAGTCCTCGTCAACGCCGACGTTCTCGTCGAGGTCGTTGCCGGGCTGGCTGGTGAGGGTGTCGGCCCAGGGGTCGGCCAGTCCGGCGGCTTCGGCTGCGGCTTCGGCGGCGGCTTCGTCGTCGGGGGTGGGCGGTGCCGGCGGTACTGGGGTGGTGTCGGTGGCGTGGCTGCTGTGGGTGACGAGCAGTTCGACTCGCCAGGTGAGCAGGCGGGCGTATTCGTCGAGGCGGACGGTGTGGTCGTCGTCGGCGCCGTGGTGGAGCAGGGTGTCGGCGAGGTCGAGTAGCTCGTGGGGAGTCCACTGGGCGGGGTCGGCGGCGTTGACCGCGGCCACGAGTGCGGGCCAGGCGCGGTCGGTGAGGATCGCTTCGGCGGCGCGGTCCCCGACGATCCCGACGAGCATGTCGGCCCAGTTGGGGCGCAGGCCGGTGTTGGTGGCTTCGGCGGCGGCGGGGGCCAACTGTCCGGACAGGCGCCACCACAGTGCGGCGGCGGGCATTTCGGTGGGCAGCGGGTTGTCGGCGAGGGCGTCGCGGGCCAGGGCATCGACGTCGAGGCCGGCGCGGGCGGCCAGCGACAGGTGGTCGGCGAGTTCGGGCCAGTACGGGTCGGCGAGGAGGTGGGGGTCGAGGTCGCGGGCGAGGTCGGCGTAGCGGGCGGCCTCGGCGGTGGTGGTGATGAGCGCGTCGGCGCGCTCGGTCAGCGCGGCGTGACGCCGCGCCAGGGCGATGGAATTTGGTCGCGGTCCGGCGGGACGCCGGTCGGTGTCGTCGACGCCGCGGGCGGCGCGGAACACGGCGAGTTCGGCGACGAGCTCGCGGCCGCGTTCGGCGTCAGCGAGGAGCAGTGGACGCGCCCATACGGGGGCGGTGGTGGCGGCCCAGGATGCGGCGCGTTCGGTGACGGCGGCGGCGAGGTCGGTGACGAGGGCGCCGCGGCGGGTGAGGTAGGGCGCCCATTGCGGGTCGTCGAACCCGGCGGGGACCCGCGGCAGCCAGGGCAGGGGTCCGCCGCCTGCGGAGTGTTGCTGGGTGGGGTCCAGGCGCCAGTCGAGCACGGCGGCCGGGTCGGCGGCGGTGGCCAGTTCGCGGTGGGTGATCGCGGCCTGTAGCCGCTCGATCGGGTCGTCGCCACCGAGGGCCAGCGTGGCGAGGTGGGTGCGCAGGGTGGGCCAGGCTGCGCACGCGGTGAGCGTGCCGGCGGGGGTGCCGGTGTGGGTGCTGTAGAGGGTGTCGGCGTCGTGTTCGAGGTCGCGCAGCGCTGTGGCGCCGAGGGTGTGTTCGGCGGCGGCACCGAGGGCGTGGTCGTAGGCGGCCGCGGCCCGGGACAGACGTAGGAACGGGTCGACGGCGTCGCGTTGGGCGGTGGTCGCCGACTGTTGGGTGCCGTCGCGGCCGAGGATCGCGGCCAGGGTTTCCAGCCCGGTTTGGGGGTGGCGGGCCTTGGGGGTGGTGGCGTTGTGTGGGTCGGTTTCGGTGGTGGGGAGGTAGATGTGGTTGCCGTGGCGGCCGCGGGTCATCGCGACGTAGAGCAGTTGGCGGTCTAGGGCGTCGGAGCCGATGACGTGGCAGGTGTCGGCGGTCATGCCCTGGGCGGCGTGGATGGTGGAGGCGTAGCCGAGGGTGGTGTTCTCGGCGACGTAGTCGGCCGGTAGCTGCACGTGCCGGTTGAGGTCGAGGTGCTGGGCGGTCAGGGTGCCGTCGGCGCCGATGTGGGTGACCCGCCAGCGGTCGCCGTTGCGGACCCAGTCGGTGGCCGACAGGCGTAGATCGCGGCGGTTGCGGCGGGTGCTGATGATGTCGCCGACGCTTGCGGCCAGGCCATCGGACAACGCGACCTCGGGGCTGCGGAGGCGGGGGTCGATCCCGGCGAGACGGTCGGCGCGGGCGCGTTCGTTGAGGGCGTTGACGGTGTCGCGGGTGGCGGCGAGCATGACGGTGTCACGTCCGGCGGCGCGGTCGCCCAACCAGGCCAGGTAGGCGTCATCGGCGGCGACGGCGTCGGACTCGACGTGGATGCGTCCGTGGTCGGCGTAGAAACCGAGCGCGGCGGGGTCACCGTCGCGCAGCGCCAGCGACGCCGCGCCCTCGGCGGCGTCGGAGAAGCGGACCACCTGGCTCAGGGTCAGCGCACCGGTTTCGTGCGCGACGTCGCGCAGCACACCGCCGGCCGAGATCGAGGCGAGCTGCTGGTCGTCGCCGACCAGCCGCACACTGCCACCGCGGGCGGCCACGCACCGGATCACCTCATCGAGGTCGGCGGTCGAGGCCATCCCGGCCTCGTCGACGACGACGAGGGTGTCGGGTCCGATGCTGGTGAACCAGTCCGGTTCCTTGGGTGCGTGATAGGCGGGATCGGCCAGTTTCTCTTGCGCCGCGGCCACCTTCGCCGCGAGCTCGGGGTTGTCCTCTGTGCGCGAGGGCGGCGTCGCGGCCAGGGCGCGGTCGCGGCTGGCTTGGGCGAGTTGGACGAGCTTGGCGGCGGTGTCGGTGGTGGTGTCGAGTTCTTCACGCAGCACCGCGGCTGCGGCGGCGGTGGGGGCCAGGCCGATGAGGGTTCCGCCGCTGTCGGTCCACGCCCGGGCGAGGGTGCGCATGGCGGTGGTCTTACCGGTACCGGCGGGCGCCAGCACCAGTTGCACGCGACGCCCGGAGGTGGCGAGTTCGCGCACCATGGCGGCTTGGCCGGCGTTGAGTTCGCGGCCGTTGGCGGCTTGCTCGAGCAACGCGATGTCGATGGTGGCCTCGTCGAGGCGGCGGCCGTCGGCACGCTTGGCGGCGGCCACGATCCGGTGTTCGGCGGCAAGGATCTCGATGCTGGTGTGCAGGGCGACGTCGTGGCGCACGAACACTGATTCGCCGTTCGCGCGACGCAACACCTCCGGCTCGCCGAGGTCGCCGTCGAGCGCATCCGACGACACCGCGACGCTGGTGTCAGCGGCCAGGGCGGTGTCGACGATGCGCTCGATGGCGGCGGCGAGTTCGTCGGTGTCGGTGATGCCGGCGAAGTCGCGGGCACGCAGTTGGCGTTCGGCTTCGGCGCGCAGATGCGGACGCTGCCAGCGGGCGCGGGTGGCCGAGATGTTCTCGATGCACGCACCGGCGAGGTCGGTGCACAACTCGTCGGTGAACTCCGAATACTCACGGGTGTGGGGGCGTGGATGGGTGGCCTCGTGCACGAGGTCGCTGATCGCCCGATCGCCGCCGAGGATGCGTCGCGCATCGGCCCGCCACGCCTGGCGTTGCTCGGCATAGGAGCGGGGTTCGTGTTTGGCTTCGCGGGTGTCCAGGGTGGCCTGCTGGGCCAGATCGAACGCCTCACCGGTGGTGGGTTCGCGGCCGTGATCGGCGTGAAACTGCTGCGACAGTTCACCGAGACGCTGCTCGATCATCGCGCGCCGCGACGACCACTGCGCCATCAGTTCGGTGGACACACCGTCAATTTCGCGGACCGGCCGTTTCCGTGCGTCGGTCTGCTGTCGTTCGCTGAACGAGACCCCAAGATCGCGCTGAAGGTAGAGCTCGATGCGCGAGTTGTACACCTCCGACGCGGACACGGTGGCCTTGAACAACGGGGTGCCGTCCAGGGCCATCCACCGGGTGATCCCGGCAGCGTCACGCACCCGCACCTTGTTGGAGATGGCGACGTGGGTGTGCAGGTCCGGGTCCCCGGCTCGGGAGTCGCGGTGGGTGAACGCTGCGGCGATCAGACCGTCGGTGTCGACCTGGGCGATGCCGTCGGTTCCCAACCGCGACAGGCACGCTTCGCGTTCGATGAACGCCAGTGCATCGGCGACCGCCTGACGGTGGGCGGCCTCGATCTTCTCGGCCATCGGCAGCGGCGCGACAGCCCACAACGCCGACACCGATTTCACCGGACTGAACGTCATGTCGTACCCGGCAACCGCCGACTGCCGTCGGCGGCTTTCCTGGGCGATGAAGCCTGAGAGCTCGCGCGAATCCCGCGGCGGCCGGCGGTAGGTTTTCGTGAATCGCTCGCGGCCCAACTCGGTGCGCAACGCCGCCCGGGTGTCGTCGTCGATGACCGCATCCCACCGTTCGCCGCGGGCGAGGTTGTGGTCGCGGAATACCACCGCGAGTTCCTGTAGGAACTCCGGATATTCGTTGTAGACGGCGTAGGCGTTGCCCAGTTTCGTCGCCGCCAACGCCTGGGCAGCGCGGCAGTCGGAGGAGGCCACGGCGTGCTGTTCGATCGCGGTGGCGTTGGGGTGGCGGCCCTCGCCGAACAGTGCCTTCATCTGCGCCGCCGACACCATCGACCCGGCCTCGACGGTGCGCTGCTCGACCAGCTGCTCGGACACCTCCAGTCCGGCCCCGACATCGCTCAGCCCGGCCAGCCCGGACCCGATCCACTGGCCCGGGGAATCGCCTTTGGCGCTGTAGTAGTCGGCCAGCGACACCCGCCCCTTATCGGTGGCATCCATCGCCGCAACGGATTTGGTCAGGTACTCATAACCGTCGCCGGCGGTGAGCTTGTGGATGGTGGCGGTCACGGCCGAATCACCGCCGGAACGGGCGCAACTCGTTGGTCCGGGCCACCGCATGGACGCTGGCGCGGTGCGCCCGGACCAGCTCGGCAATGACTCCGCTGGCGACCTCGTCGCCGCCCTCGATCCGCTCGGCCAGCGTCCCGAGAAGTTCCGCGGTGGCGGTGGGGGAGGCCAGCACCTGGGCCACCGCATCCTGAGCGGTGACCCCGGCCGTGGCGGGCCGGTCGTGGCGGCGGACCCACGCTGCGCGGCGGCACTCATCCGAGCACCAGCGGCGCGGCCGACCGCGCCGTGGTGCGCCGTCTCCGGGCAGCACGCCACCGCAGTGATCGCACGCCCCGACACCGGCCATGGCTGCATTCTGACACATTAATTTCGTCGGACGAATCCAGAATGCAAGAGGTGTGTGGGAGTTCTCTGGTTTTGCAGATCGGGGGAGGTGGTGTGGAAAGTGGTGGCGCGTGGGGTGTTGGTGCAGGTGAGGAGGGTGAGGGGCGGGACTGGGAAGGCGGAAACGGTGGCGAGGTTAGGGGGAGTGGGGGTGAAACGTGCACCGAGAGCGGGCGTGTGGCGGTGGCGAGGGGGCGTTGGCCGGCGTTATCGTGGCTGGTATGCCGTCGAACAATTCAAAACTCACTGCCAGTCAGGCGCGCGCTGCTGCGCGCAAACGAACCCTTGGGGCGTTGGAGACGCGTCGAGCCGAGGAACGCGCGAAACTCGAACGCAGACTCGAAGCTGAGTTGCGGGTGATGGAAGCCAACGAGGCCAACATCGCCGAGTTCCTGCAAGCCGACTCCGAACTCGCCGCTGCCGAAGCAGAACTGCGAGTGATCACCGAGCGGTCAGCGAAGGCGAAAGCCACCGCGCTCGCCGCGATCGCCGAGCGAGTAGGAAGTGTTAGTGGCGCCGCCGATCTCGTGGAAATTAGTGCCGCGAAAGCCAAGACGCTGCTACGTGAGGCGGGCCTGTCCGTCGGGACCAAGAAGGCCACCCCCAGCCCGGAGCCAACACCGACCCCCGGCGCTCCGGATGCGACCACCGATGAGACCCGCACCGAGCCCTCCGATCCAGCGGTGATGTCGGCCTAGGGCTTTAGGGTTCGGCCATGAGTGTCGACCCTGACCACGATCAACTCGGCCTGTTCGCGGTGCCGGCCACCCACCTGGCGGTCGGCACCGCGACTCCGTCGCCGGGTGTGGTCACCGACCCGACGCTGATGCCCGATGCTCGCGCCGAAGAACACTTCTGGCAGCACGTCGTACTCACACCGCGTGGCTGCTGGTACTGGATCGGGGCGATCAGCTCGCCCGACGGGTACGGCCGATTCACCTTCCGGCGGAACAACCGTCAACGAGCGATCAGTGCGCACCGTTTCGCGCTGCTGCTGGTGCACCCCGACCTCGGTGCCGACGCCGCCGACATCGGCGAGCACTACTGCAATGAACCTCTGTGCGTGCGCGTGGATTCCGCCCACGTGCGTATCGGCACCCAGACCAACAACCTCACCTACGCCGTCGGTCTCGGCCGCCACCGCGGATCACGACCAACCACCGCTATCGACCGCGCCGCGCGTTCGATCATGCTGCGCACCTACCTACGCGACGGCGGCGACCCCGACCACGCGCATCGGCTGTTCCAGCCCGTACCGTCCGCGGCCGCCGACCAGCTCGGCCTGTTCTGAAACAGACACCCGCCTTGTGTTAGTGCCCGGGCGCTCACGCGAGGGGCACAAACCGCATTGCGGCGTCGTCCCGCCCCAAGGCCCGAAAGAGGACTTCGATGCTCGAACTCGAACCCACAGGCTCGCAGATCGTGAGCGGGCGTTGGCAGTTCAACGCTGCGCGCGTCGGCGCGCTCGTGATCGCGGCTGCGGCGTACGCGGCCGCGTTCGGCGAAGGTATCTCCACAGCGATCGACCGCTACGGGCAAGGCGCGTCCACGCAGCCGTTCTCCTGGTCTGGGGAAGTGCTGGTGTGGTTACGGCTTGTCGTCGCAAGTGGTGCGCTCGTCGGCCTCAGTTGGCTGATCCTTCGCGAACTCACCACGAGGCCGTGGTGGTGGTCGTGGCCGCAGTGGACTCGCCGCCCTCCGCTGTCGCGCTCGACCTACGTGGCGTGCGTGAGCGTGTACGTACTGAGCGTGTATGCCACCCTGGGTCTTCGGTGGCTCGTCGACCTCGCGCTGCCAGCGCTCGCCGTCGACGACACGAGCACAACAGCGCAGCGTCCGTTGGCGGCCGCGGTCATCGCGGGACTGAGGGCCGGGTTCGGTGAGGAGGTGTTCGTTGTCGCGGTGCCGATCGCGGCGCTGGCGATGTGGCTGCCGTCGACTCGTGTGGGCTTGATCGCGGCGTTGTGCGTGCTCGTTCCGATGCGGCTGGCCTATCACGTGTACTACGGGGCCGGCCTCTGGGTGAGCATGGCCCTGTGGGCAGTGGTGTCGGCGTACATGGTCTGGCGATGGCGCGACTACCGGCTCGTGATCGGGTTCGCGTTGGCGCACGCGGCATACAACATCTGCGAGGGCTACGCGTTGGCCTTCTGGGGGTTAGTCAGTGTTGCTGCGGCGGGCGTGGTCGCGCTCGCGCTGACGCATCGGGTCCGCACCGGACGGTGGATCACCATGGCACCGCCGCTGCGGGCGCCCGCCCCTGTGCGCGTCTGAGGTTCGGCTATCGCGGGCACTGACCCCAGACACCGGCTCGGGCTGCTTGCGCGTCGCGTTGGGCGGCGGCGAGGGCGTCGGCGTGGCGGCCGGGTTGGTGGTTGTAGACGTAGGTGCGTGCCCACCCTTCGGCGACGAGTGTGTGGTTGAGCATCGTGTCGCCGATCCAGACGTAGGCCAGGGCGCGGCCGTAGCGGTCGGTGTGGTCTTGGGTGGGGTCGTACTCGAGGTGCACGGTGGTGCCGGGGGCGGCGAGTGCGCGGGTGCGGTCGCTGGCTTGCGGGCCGCACGGCTGGACCGGGGTATTGGGCTTGCGGACCTCGGGGGTGTCGATGCCGAGTAGCCGCACGGTGAGCGCGGGATCGGTGTCGGTGGAGACGGTGATCGTGTCGCCGTCGATGACTCTGGTGACCACTGCGGGCGTGGTACCGCCTGATGGCCGCGACGGCGCAGCAACAGAGGTCGTCCGCGGCCACAGGTCGCCGGGTGCGGGCAGGGCGTCGACGACGCCGCTGAGGGCCACGAATGCTGCCACGACGAGTGCGGCGAGCAGCGCGAGGCGCAGCACGGTGCGGGAGGCGAGACGGGTGAGGGTGCGCATGGACAAGGGCTCCGAACGAGGCGGGTGCGGGCAGGGGTCAGTCGAACAACGACATCTGCTGTTCGGCGGCGGCGGCGTCGGTGCGGTCGATGTAGGTCTGGGCCCAGTCCTTGACCACGGCGACGGGTTCATCGAGGGCGGTAGCGACTTGGTCCCAGGTGAGGTTGTCGACGTGGCGCAGGGTGTAGGCGTCGGCGTGGAGCTTGGCGAGGTCGGCGGCCGGGTATCGGATGTCGGCGGGCATGGCGGTGTTCCTTTCGATGTCTTAGTTCGGGCGCAGGGTGGACAGGCGGGTGCGGTGTTCGCGTAGTGCGATGCCGTGGGCGCACATGTAGTCCCACAGTTCGGCTTCGGGGAGGTGGTCGGCGGCGTGGGTGATGCCGTCTCCGGCGGCGCGGTAGCGGCGGCGGTAGGCGTCGGCGACGACCATCGCCGCGTAGTGGCGTGCCTGGATGCCGTCGGCGCCGGCGGAGGTCGCCGCGACGAGCGCCCGGGTGAGGCGCTCGGCGCCGAGGGTGGCCGCGCGTCCTTGGCGGCGTAGTTCGTGGGCGACGGTGGTGGCGTCGTGTGCGCGGCGGGTCCCGTCGGCGATGAGGTCGGCGATGATCGTGAACAGTTCGCCGTGGGCGGGCACGTAGAAGTCTTCGGCGCGGACCAGGCCGACGATGTCAGCGAGGTCGTCGTGGTGGGCGGGTGTGGCCCACAGCAGCGCCGAGAGCAACAGGACCTCGGCGTGGCCGGTGTCGCTGGCCCACCCGTGGCCATCAGCGAGCGCCGCGTCGTCGTGAGCGGCGGCGCTCACCGACGGGTCGGGTGGGGTCGCGGCGGGCATGGTTCAGATCACCTGGTGGCGTCGTGTGGTGTCGCCGCGGCCGTCGTAGTCATAGCCGAGGAAGTGGCCGCACTCACGGCGGGCGCGGTCGGCCAGTTCGAGGGCCTGATCGAGCAGGTGGGGAAGCACAGCAATGTCGGCGCGGCGAGTGGACACCTCCGTGAGCGGGAGGCGGGTGAGGTCACCGCCTTCGTAGACGGCGATGACGATCGGGTGAACGGGCGACCATCGCGGGTTGCTCGGCGCGAAGACACCGGCGCCGTTGTCGATGAGTGCCTGCCAGTCGTTGTCGATCATCACCACGACGTCGCGCGTGCGGGTGTAGGCGAGGTGCCCGCTGCGCTGCGTGCCGAAGGTGGTGCGGGTGAACACCAGCCCGGTGGTGGCCGTGATGTCGGCGAGAGCGGCGTCGAGGGTGTCGCTCATCGGAGACGCCGTTCCGCGCGGGCTTCGAGGGCGGCGAGCATCGCTGTGTCGTCCTGGGCGGCGAGCGCGATCTCTTCGGCGGCTCCGATCTCGCACTCGGGTGCGTGCGGATCGCTGAAGTGTTCCCCGCACCTCTGGCAGCAGTCGGAATGGATGTTGGCCAGGGTGACCTGGATGATGTTGTCGTCGAAGTTGGCCACGTAGGCCAGGCCGTTGGGAACGGCGATCCTGACGACAAGGTCTCCCTCGACGTCGGCGAGCGTGGCCTGCACCTGGGGTGCGGCGGTGTCGGCGGGATCCGCTGCGGCTTGTGTTGCCCACAGTGAGGCGGTGTCGGCGGGATCCGCTGCGGCTTGTGTTGCCCACAGTGAGGCGGTGTCGGCGGGATCCGCTGCGGCTTGTGTTGCCCACAGTGAGGCGTTGTCGGCGGCGATCGTGAGGCCACCGAAAGTCCACTGGGTGTGGTCGTTGGTGGCGCTGGTGGTGGATGGACGGCTCATCCTGGTTCTCCTTGGTCGGTGTACTTCGGGGTGGGTGTCGTCGACGGCAAGTGCGACACCCACGTTGCGGGGACTGGTCGGGTCAGGCGGCGCAGGCCAGCGCCTTCACTCGATCGGGGCGGAATCCGCTCCATGACTGCTGGCCGTCGTCGATCACCACGACCGGGGCCTGCTGGTAACCCAGGCTCATCACGTAGTCGCGGGCGTCGTCGTCGGCGCTGATATCGACCACCTGATAGGTCAGGCCCTGCTTGTCCAACGCTTTGTAGGTGGCGTGGCATTGAACGCAAGCGGGCTTTGTGTACACGGTGATGATCATTGCTGAAACCTTTCTTCGGTGGCTGTTTGCTTTCTTCTACTCTATATCTAAAGGGCTGTATATGCAAGGGCTGCAACGTATTTCATGGCGCATGTAAATCTGTCGCGACCTGCTGTTAGGGGCCATTCGAATACCCACCCACTCCTCTCTTCGAGGATTCTTCTATTCACTTGGTAAAGCACCACAGAAAGCGCGACGAAATAGGCGAGGAAATGACGGGTGGTTGCGTGACTTTGCCGGTAGGCAAGAGGACTCTGGCCCTCGGGACGGCTACTGGCGGCGTTGAGAGTGGCGGGGCCGGCGTCAGCGGATGGTGGTGATGAGCGCGCTCGGTGTGGTGTGCAGGGCGCGGGCTATCCGGGTGAGTGTGACCACGGTCGGCGCGCGCTCGCCCGCCTCGATGCCGCGCAGGAAGGTCCGGCTGGTGCCGACGGTGCGGGCCAGGGCTTGCTGGCTGATCTTGAGTTCGGTGCGGCGGGCGACGATCGCCGCACCGACGGCGGCCATGACGGCGGTCTCGTCAACGCTGATTGCGGACGGATCGCTCGACATGGATTCGGGCCTCTCGGGGGCGGACGGTGATCGTGTGGTGTTGAGCTTGCCAGAGCCGGGGGAGGGCGAGTGCGTGCCGTGCCCGGCAGGCAGGTCGGGCACGGCTCGATCGGTGGTGTCGGTCATCGGCCGAGGGTTTCGGCGGCGACGTCGTAGCCTCCCCACAGTGACCGGCCCGGCACGGCTCGCCACCCGTGCGGTCCCCGGCGGGTGATCATCGGATAGCCCTGGGGACGGTCGGTGCCGTGCAGTTCGGTGACGGCGGTTTCCCAGTTGCGGCGGGTGCGGCGCTTGGGGCCGTCGTCGTAGGGCGCCGAGGGCACGATCGGGTCGTCGCGCCATCCCGGGAAACAGTGATCCAGGCCCAACAGCGCCGCGTCGGTGTCGTCGTCGACGACCTCGGAGTGCCAGCCGCATCCTCGGCAGAAGCTGCGCGAGACCAGATCACCTACGCACAGGCAGCCGCGGTGCGAGGTCCGGTTGCATCGGAGGTCGGTTTGCAGGGTGATCGGGATGCACGTGTCGGTCGGTTCGCGGCTGCTCGCGTACTCACCGATCGCGACGTGCCAGCCGTGCGAGTCGCGCAAGCAGGCGAGATCAGGCCACGCCTTCCTCCACTGCGCCATCGCGTGCTCGTAGTCGGCAATCGTGGTGCACCGCAACGTATACAAGCGAGGGACACCGGTTGTGCGTTCGGCGTGCGCACGCTCATCGCGTGCCGCCTCGGCGAACATGTCGAGTTGCAGGCCGTGCGAGGACGGCGCGGTCGGCTTCGTCGGGAAAGTGGTTGTGGTCATGACTTGACTGTACCCCATAGGGTGCATATTGTGAACCCTATAAGGTGCATCCCTTGGGTGGGTAAGACGTCAGAAGATGCACCACCACAGCAACATTCGACACAAAGGGAGCCTCGCATGTCGTGGAGCTACAGCAACATCGCCGCCAGCCCGAGCGCACGCGAGATCATCCGCGCTACCAACGTGCTCCAGAGCGGACATTCTGAGCTCGTACCCATCGAGCACGTGCACGCCATGGTCGATCTGACGTGGTCGAGGTGGGCGCTCGGTCTCGCCGAAATCCTCACCACCGGTATCGGGATCGTCCTGGCCGATGACGAGAACCGCGAATGCCTGTTCCTGACCCGCACCCCGATCTACGCCGCCAACTGACGCCCCACGACGCCATCTGAGAGGACACCCCATGACGCGCCGCACATCATCATCCGATCACGACGACATCGACCTGCTCGATCTGCTCGACGGCACCGCTGAGCGCATCGAAGAGCAACGCCGACTCGAGGCCGAAATCGCGACCCTGCGCCAGCTGTGGGAGCAGCGTCGCGCCGGGCGCCCCGACGGCCAACCCGTACCGACCGGTGAGGACTGGTGTGGCCGCTGCGGGCAGAACACCTTCGACTACGGGCTGGTCATCAACCACGACCTGGGCTACCTCGGATGCCCGGTCGAGGTCGACCCCACCTGGTCGAAATACCAGTGCGTCGGCTTCCGAGGCGCCGTGGGCTACCCATCGGGAACACTGACCGTCGAGGACCTCTGCGACCGCTGGGACCGCCAGTTCTTCCCCGACTGCGAATGCGGGCACCCCTGGGGAGTACACACCCACGCCGCCCACCCCACCTGGAGCTTCGCCTGCAACACCTCGTGCGGCTGCCCGATCTACCGGGAGCCGTCCACCTGACTTCTCACCACCAGGTCGCTGCATGCAGAGGACCGCGTCCGCTACGGTACGAACGTGTCGACTCCTTCTGGACAGCCTGGTCAGGCGCCTATCGACTTGCAGATTCTTGCGCAACGGGTCTACGGAAACCCTGGCGAGGGGCTTGTGTCGAATTCAGCGCTGCGGTCCTCGATGGACGAGGAAGCGTTACTCAAAGGCTTGGTCGGCGAGCAGAAGTCGCACGATCTGTTCATCGCGGAGTTGGCACGTTTCCATGCAACAGATGGGGTCCAGGTCGTTCACGGTCTCCGATATCCAGGCACCGAGCACGCCGATATCGACCATGCCCTCGTCTGTGGTGATCGGGTGTTTCTGATCGACTCGAAACTGTGGATGCCCGATGACTACCGCTGGTACGGCGACGCCATCCTCGCTGGTCCTGCCAACAACCCGCGCCTGATCCGCAGCAGTTTTGGCGATGCCGTTGCCAAATTCGCGACCATCGTGGCGCCGGCGAAAGTCAACGCAGCAATCCTCGTTCATTCCAGCCGACCCGGGCGCCTCACGGTCGACAACACGCTGGCTGGTCACCACCCACCTATGCGCCTCGCCGCAGACGGTCTCGACGACGTGATCACGTGGCTGGCGGAGGGAATCCCACGAAACGGCAACGCCGTTCACGTCCAGCAGTACCGGCAGTGGCAAACGATCACTATGACGCGCGTCCTCGAGCAGAAGCCGGGGACACCGCAAGCCCACAGGCTCGAACAACACCAGGCCCTCCTGCGAGCACGCGATGAACAGCGCGCGGCCCAGCAGCAACGCCGCGAAGCACGCCAGCAGGTCGCCCAAGACTGGCTGGACAGCCGAAAGTCCAAGAAGCAGAAGAAGAAAGCTGATCTCGCCCGACAACAGCAACAGTTCGAGCAGAAACGCCGGCAACGCCGCCAGGATCAGGTACTCCGCATGCAACACGACGCGCTGAACAAAGAGCGGCCCGGATGGAAACGAAAGT
>NZ_JAUZVK010000044.1:0-15257 GCF_031844505.1 Gordonia sp. AC31
ACCACCAGCCAGCCGCGTACCAAGGTCAGTGCAGCTAGCGTTTGAATTAGGACGCAACTCATCTATCACGGGCGACGGTGCTGCGTCATGCTTATGCCCCTCCTACCTGTTGACGGAATGGTCGGGATATTCAGCGACCGACGCTTGTCAGATCCCCATGGGTCCGTCCGCGTGACTTTTGCGATGGTCAAGGGGCGAGCCGGAAACGGTCGATGTCACCCGGCCACCAGCTCGCAGTGCCCAGCAGCACCGCTAGCGCCGGGACTACTAAGGTCCGCACCAGGAACGTGTCGAGCAGCAAACCGACACCGATGATGAACCCGATTTGCACCATCACATCGATGGACCCGACCATCAGCCCAAACATGCTGGCCGCGAATATCAACCCAGCCGAGGTGATGACCGACCCGGTGTAAGCGACGGTACGCATTACGCCGACCCGCACGCTCCACCTCGTTTCCTCTCTCAGCCGTGACACCAGCAGCATGTTGTAGTCGGCGCCCACCGCCACCAAGACAATGAACGACACCAGTGGCACGGGCCAGGCGATCCCGGCACCGAGGATGTGTTGAAGTACGAGCACACCAATACCGAGAGCCGCCATGTAGTTCAAGACGACGGTTGCAAGGAGATAGACAGGTGCAACGACGGCCCGCAACAGCAGCATCAGGATCAGACCCACGATGAGAAGTGTGGCTATGCCAAGCAGTTTGAAATCGTACGACAACAACCGCTGGACGTCGGCATTGATCGCAGGAAAGCCCGCGACCGAAGCACGTCCGCCCTCCAGAGTGGTGTTCGGCATCGCGTTCTCGGCGACGCTAGACAGCTCGTTCGCCAGCGTCATTGCATCGGCAGAGTACGGGTCGTAGGAGGTCTGTACCGCATAGCGCACGGTTTTCCCGTCGGGCGAGATGAACTGTCGAGCGACCTGACTGAACTGCTGGTCCTTGAACGCATCCGCGGGGAGATAGAAGCCGGTTGCCGAATCAGAGTTGCCGATCTCGCGGGCGGGAGCCCGTAGCTGTGCGGCGACCTGTGCTAGTCCACCGAGTAGCTGGAGGTTGCTGTCCACCAAAGCTCCGACTCCGTTCGACAACTGACGCGCGCCGTCGGCGAGTGCGCCGACGCCGGACTCGAGTTGCGAGACCCTGTTCCCGAGGTCCTGTCCACCGATGGTCTGTAGTGCAGAATCCAGCGTTTGAAGAGAATACTGCAGCTGTGCCATGTCGGTAGAGCCTGGCGCACTCACGCGGCCGAGTTGCGCGGCAAAGTTAGCCACCCTCGCGAGCGACTGATCATCCGCGAGTGCCCGGATGTCGGCCGTTTGCGCGCGCAGTGCCGAGCACTGCGCGATCTGCTGACACCACGGAGCTTCCAATGCGGACAACGCTGGCGCGACCGCGTCTGCCGCAGACTGGGCCCGACGTGCGAGTTGAGCCAGCTCGGGCGCTTGCTGGGAGAACTGTCGAAGCGTTGGGGCGGCGCTCGCGAGTTGGTTCACCAACGGCCGGTACTGATCGAGTTGTGGGCCAAATGACGACACCTCGTCTAGCAACCCCGACAGCGGAGCGAGGTTGGAGGATATCTGGTCTTCTAACAGTGCCAGGCCTCCGGCGAGCTGCTCTGACCCCGTCTTCAGGACGGCCAGATCACCCTTGCGGGCCTGTCCATCACCGGTCTCCTCGGTGATCTTGGTACCGATCTGATCATTCTGCCAAGATAATTGCGCCTGCTCTAGCTTCTCACCGGTCGGCCGCGTCACGCCAATGACCCTGGTCACGCCGGGAATCTGCGCGACGCGGGAGGCTAGCTGGTCGAGGTCGGCAAGGCCTTGAGCCGTGCGCATGTCGTTCTCGGACTCCACCACCAAGAATTCTGAGATGATGATGTCTTTCGGGAAGTGGCGGTTGAGAAGCGCGTATCCTTCGTTGCTCCCTGTGTCAGGTGGCTGCCCCTCGCGATCGTCGTAGGTGATCTGAATTGTTGCGGCGACCATGGCGAGGCCGATCAACACGACCACACTGATCGCGAGCAGAGGGACCGGCCGCCGGATAACCATGACTCCGACTCTTCTCCAGTAATCCCGCGTCAGGTCACGGCGGGGAAGGCCGGCGCCTTTCTTGGCAGCGAAAGAGAGTACGAGGGGCAGCAATGTCACCGTCGCCAAGAATGCGAAAGCTATGGCGATTGCGCAGGCCGGACCCAAAGTGTTAAACACACTGAGCTTGGCGAAGGCCATAGCCAGGAACGCTAGGGCCACAGTGCCCGCCGACGCTAGAACCACGCGGCCGATAGTTGCATTCGCGTGGGCGATAGCGACATCAGGAGAGTAACCCGCTCGAATACCTTCATGATAGCGGCTGATGAGGAACACCGAATAGTCAACTCCGGCACCAAAGATGATGACGGTCATGAACATTGACGTGAACTGGGATACCGGCATGCCCAGCTCGCCCAGTCCAGATAGAACTCCGCGACCCACAGCCAAACTCATGCCCACGACAAGCAGCGGCATCAGCGCGGTGAAGACCGAACGATAGACGATCAGGAGGATCACGGCGATCAGCAGCACGGTGGCAACAGTGATCAGGACCAGATCCGACTCGCCCACGGCGAGTTGGTCGCTAAAGGTCGCGGGCGGGCCTGTCACACGGACTGTCGTCCCACTGTCACGAAAGATACTCTCAGCGATCTCACGCACCGCTGCGACCGCCTCCGCGGTATCGGGTCCCCCGAGTGTGCCGGCCACTCCCACGGGCAGATACCAGGCTTGCTTGTCTTTGCTGAGAGCCTGACTTGCGGTGAGGGGATCGCTCAGCAGGTCCCGGACAGCGATGACGTGCCTGTCGTCCGCCCGCAGGGTGTCGACAAGCACGTGATATCGATCGCGGGTGTTGTCGGACAGGCCTGCACTGTTCTCCATCACAACGAATACGGTGGTCTTGGCGCCGCGCTCGTCGAAAGCGGCGCCCATACGGTCCAAGGTCTGAAAAGACGGGACTCCGGCCGGGATCGGATCCACAGATTGTTCCCGTATCACTGACTCCAGTTGAGGAAAGAGAAGGCCTAAGCCGATGGCGGCACCGATCCAAACCAGCGTCACAATCCCTTTGCGGCGGAGGGTAAACCATGCAACCCGCTCAAGGGTCGGACTGTACTCGCCGAGTTTCTCGCCCCCTCTCGACGGGCGGGTTCGAATGGGAGACGAACTCACCATGTGCAATATCCTCTCGACCTGAAGTGGGCGACCCAATCGTGCGCACCCGTTTCGCGAACGTCCGTGCGGCGGTGGATGGTTGTCACTTGTGGTGGTGCTCGACCATGTCTTCGACCTCCTCGAGAGTGGTGGGCAGGTGGTATGGCGGAGTGCTCTTACCTGAGATGCGGTATCGGCCCCAGAAGTCGGGATCCCCGACGACACACTCCGCTCGGCCCTCGGGGGTCGTAAATACAGCGATCGCGCGGGCGCCCTTCAGGAGCCCGTCGAGCTCATCATTCTTCTGAATCCGGCCATACCAGGTGTACAGGCCGTTCAGCGGCTGGAAATAGCCTTTGATCTTCGCTTCGACATGGATCTCCGCCCCGCGGCACACCAGGGTCCCTTCGCCGGAGTAGTCGAGGTCATGGTCGTCAGACATGCAGCCCTACCTTCTTCGCACTGAGCGTTGACAAATATCGAGGTACGTGGATACTAGCAGTACCAGATACTATGAGTAATGGGTACTGGGCCCCAGGCCCCGACTCCCAGCCGTGAACGACCGAGGAGAAGACATGACCGTGCAGGATATCCAGATCAAGCCCGACTTTTCGAAGGAGGGCATGGCTCGGGTGAACGGGCGCAAGCCCGTCGACATGGAACGATCTGCGGGTCGATTGCTGCGGTCTTCCGCGGAGAAGTTCTACGACGCGGAGATCGACATCGACTGGGAGTCGCCCTGGGAGGAAGGCAAGTACTTTCTGCCAGAGCACCGAGTGTCGCTATACGGCACCAAACTGTGGAACAAGATGACCGAGGAGCAGCGTCGCGAGCTGGGACGCCACGAGATCGTGAGCATCCTCAGTTTCGGCATCTACGCAGAGAACCTCTTGAGTTCAGCGCTCCTGCGCATGTCGGCAAAGGGGGCGCTAACAGATCAGAAGTCCCTATACGCGCTGACAGAAATCGGCGATGAGTCCCGCCATTCCACTATGTTCGCGCGCCTCATCAACAAAACAGGCGTGCCCCCCTACAAGCTCCCTAAGGGCTTCTTGAGCTTCGCGAAGATCCTGCATTTCGTCCCCCTCGGACCGTCGGTGTCCGGAGCCACGCTGCTGATCGAGGAAATCCTGGACCGCGCCCAGCGCGAGGCCATGAACGACCCCAGTATGCAGCCTCAGCTTCGCCAGCTCATGAAGATCCACGTCCTCGAGGAAGCCCGTCACATTACCTTTGCGCGACTGGAGATGATCGAAGGCATGCAGCGTCGACGTAAGGCGACGCGCGCTTGGCACCGAGGAGTGCTCGCCGTCATCGCGAACCTGGCGTACCCGCTGCTCATCAATCCGAAAGTGTACCCCGCAGTGGGAATTAGCCGCTGGCGTGGCGTATGGGCACAACAAACCAGCCCAAACTATCGGACCAACCTGCAGTTCATGTCGGAGCCCATGATTCGATTCTTCCATGAGGCGGGAATGCTGGAGGGCAAATTCACAATGGCCATGTGGCGCGCGACGCGGAGCCTTCCCGACGATCTCCGCTGATCTCCGTTCACGCGGCCGAAACGTCGCGGTCGACATCAGTTAGACCTGTGCGGAGCATTCTCGATGGCTTCGCGATCACTTCCGCCTCAACAGATCACCTGCCGCCACTGTGCGCAGGTGATGTGTTGTGCCAACGAACTCACGAGGGAGAAAGCATAAACATGGCATCTTCAACTACCCGGCGCGCCTCGCGCGCAACCGCCACAACTGACTCAACCAACGACCCGATTTCGACCAAGATTCTGATCATCGGAAGCGGGTTCTCTGGTCTCGGGATGGCCGCACAGCTAAGACGTCGCGGGTACAGCGACTTTCTTATCCTGGAGAAGGCAAGCTCCGTCGGTGGAACCTGGCGCGACAACACCTATCCGGGCTGTGCATGTGACGTCCCGTCGCTGATGTACTCGTACTCATTCGAGAGTCGAGGTAGCTGGTCGAAGGTGTGGTCGTCACAACCAGAAATTGAGCGGTATCTACAAGATGTGGCGGACAAGCGCGGCCTGACACAAAAGATTCATTTCGGTCAGAAGTTGGTTTCCGGATACTGGAGCGAGTCAGAGTCGCGGTGGCACCTGCGTACTGAGTCCGGACGTGAGTACATTGCTCAGTTCGTAGTCTCAGGAGTCGGTGCGCTGCACATCCCCAATTTTCCCGAAATTTCGGGGATTGAGGACTTTAAAGGCGAAGCGTTTCACTCCGCACAGTGGGATCATTCGGTGGATCTGGAGGGCAAGCGTGTCGCCGTGATCGGCACTGGTGCCAGCGCTATCCAGTTTGTGCCGTTCGTACAGAAGGAGGCCATGTCCCTCAAAGTCTTCCAGCGAACCCCTGCCTGGGTCCTACCGCGCAAGAATTTCACCGTTCCGCCGGCCCTGCGGACCCTTCTGAGTAAACTCCCGATTGCACGTCGTATCGCCAGGTGGTCGGTGTACTGGGGTGCGGAGAGCCTAGCCTTCGGCCTCAACGGTCACTCCAACCTCATGCGGCCAATCGAACGGGTCGCTCGGTGGAACATTGAACGCTCCATCTCTGATCCGGTACTACGCAAGAAACTGACCCCGTCATATCGCATCGGCTGTAAGCGAATTCTGGGGTCAAACGACTATTACCCTGCACTAGCGGCGCCCAACACCACCGTCATCAGCGATCGGATTGAGAGGGTCACCGCTGATTCCATCGTCACCTCAGACGGCGTCGAGCACCTCATCGATGTAATTATTTATGCGACCGGTTTTCACGTGACTGATGGTTTCGATCAGCTCGCCCTGAAAGGTGCCACTGGCGAGGATCTCCCGTCCCACTGGCATCAGACGGGGATTAACACGCACCTGGGCATCACGACCGAGGGTTTTCCCAACCTGTTTTTCCTCCTCGGACCCAACACGGGCCTCGGCCACAACTCAGTGGTGTTCATGATCGAGCAACAGATCAAATACATCATGAAGGCCATCGACACAGTAGAAAGCCGAGGCGCTGAGAAGGTCGACGTACGCCCGTCCGTGCAAGAACAGTTCAACACCGACATCCAGCGGAAGCTGGCCAAGGGAGTGTGGACCAACGGCGGCTGCACGAGTTGGTATCTCGACTCGCAAGGCGTCAACCGGACCGTGTGGCCGGGCTTCACATGGCAGTACTGGCGCGCCACAAAAGATTTCGACCCCGCCGAGTACGACATCGCCTGAGCCCGAACGCACGCAAAGACACAATTAGTAGAAATGATGAGACGACAGTGAGCAATTCTGACCGGCATGATTACACAGGCAAGGTGGCAGTGATCACCGGCGCCGCGTCAGGGATCGGTCGGTCTCTGGCACTCCAGTTGGCGGAGCGAGGTGCCGCACTGGCACTGTCCGACATTGATGAGATGCACTTGAAGGAGACTGCAGAACTTTGCCGCACCACGCATGGGGCAACGGTAACCGCCGCCGTACTAGACGTTGCGGACCGCGCTGCTTTTCAGGACTATGCCGACGGAGTGCGGTCAGAGTCGGGCCACGTCGACATGGTGTTCAACAACGCCGGCGTGGCCTTGGGCGTCGACGTGGTCGACATGAGCTGGGAAGACTTCGACTGGCTCATGGGCATCAACTTTGGCGGAGTCGTTAACGGGTCGAAGGCGTTTCTGCCTCACCTGATCGCGTCCGGGGACGGACATCTCATTAACACGTCGAGCGTCTTCGGCTTGATCGGAATCCCCAGCCAAAGCGCCTATAATGCCGCGAAATTCGGCGTCAGAGGCTTCACCGAGGCGCTCCGACAGGAGATGAAAATCAGTCGATACCCGGTCACAGTGACATGTGTGCACCCGGGGGGTGTAAAAACCAACATCGTCAACAATGCCCGAGGCGTTTCCGCCATGGGGGCAGACACCGCGACTGTCGCCTCGCTGTTCGACAGGATCGCACGAAGCACCCCGGATAAAGCAGCGGCGACAATCCTCAAAGGTATGGACAAGAAGAGAGCGCGAGTGCTGATCGGTGCGGACGCCCGCGGTTTCGACTTCGTGGCACGGGTGGTCGGTCCCCGCTACCAGGACATAGCGGCGCCACTGACACGGGCGGGTTACGCGGTCGCACGTAGACAGGGGATCCTCAAGTGACCGTCGAACCCGATGCACGTCCGGCTGCCGCAGCCCGCTCACGCACCTTGACCGTCTCAGAAGTGACCCAGGAAACGAAAGACTCCGTCACCATTTCGTTCGAGATCCCCGATGCCATGGTCGAGGAGTTCAAGCATGTCCCAGGGCAATTCATCACCGTGAAGATCCCGTCTGATCGGACCGGTCATGTCGCACGATGCTACTCATTGAGCAGCTCGCCTCACGTCGAGGACTTCCGTCTCGAGATCGGGATCAAGCGGACGGAGAACGGTTACGCATCGAACTGGCTGTGCGACAACGCGATCCCGGGAATGGAGTTGACCGTCCTCCCGCCGTCAGGGCACTTCACGGCTAAGAATCTCGACGTCGATTTTCTATTCTTTGCAGGAGGAAGTGGGATCACTCCGGTCTTGTCGCTGATTAAGTCGGCCCTTGTGGTCGGTGGGGGCGAAGTCACACTGTTCTACGCGAATCGCGATGCCGAGTCGATCATGTACGAGGGCCAACTGGCGCAGATCACCTCCGAGTTCCCCGAGCGTTTCACGGTCTTCCACTGGTTGGAGTCGGCTATGGGGATTCCGGCACCTGAAAATGTCGAATCCGCCATACGTGAGCACCGCGGTGCACAGATCTACACCTGTGGTCCGGCGCCGTTCATGGATCTGGTGCAGAAGTCGGCGGAGGCCTGCGGTGTCGAGCACTCGTCGGTACATCGAGAAGTCTTTCAGTCACTGACTGGAGATCCGTTCGACACAGCCACGATGCGTCATCTCAGTGACGACGATGGTGTGGCGACCGCCATAGTCTATCTGAATGGGCAGTCCATCACGACTGAGTGGCCGCGCAACACTCCGTTGCTCGACGTGCTATTGGCCCAAGGCCACAATGCCCCGTACTCCTGCCGAGAAGGGGCCTGCAGCGCGTGCGTATGCAAGCTGGTCGAGGGTGATGTAGAAATGGCACAAAACCACATCCTCGTTGAAGATGACATTGCCGACGGTGAACGGCTTGCGTGTCAGGCACTTCCGCTGACGGATGCAGTTACGGTGAGCTTCGATGACCTCTGAGATAGCGAGCGAATCGCGAGGATCGCGGCACCTCGAGGTCCTATCCTCCGACGGAACCAGGTTGTTCGCCCAGGAATTCGGCTCGGGCCAGGATGCTCCACTTCTGGTCTTTAGTCACGGCTGGGCCTGTCAGGGACGTTTCTGGCGGCCACAGATCGAGCAGTTCGCGGGGACGCATAGGGTAGTGGTCTACGACCAACGCGGACACGGGTGGAGTGACCGGGGCCGGGTACCGTTCTCGGCGAGACTTCTGGCCGATGACTTGGAGGCCGTAGTTCGGGCGGTCGCCACTCCCACCGACAAGGCTGTCGTGGTCGGACACAGCATGGGAGGTATGTCCATCATGAGCTGGGCAGCTGAGTACCCAGCCTCGGTGTCCGAGCTGGCCCGCGGAGTAGTACTGGCAAGCACCGGGCCATCACAGTTGGTGGATCGGTCAACGTTGCTCAAAGTTCCCCGACAGCTACGACCGAGACTTGAACGGGCCTTCGCGGCTAGTCTTGCGGTCGCCGGACCCGAGATGCAGGACACGCGTTTGTCTCGCCGCCTGATTCGTTACGGAACCCTGGGCCCAGGTGCGACTGCTGAGGTAGTGGATGAGTGCGCCGACATCGTGTTGAGATGCCCACCACAGGTGCGCGGGATGTGGGGTTCAGTTTTGGCGACAATCGACGTCACCAGGGGGGTCGACTCGCTGACGGTGCCGGCGACGGTCATCGTAGGTGATGCCGACAGGCTGACCCCAGCGGCCCATTCGGTGGATCTCGCAGCGCGCCTGGGCCGGCAGAGCGTCTTATTTGAATTCACTCTTCTCGACAAGGTCGGTCACATGTCCAACCTAGAGGCCGTCGAAGACTTCAATTCAGCCGTGGCCAGATTAGACCAATCCGCTTGAAGCTCGTTTCGACCCATGTCTCTGCCGACTGCATGCGTGCCCCACGTGCTTATTGGGGCGACGGTCATCCATCCTGATAGTGTGGAGGGTCATGTCTGTAGTCCGTCGAATCTCCGCAGCCCCGGTGAAAGTGCAACGTCGTGTGCGCGATGCACGAAGCACGCGTTGGGACGACCACCGCGCTATCGTGAAGGCTGGACTCGTCGACGCGGCGATACGCGCGATCGAAAAGTTCGGCGATGCTGTGAGCATGGACGATTTTGCGGAAGAGGCTGGTGCGTCGAAGCCTAAGCTCTACCGCCATTTCGGTGACAGGGCTGGGCTCTATTCCGCCGTGGCAGCCCGTCTGGGTTCGATGATGTGGGAGTCAGCGCAGTCAACTCTGCTCTCCGGACAGGCAGACAGCTCCGTTGACGAGCTTTTCCGTTCAGCGATCTCTGCATACGTATCCTTGGTCGACGACCATCCGGCGGTCGTCCGTTTCCTCATGACGAATCACATGTTCCAGTACTCTGAGTCCGGCGAGGGTGGGGCCGCAGATCAGCTGAGATCGGCAATGGAGATTATTTCTGACGAGTTCGCTCGTGGCCTCCGAGAGGTCGGCGCCGAGGAGTCCCTCGTCGCCGTAGCAGTGGCCTCTATCCTGGGGGCTGGTCTATCAGCGACCCAGTGGTGGATCGATCACGGTCGGCAGAATGGAATGAGCAGGGACTTGTTTGCCGCGCACCTGTGCCAGACCTCGTGGGGGATTATTGACGGCGCTGCGGCCACGGTGGGCGTTCGCTTTCATAGAGACAGGCCCTTCGGAGACCCTGCATTCGCCACTCGCGTCGACCCCGTCTAATCACCCCGCACGAGTGGTCCGCCCTGTGTCACGCACGCGGCAGAACTGCTCACACAAACGGAGCGCATTTCACAATCCTGACTGCTGGCTGTCATGGGGGATCATCCTTGGTCGCCGCTCATCTTAGTAGCGGAGCGCTACAGACGGTACTGTTGACGACAGTGCCACAGTCGTGGCGGCACTCATAAGGCCCCCCTCGAGCCTTCCATCGGTACCGCCACTGGCAGTTTCGTTCTGTTACCGACGGTATTGGTGTGCAGTCAGAGGTTCTTGATTTGGTTTCGTAGGGAGTGGCCAGGGTGGAAACCATCGATTTCGACGATGTTGACCCGAGGCGGGTTCGGTCGCGTCAGCGTTTGTTGGATGCTGCGGTGACCTTGCTGAACAGTGGCGGGGTCGAAGCCGTTACCGTGGAGGCGGTCACTCGACTGTCTCGTGTTGCTCGCACCACCTTGTATCGTCACTTCGAGAGCTCCACAGATCTGGTGGCGGCTGCCTTCGAGCGATTGTTGCCTCAGGCCGAGACCCCCGAGACGACGACGTCGATCCGTGATGACCTGCTGAAGCTGATGCAGCGGCAGGCTGAGCTTATTGAGCATGCACCGCTGCAGTTGACGACGCTGGCATGGTTGGCAATGCTTCCCGAGCAGCCCCGGCAATCCGGGCAATCCGACGGGGATCAGAACGCGCTCGCGCCACTGCGTCGTCGAGTCGTCGAGCAGTATCGAGAACCATTCGATCGAGTTTTGACGAGTGACGTGGCCACGGCTGAGCTCGACAACTTCGATTTGACCATGGCTGTCACCCAGCTCGCGGGCCCGCTGATCTTTGCCAAGCTCACGGGCATTCGGTCGATGACCGTTGGCGATCTCGAACAGCTTGTCGACGATTTCCTCATGGCCCACCGGCGACACCAAACCTCCTGACCTCCTTCCCCATCTACGGTACTGCTAGTACCGTAACGATACCGTCGGTTTCGTAGACGGGCTGGGTCGAGGGTGAGGTGCTGCATATGGTGGTCCAACGTCCAAGTGGTGGGCGCTTGGCGGCGCGCCGGTTGGCGGAACGCAGCGAGTACAGCACGACATTGGGGCGGTTGGCACGGTTCACCTTGGCGCACAGATTCCTCGTCATCGGGGCGTGGGTGGCTGTGGGTATCGTCTTGGCGATTCTGTTTCCCCAGCTGGAGACGGTGGTGCGGCAGCAGTCTGTTGATCCGATCCCTGCTGGGGTTCCATCGTTTCAAGCACTCGATCAGATGGGTGGTGCGTTCGGTGAGAAGGGCGCCAAGACCACTGTTTTCGTGACCATGGAGAACCCGAACGGGTTCACCGACGTGGCGCGGGAACGCTACGACATGCTCGTTCTGCAGCTGCGCGAAAATTTCGACGATGTGCAGTCAGTGCGGGATTTGCTTTCCGATCCGACGACGGCCGGCCAAGCCTTGAGTGAGGACGGGCAAGCCTGGTACCTGCCTGTCGGGGTCACCGGAACATTGGGAGGGCCAACGGCCACGCATGCTGTGGAGACCGTGCGCCAAACCGCGCAGCGCGTGTTTGACGGTACGGGCACCACTGTCCATGTCACCGGGCCGACAGCCACTTTCAGTGACCAGATCGTCAGTGCTGAAAGCGATTTAGTCGTGATCACTCTGGCGACGGTGGCGCTTATCGCGATCATTCTGTTGATCGTTTACCGATCGCTGTTCACCGCGCTGGTGCCGTTGTTGGTGATCGGTGTCAGCCTCGGCGTGGGCCGTGGCATCTTGTCCGCACTCGGCGAACTCGGTATGCCGGTATCGCAGTTCACCGTCGCGTTCATGACCGTCATCCTGCTCGGAGCCGGGGTCGACTACTCAGTCTTCTTCATCAGTCGCTATCACGAACGGCTACGCCAGGACGCCACCACCGAGGTTGCGCTCGTGGACGCGACAGCAACTATCGGACGGGTCATCCTGGCTTCAGCTGCCACGGTGGCGCTGGCCTTTTTGGCGATGGTCTTTGGTCAGCTGAGCGTGTTCTCCACCTTGGGTCCGGCATGCGCGATCGCCATCCTCATCGGATTCCTCGCCACGGTCACCCTGCTACCACCGGTGTTGCTGTGGGCGGCACGATTCGGCTGGGGCGCACCCAGGCGAGATCTGACCCGAAAGTACTGGAATCGCGTCGCCGTGCTCGTCGTGCGGCGTCCTGTGCCGCTGCTGGCACTAACCCTGGTCGGGCTAATCGTGCTTAGCGTCTTCGCGACGGGCATCCAGATCACCTTCGACGATCGTGAGGGGCAACCCGCGACAACCGACAGCAACGAAGGCTACGCGTTGCTCGACCGTCATTTCCCTCAAGACGTCACTATCACCGAGTTCCTCGTCGTAGATGCACCGATCGATCTCCGTACTGCCAGCGGGCTGGCCGATCTTGAGCAAATGGCCTCACGTGTATCCCAGATCCCCGGAGTGACTCGAGTCATCGGCGTTACCCGTCCCACCGGGGACAAGCTCGAGCAAGCCGAGCTGTCCTGGCAGAACGGCCAGATCGGGAACCGGCTGGCGGGTGCGGTCGACGATGGCCAGAACCGCCGCGGTGACCTCGAACAGCTCCGTACAGGCGCATTCCAACTCGCCGACGGGCTTACTCAGCTCGACACCCAGGTACGCACCAACTTGGCCCCCCTGGCCGGCATCCTCGATCAGGCAAGCACAGCCGGGCAGCAAATTCAGCAGTACCAGCCACTACTACGCCAACTCGCCGCATCTGCACCAGCGCTCGATCGCGCTTCTCAGAATGCCCCACAGCTGGCCGCGCTCACCCGCCAAACATCTGCAGCCCTGGCAACAGTGACCTCGATCCTGCCCATCCTCGATAATGCGCCCTGGTGCACCCAAGTCCCGCAGTGCGCAGCTCTGCGCGCGCAGACCCGCAATCTCGACGCCCTACTGAGCAACGGGACCCTCGACCAGATCGCCACGCTGTCAACACAACTCGCGCAGCTGGATACACCGATCTCAACAGTCACCGACCAACTCACTTCCACCGTCAACTCACTGGGCTCCACGCTGGGAAGCATCAGCAGCCAAGACCTTCCCGGCAAGCTCACCCAACTGCAAACAGGTATCAGTCAACTCGCGGCGGGATCACGCCAACTCGCCGCCGGTGTATCCGCGCTGATCGACAGCAACCTTCAACAACTCGCCGGGATGGCCGCGCTAGCCACACAACTACAAACCTCCGCCCGCGAGACCGCCGGAACAAACTCAGCAACCGGCTTCTACCTCCCACCTCAGGCCAACGCAGACCGCCGTTTCGTCGACGTCGCTCGCCAGTTCGTCTCGCCCGACGGCCATACCGTGCGCTACGCAATACAAACCAGCTTCGACCCCTACAGCACCGAGGCCATGCAACTGGCCGACACAATCACCGATGTCGCACTCGCCGCCAGACCGAACACAACCCTGCAGGACTCCAACATCGCGACAGCCGGGTTCCCCGCCATCAACGCCGATCTGCAACGTCTACTCACCGAAGACTTCCGACTCCTAGCGTTGGCCACCCTCACCATCGTCGGCCTGATCCTGATACTCCTACTCCGAGCACTCATCGCGCCGCTATACCTTCTGGGCACCGTCATACTCAACTACACCGCGGCACTGGGTATCGGCGTCCTGATCTTTCAACACATCCTCAAAACCGACATCGCCTGGCCCGTACCACTACTGGCCTTCATAGTCCTCGTCGCGGTCGGCGCCGACTACAACATGCTTCTCATCTCTCGCCTACGCGAAGAATCCCAAAACAACATCCGCATCGGCGTCCTGAGAACCGTCACCAACACCGGATCAGTCATCACCTCGGCCGGCCTCATCTTCGCTGCCAGCATGTTCGGACTCATGGCCGGATCCATCTCGATCATGACCCAGGTCGGACTCATCATCGGCATCGGCCTGCTGCTCGACACCTTCATCGTCCGCACCATCGTCGTGCCGACCATCGCCACACTTGTCGGCAGAGCAAGCTGGTGGCCGAGTACCCGAACCGACACGCATCCAGCGTCCCGCTAGTACGCACGCACGTGCCGAGATCTGACCGGCCCCGCCAGTCATCCAGCCATCGCGCCCACCTCATCGACTGACACCCGCTCGACGGTCGGCCGCGGCACCACACCCGACCCACGTGCGAGCGCCCCTCGCGTCGTTGACGCTGGTAGAACTCGCAGGAGGGCCCGTCGCGGCGTTGGGGACTGTCGCTGATTCGGTGTAAGTGGTTTTGATCGCCCCCGGCGTGGGGCAGGAGGAATCACGACGATGACCGACACAATCGGGGGCGTGGATGCCCCGGTGGCAGGGCCGGTTCAGACCGGTCAGGAACACGATGTCACCACCGCGGATGCGGTGCGTGAGCTCTCGAAGGCCGAGCAGGCTTTGGTGAGCGATCTGGTACGTAGCTCACGCGCTCAGGGAGTGGCTCTGACCGGTCCTGACGGGCTGCTCAAAGCGCTGACCAAGAGCGTGCTCGAAGCCGCGCTCGATGAAGAGATGACCGAACATCTTGGCTATGACAAACATGACGTGGCCGGCCGCAACACCGGCAATTCACGCAACGGCACGCGCACGAAACGGGTCCTGACCGACGCGTGCGGGCAGGTGCCCATCGAGGTGCCCCGCGACCGCAACGCCACCTTCGACCCGGTAATTGTCGGTAAGAGCAAACGTCGCGTCACCGATGTGGATCGGGTAGTGCTGTCGCTGTATGCCAAAGGCCTCACAACCGGCGAGATCTCAGCGCATTTCGCCGATGTCTACGGTGTCAACGGCGGCTGAAAACTGACCCCTTATCGACGGTTGAATTTTGACCCCCTTTGGTGTGGTTACTGGTCGGTGTTGACGAGTTCTCGTCGGGCTTTGGTGCGGTAGGAGTCGCCGTCGATAGCGATGACCTCGGCGTGATGGACGAGGCGGTCGATGAGTGCGGCGGCGACGACGTCGTCGGCGAAGACTTCGCCCCAACGGCCGAATGGCATGTTCGAGGTGATCAGAATCGAGCCTTGTTCGTAGCGACTGGCAATGAGTTGGAAGAACAGGTTGGCGGTGTCGGAGTCGAATGGGAGGTAGCCGAT
>NZ_JAUZVK010000045.1:0-14785 GCF_031844505.1 Gordonia sp. AC31
CGACGGCCCTGGGGACCAACAAGCTGGCGGCGGTCTTCGGGACCGCGTCGGCAGCGTGGCGTTACGTGCGGCACGTCCGGATCGATCTTCGTCGCCTGATCCCGGTGTTCGTTGCGGCGCTCGTCTTCTCGGCCCTCGGCGCGACGGTGGCCGTCGTCCTGCCCACCGAGATCTTCACGCCGATCGTGCTGGTCATGCTGGTCGGGGTCGGACTGTTCGTCGCGCTCAATCCCGGCTTCGGGACCGACGCGTCGACGGGACCGCGCTCGCGCGTCTCGACGATCGCGGGTCTGGTGCTGGCCGGTGTCGTCGTGGCCTTCTACGACGGGGTGATGGGTCCTGGGACCGGTACCTTTCTGATCATCAGCCTGACCGCGCTGGTCGGGACGAGTTTCCTGGAGAGCTCGGCGATGGCGAAGGTCATCAACACCGGTACCAACCTCGGCGCCCTCACGGTCTTCGGCCTGCAGGGAAATGTGCTGTGGCTCTTGGGTCTCGGCCTGGCCATCGCCAACGTCGTCGGCGCCCAGATCGGCTCGCACATGGCGATCGGCCGCGGCAGTTCGTTCGTGCGGTGGGTCCTGCTGGCCGTCGTCGTCGTGATGGTGGGGAAGCTCGGGTACGACCTGATCGTCGGCTGACACCGCGCCGGGGTGCGATCCGACTTGGCGGGCGCCGGGTCAACGTCGATGCTGATCGGGTGAACATCGACGCCGCCTCCAGTCGCCTCGCTCTGCAACGGCGGACCATCGTCCTGCTGGGCACAGCCCAGATCCTGGCCGGCCTGTCGATGGGCGGAGCGCTGGCGCTCGGGGCGATCCTCGGTGAGGAACTGTCGGGAACGGCGTCCCTGGCCGGGATACCGACGACCGTGGTCACGCTGGGGGCTGCGGCCGCCGGTCTCCCGTTGGCGTCCCTGGCCGCCGGACGCGGGCGGCGTCCCGCGTTGACCACGGGCCTGGTGATCGCCGGGGCCGGTTCGCTGGTCGTGGCCGCCGCCGTCGATCGCGGCTGGTTCGCGTTGATGCTCGTCGGGATGGCCGGGGTGGGGTCGGGCACCGCGGTGAGCCTGCAGGCACGTTTCGCGGCAACGGATCTGTCGTCGGCCGGCACTCGTGGCCGCGACCTCTCGCTCGTGGTGTGGACGACGATGGTCGGCGCGGTGATCGGGCCGGCGGTGGTCCCGATCGGTGCCACCGTCGCCGGGTGGTTCGCGATGGCCGATCTGTCGGGTCCGTTCCTCGTGGGTGCGGTCGGGTGCCTCGGGGCGGCGACCGTGCTGTTCGTCGGCCTCCGCCCCGACCCGCTGGTCGTGGCGACCGGCGACACGGACGGGGGACGTGTCAAAGTGTCGCTGGCCGAGGGGCTTTCGGCGATCACGCACTCGCCGCCGGCGCGGGCCGCGATGGCCGCGGTGGTGTCGGCGCACGCGGTCATGGTCGGGGTGATGGCGCTGACGCCGGTCCACATGCATCACGGGGGCGCCTCGGTGACGCTGGTCGGCCTGTCGATCAGCGCGCACATCGCCGGGATGTACGCGCTCGCACCGGTGATGGGCCTGCTCGCCGACCGGACCGGCCGGATCCCGGTGATCCTCGGCGGTCAGGCGACACTCGTCGTCAGTTGCGTCGTCGGATTCGTCTTCGCGGAATCGCAGACGGGTCTCGTCGTCGCGCTGGTCCTGCTCGGCGTGGGATGGTCGGCGTCGACCGTGGCGGCCTCCACGCTTCTCACCGACAGTGTCGACACCGCGCGACGCGCACCGGCGCAGGGGGTTTCGGACACCGCGATGAGTCTGGCCGGCGCGGCCGCGGGCGCGCTCTCCGGACTCGTCGTCGGGGCCTTCGGCTACGGGGTCCTGGTGCTCGGCGCCGCCGTGATCGCGGTGCTGACGGCGGCCTACGTGGTGCTCGACGGTGTCCGCGACCGACGACGGACCGCCATGGCCTAGGGTTCGACACACGGACGGGGACACCAGGGAGGCCGTCGGATGGCAGCATCGCAACTCGTCGGGCGTACCGGGACGGTGACTATGTCGATACCGGGCGGCGAACTCCTCGGGGAGATCGAACTGCCGTTGGCCGGCGGAACCGAGCGGTTCCTCGCCCGCGCCGCCGCACCGATCGGGCTCGACGCGCCCGTTCTGGTCATCGCCGAACGTTCCGGCCGAGTCGTCGACGTCGAGCCATGGGTACCGGTCCCCGGCACGGCGAACCGAACCATGTGAACAACCGATCGTCGAAAGGTCCCGGATGCGGCAGGATCTGACGTCGACACATATCGCCTGCCGCTCGAGGAGAGACCATGCTCGGCTACTACGTTCCCGAACCCGATGAGGCGATGCTGATCTCCGGCGCCAAGTCCGACTTCGACGATGCGCCGTTCGTGGTCGTCGTCGGGCACGGGAAGTGGGTCATGCCCTTTTTCCGGAAGGTCCGTTTCCTGTCGATGGCGTTGCACGAGGCGACGATCCGCGAGGTCTGTGTGACGACCCAGGGCATCCAACTCAACGTGCGGGCGGTCATCGCCCACAAGGTCGGCAATGACGTGGCGTCGATCGTCAACGCCGGACAGCGCTTCATCTCCGAGCAGGAGAACGAGATGAATCAGCTGACCGGACAGATCTTCTCGGGTCACCTGCGTTCCATCGTGGGCTCGATGACCGTCGAGCAGATCATCCGCGAGCGCGACACCCTGGCCCGTCAGGTGCTCGACGCGTCCAAGCGTGAGATGGGATCGATCGGTCTCGTCGTCGACTCGTTCCAGATCCAGTCGATCGACGACATGGATTCCGGTTACATCAACGCGCTGGCTGCCCCGAACATCGCCAAGGTGCAGCGCGAGGCGGCGGTCGAACGTGCTCGCGCCGACCAGGAGTCGGCGAAGGCGCAGCAGGAGTCGCTGCGGAACCAGGCCGACTACGAGCGGGAGACCGCGATCAAGCGGGCTGCGATCAAGGCCGAGACCGACAAGGCCAATGCCGAAGCCGCCCAGGCCGGTCCGCTCGCGCAGGCGCGGGTCAACCAGGAGGTCATCCGCGAACAGTCCGTGCTCGCGCAGGCGCAGGCCGAACTGCGTGAGCAGGAACTGATCTCCGAAGTGGTGAAACCGGCCGAGGCCGAGGCGTTACGACGACAGATCATCGCCGAGGCGGAGGCCAAGGCGGTCGAGATCCAGTCGGCGGCCGCCGCACAGCACAACCGCATCGCCCTCGATCAGCAGCTCATCGAGGCCCTGCCCACGCTCGTCGGCGAGGTCGCCAAGGGCCTCAGCACCGCGAACCTCACCGTGTACAACGGGGCCGAGGGCGTCAACGAGATCATGACCGGTGTGATCACCCAGGGTGCCGCGCTGCTGCGCAGCCTGCAGGATCAGGTGGCGCCCACGGTGGTCGACGGCTCGGCCGGCGAGCAGTCCGTGAACGGTGCGACGGTCGGCGGGGTCTGACCCGGGGATCGACTCGGCGTGGTCGGATCGTCGGGCTTCGCCCGGTTCTCCGCACCGAGTGGATAGGCTCGGGGACCATGAGCTCACCGAACGACGCCGCACCCACGCACCCTGCCTACGGGGTGCTGCGGGAAGTGACCCCCTTCGCGTCGGTCCTGCTGTGCGACAACTCCGGGATGATGGAACTCGACGGCACGAACACCTACGTGCTGCGCGCTCCCGGCAGCGAGGAATGCGTGGTCGTCGACCCGGGACCGCCGAAGTACAAACACCACGCCCGGCGCCTCGCCGAATTGCCCGGGGTCGCACTGGTCTTGGTGACCCACCGGCACTTCGACCACACCGGCGGGGTGTCGCGCCTGCACAAGCGCACGGGTGCGCCGGTACGCGCTCGGTTGGAGAAGCACTGCCGCAACGGGGCGCCACTGCGGGATCGTGAGGTGATCGAGGCCGCGGGTCTGCGGATCACGGTGCTGTTCACCCCGGGACATACGGGGGATTCCGTCAGCTTCCTCGTCGAACACGACGGACAACGTGCGGTCCTGACCGGCGACACGATCCTCGGGAGTGGCACGACCGTGCTCGATCCCGCCGACGGCGGGTTGCGCGACTATCTGAACTCGCTGAACCGCCTGATCGTCGAAGGGGAAGGGGCGGCACTCCTCCCGGCGCACGGTCCGGACCATCCCGATCTGGGCCCCGTCGCGCGGTACTACAAGGCGCATCGCGAGGAGCGGATCGACCAGATCGTCGCCGCTCTGGACACGATGGGTGTCTCGGCCCGCGACGCGAAGCCGATGAAAGTGGTGCGCAAGGTGTACTCCGACGTCGACAAGAAGCTGTGGCCCGCCGCGCGGATGTCGGTGAAGGCGCAGTTGGAGTATTTGCGCGAGGCCTGACCCTTCGAGGGAAGAGCAAAGCCGCCCGCTCCCGGAGGAGCGAGCGGCTTCGTGGTGAACTCGAGTCAGCGCGCGCGGCGCGCGAGACGCTCGGAGTCGGCGATGAGCACGCTCTTGCCCTCGAGGCGCAGCCATCCGCGCTGGGCGAAGTCGGCGAGCGCCTTGTTGACGGTCTCGCGCGATGCGCCGACGAGCTGGGCGATCTCTTCCTGGGTCAGGTCGTGGGTGACGCGCAGCGCGCCGCCCTCCTGGGTGCCGAAGCGCTGCGCAAGCTGCAGCAACTGCTTGGCGACGCGACCGGGCACGTCGGTGAAGATGAGATCGGCGAGGTTGTTGTTGGTGCGGCGCAAGCGGCGTGCCAGCACGCGCAGCAGCTGCTCGGCGATCTCCGGACGGTCCTTGATCCACGCCTTCAGCGCGTCACGGTCCATCGACACCGCGCGGACCTCGGTGACAGTCGTCGCCGACGAGGTACGGGGGCCGGGATCGAAGATGGAGAGTTCGCCGAACATGTCGGACGGGCCCATGATCGTCAGCAGGTTCTCGCGTCCGTCGGGCGAGCGTCGGCCGACCTTCACCTTGCCGGACATGATGATGTAGAGCCGATCGCCGGGCTCGCCTTCGTGGAAGATCACGTGTCCGCGAGGGAAGTCGACGGGCTGAAGCTGCTTGGTCAGCGCCGCGACGGCGGAGGGCTCGACGCCCTGGAATATGCCCGCCCGCGCCAGTACTTCTTCCACCTAGGGAACCTTTCTCGAATCTCTCTACAGCCCGCGTCAGATCGCGCCGTTGGCTACGCTACCCCGCGCACAAGCATATGTGTTGGATGGGTCACTGGAAGCTCATTGCGGGTGTGTCCGATTGGCGGAGTGTCGACGCGGTGGTCGGGCGGTACGGAAGCGGGGGCGGCGACGGCCGGTCAGCTGGCCCGCTGCGGCGATTCGGTGTGGCCGGACACCGCTGATTCGTGACGGGTGACCCGTCGGTCGCGGAGTTCGTCGAGCGCGGCCGGCATGCCCTCGCGGGCGAGGGTCTGGACGTTCTGGGCGTCGGCCGAGTCGAGGAAGTCCTCCACCTCATCGCGTGAGACCGCCGAGCGGTCGATCCGGGACTGGACCTTGTCCATGCCCATGGCGAACAACATGAGTACAGCCGGGAACAGCAGCGCCGCGAGACCGTGCATGGGGACAAGTAAACACAATCGACCCGCCCGGAACCGCATCGAGAGGGCCGCCGTCATTGACTTGTTACCTGACCGTAGGTTGCGCGTGAGCACGCCGATGAGGCCGTGACCAGCCCGTCTCCCAGGGCGAACACGCGGTTCTGACCTGCGGTGATGTTCCATTCAGGGGGTGTGTGAGAGTGCTTCGCCCCGTGTCGGGGGCCAGCGGAATCGGGCTTCGCCGTGCGCATCGCTAACCTGAATCAGGTGAGCGCACGCAAGTCTGCGGCCGCGGGACCGACCCCGGCACGCAAGCAGGAGACCCATCTCGGATTGGTCCGGCGCGCGCGGCGGATGAATCGGACCCTCCAGGTCGCCTTCCCGCACGTGTACTGCGAACTCGACTTCTCCGACCCGCTCGAGCTCTCGGTGGCGACGATCCTGTCGGCGCAGTGCACCGATGTGCGTGTGAACATGACCACCCCCGCGCTGTTCGCCAGGTATCGGTCGGCCGCGGACTATGCCGGTGCGGACCGCACCGAGCTCGAGGAGATGATCCGACCCACCGGCTTCTACCGGAACAAGGCGAACTCGATCATCGGACTCGGGCAGGCGCTCGTCGAGCGGTTCGACGGGGAGGTCCCGGACAATCTGAAGGATCTGGTGTCGCTGCCCGGGTTCGGGCGCAAGACCGCGAACGTGGTGCTGGGCAACGCGTTCGGTGTGCCCGGCATCACCGTCGACACCCACTTCGGCCGCCTGGTCCGGCGCTGGCAGTGGACCGAGGAGACCGATCCGGTGAAGGTCGAGCACGCCGTCGGCGAGCTGATCGAGCGGCGGGAGTGGACGGACCTGTCGCACCGGGTGATCTTCCACGGCCGACGGGTGTGTCATGCGCGCAAGCCGGCGTGTGGGGTGTGCGTCCTCGCCAAGGACTGCCCGTCGGTGGGCACCGGACCGATGGACAAGACCGAGGCCGCGGCCCTGGTGAAGGGGCCGGAGACCGAGCACCTCCTCGCGCTGGCCGGGATCGCGGCCCCGTGAGCGAACCAAGCGGCCCGGCGTCACCCCGGGGTTCTCGTTTCCCGCCCGCCGCGCGATGGACCGTGGTCTTCGTGGTCGTGATGATCGCGCTCATCGTGGCGATCTGGCCGCGCGGGGACGATCCGGCGCCGATGTCGAGCGCACCGCCCTCGTCGAGTGGAGTCCGCCCGATCGATGCGCCGGTGGACGAGGCGCGTCTGGCGGAGGCGCGCAGCACCGCCGACCTGCCGGACTGCCCGGTCACCGGACTGCCGGAATCGCCGGACTCCGTCCTCGACGGCGTCGTCGAACCCTGCTTGAGCACCGGAGCGCCCTACGACCTCGGTGCCTCGACGGCCGGCCGGCCGCTCGTCATCAACGTCTGGGCGCAGTGGTGCGGTCCGTGCAAGACCGAGCTGCCCTACTTCGAGGAGTTCGCCGCGCGGGCCGGCGACCGGGTCACCGTGCTGGCCCTGCACGCCAAGGAAGGCGGTAGCAACCCGTTCTTCCCGCTGACGCTGCTAACCGAGATCGGAGTCCGCTTGCCGTCCGTGCTCGACCTCGACGGAAAGGTGGCCGCGGCCATCAACGCGCCCAGGGTGTTCCCGTCGACCGTCTTCCTTCGACCCGACGGCACGGTCGCCGAGGTCTATCCCGGTGTCTTCGACAGTCCGGAGGAGATCGCCGATTCGGTGGCCGAGCATCTGGGCGTGCGGATATGAGCGGGCGTTCGCGGGCCGATGCGGGACCGCTGGTCCCGCGGGACGAGATCCCGCCGTGGCTGCGGGCGTTGACCGACGATGTCACCGCCGTCACGACAAGCGTCGACAACCGCGGCGGTGATCGATCGCGCTGGGCGTCGATGTTGCCGACGAACTCCCGGTCGGCGGCCGTTCTGATCCTGTTCTCGGGTTCGTGGGAGTCGGCCGACGATCATCCCGGCGGGGTGCCGGCCGACGCCGAGGTACTGCTGACCGAGCGCGCTCCCACACTTCGCCAGCACAGCGGGCAGGTCGCGTTCCCCGGGGGCGCGGCCGATCCCGGCGACGACTTCCCGGTGGGCACCGCGCTGCGCGAGGCGGCCGAGGAGACCGGCCTCGACGCATCCGGGGTGACCATCCTCGCGACCCTGCCGAGCTTTCCCGTCGGGGTCTCGGGCTTCGACGTCGTCCCGGTGATCGGTTACTGGCACCGCCCGAGCGAGGTGCGCGTCGTCGACCAAGGCGAGACCGCGCGCGTGGACCGGATCAATCTGCGCGAATTGCTGAACCCGGACAACCGGTTCCAGGTCCGCCGCAAGGCGGTCGGCATCGTCTACAAGGGGCCCGCGTTCTTCGTCGACCAGTTGCTCGTCTGGGGATTCACGGGTGGGCTCATCGCCGCCATCAGCGAGGTGTCCGGCTGGGACCGTCCGTGGGACTCCGCCGACGTTCGTTCGCTGGAGAAGATGATCGAGCTCGCCGGGAGCCGGCAGGAATCCGGGTTCGCGGAGCTGCACCCGGACGACCGCGACGTGGTCGACGCCGGCAACGCCGAGCCAGGAGGTACCCGATGACCGGCTCGACATGGGTCGACATCATCGTGATCGGCATCGCCCTGCTCGCGGCGGCCAGCGGGTACCGGTCGGGTGCGGTCGCCTCGGCCCTGGCGTTCATCGGAGTCGCACTCGGCGCCGTAGCCGGTCTGCTGCTCGCGCCCCGCCTGATCGAGCAGTTCGACGATCTGCAGGTGCGGGTGCTCGCCGGGATTCTGGTGCTGGTCGTGCTCGTGGTCGTCGGCGAGGTGGCCGGCATGGTTCTGGGACGTGCGGCTCGCGGTGGGATCCGGTCGCCCGGGCTGCGCGCCGTCGACAGCGGAGTCGGCTCGCTCCTACAGGTGGTCGCGGTGTTGCTGGCCGCGGGCCTGCTGGCGATCCCGCTTCGCGAGTCCGCCGACCCGGCCATCGCCGGGGCGGTTCGGGACTCGAAGGTGCTCACCGGGGTCGACGCGGTGTCGCCGCAGTGGGTCGACGACATCCCGGCCGACTTCAAAGCGCTCCTGGACAGTTCGGGACTCCCGAAGCTCCCGTTCGTCAGCACCCCGTCGACGAACGTCGACCCTCCCGATCAGGCGCTGGCCGAACTGCCGGTGGTGACGCAGGCGCGTCCCAGCGTGGTGAAGATCGAAGGCGTGGCACCGAGCTGCCGGCAGGCGCTCGAGGGGAGCGGGTTCGTCGTCTCTCCGGAGCGCGTCATGACGAACGCGCACGTGGTCGCGGGCACCGAACGGCTGGAGGTCCAGACCTCGACGGGGGCGCAGCTCCCGGCGCGCGTCGTGCTCTTCGACAGCGAGAACGACATCGCGGTTCTCGACGTCCCGGGCCTCCGGGCGCCGGCCCTGCGGTTCGCCTCACGCCCCGCGTCGACCGGGGACGACGCCATCGCACTCGGTTTCCCCGAGGCCGGGCCGTTCTACGTGAGCCCGCTGCGGGTGCGTGCGGTCTTCGCCCACACCGGTGACGACATCTACCGGACCGGGCAGGTGACCCGTGAGGTCTACGCCGTCCGCGGTCTGATCCGGCAGGGCAATTCGGGTGGGCCGCTGCTCAATTCGGACGGCGAGGTGCTCGGTGTGGTCTTCGGCGCGGCCGAGAATGCCGCCGACGAGACCGGTTTCGTGCTCACCGCCCGCCAGGTGCGCTCCGACTTCGACGAATCCGAGCGACGAAGCGAGCGGGTGAGTACGCAACGCTGCGTCCTCGCCTGACCTTGCGGGCCGATCGGCGGGGGCCGTCGGCGGTGGGTGCGGGTTCGTGGCGTAGGAACTCGAGGATGTGCTCGGTCACCGTGGCCGGTTGTTCTTGATGGACGAAGTGGCCGCTGCCCTCGACCTGCCGATACGTCTGGTGCGCGGCCCATCGGTGACTGTCGGCCATCGCGTCGTCGAGGATGTACGGGTCGTCGCGGCCTCGGAGGGCCAGCACGGGGAGATGCAGCCGCTGGTCCATCAGTTCCATGAAGCGGGCGCCGTCGGGTCGGACCTGCGAACGGAACGCCCAGCGCCGGTACTCCAGGCTGCAGTGCGCGACGTTGGGGATCAGCATGGCCGACCGGTTGAGTTCGACGGTGTGCGCGTAGTCGGGTTCACCGCGCCAGGGGGCAGACGACCGTTCCGCGAAGTAGTCGGACACGAAGGCCGCGTCGTCGCGGGTGACCTGCCGTTCACCGAGGCGGGGGATCTGGTTGCGCAGGAACAGAGGTAAGAACTGTGCGCGTTGTGCCTTGTCCCGCAACACGCGTCGACGCAGGGCGCGGGGGTGCGGGGACGCGATGACGACGATCCGGTCGACGACGCGCGGGTGCAGCGTGGCGGTCGCCCAGCAGACCAGGCCGCCGTCGGAGTGTCCGATCAGGGTGGCCCGGGTGTGTCCGAGCGCGCGGACGAGGCCGTTGGTGTCGCCGGCCAGGGTCCAGCCGTCGTAGCCGCGCGGTGGTTTGTCGGTGTCGCCGTAGCCGCGGAGGTCGACGGCGACGGCGCGGAAGCCGGCGTCGGTGAGCGCGGTCAGCTGATGTCGCCAGCTCCACCAGAACTCGCCGAAACCGTGCAGCAGCAGCACCAACGGGCGGTCGTCGGCGGGAACGCCGGCGGGCTGGACGGCGTGGAAACGGACTCCGTTGGCGCGGACGTCGAGATGCTCCCAATCACCCGGGAGACGAACGGTCGAGGGGTCGGGCTCCTCGCTCACGGATCACCCTTCGCGGGCGGGCGGGATTCTCGGGTGCGTGGTGGTGTCGTGCGCCGAGCCGCGGTGGGGCAGGACGGTCGGCAGTTCGTTGACCGTCTCGATCGTCTTCGCGGGTCCGCGCACGCGTTTGAAGAACAGGTATCCGACGAACGCGGCGATCAGGGTGACCGCCACCAGGATGAGGAACACGATGAGGAACGCCAGCCAGCGCCAGACCCACTCGTCGAGCAGTTCGGCGAGGAAGAAAAAGAAGAAGAAGCTCGCGTAGAGCGCCATCACACCGGCGACGATGAGCAGCCCGGTGCCCGCGCCGGCCTTCTTGGCCTCGGTGACCAGCTCGGCCTTGGCCAGCGCGACCTCGGATCGGAACAGGGTGGAGACACTGGCGGTCGCGTCCTTGACCAGGCTTCCGATCGTCGGTTCGCCGTTGCGGCCGGCGTTGGCGTCGGAGAGCGGGATCGACGGGACGGAGTCCCGGCCCGCGTCGGGCAGGCCGTGCTCGTTGGGGCTCACAGAATCCTCCGTTGTTCGGCTGATGGCCATATGTTGCCATGCGCGGGCGATCCGGGTGGCGAGCCACCCGTCGAATGGAGTGGCGAGCCACCCGTCGAATGGAGTGGCGCGAAGACGGGCAGGGCCTGCCGACCTCAGGTCGGCAGGCCCTGGAGAACTCGAACGGCCTCAGGCCTTCTTCGCGCGGATCGCTTCGAAGACCGACGGGTCGACGAGGGTGGAGGTGTCGCCGAGTTCGCGGCCTTCGGCGACGTCCTTGAGCAGACGGCGCATGATCTTGCCCGAGCGTGTCTTGGGCAGTTCGGGCACGACGTTGATCTCGCGGGGTTTGGCGATCGGCGAGATCTCCACCGACACCTGCTGGCGCAGTTCGGCGATCAGCTGGTCGCCGGTGTTCTCGACTCCTTCGCGCAGGATGACGAAGGCGACGATGCCCTGGCCGGTGGTCTCGTCGGCGGCGCCGATGACCGCGGCTTCGGCGACACCGGAGTGCCCGACGAGCGCAGATTCGACCTCGGCGGTGGAGATCCGGTGGCCGGAGACGTTCATGACGTCGTCGACGCGTCCGAGGACCCAGAGGGCGTGGTCCTCGTCGTAGCGCGCGCCGTCGCCGGCGAAGTACCAGCCCTGCTCGGCGAACCGTGACCAGTAGGTGTCGCGGAAGCGCTCGTCGTCGCCCCAGATGCCACGCAGCATCGACGGCCACGGTTGGTCGAGCACGAGGTAGCCCTGCTCGCCGGCGCCGACGGGGTTGCCCTGGTCGTCGACGATGTTGGCGCTGATGCCGGGCAGGGGCTTCATCGCCGATCCCGGCTTGGTCGCGGTCACGCCCGGCAGCGGCGAGATCATGATGGCGCCGGTCTCGGTCTGCCACCAGGTGTCGACGATGGGCGCGGAGTCGCCGCCGATGACCTCGCGGTACCACTTCCAGGCCTCGGGGTTGATCGGTTCGCCGACGCTGCCGAGCAGCCGGATGCTGGACAGGTCGTGGGCGTCGGGGATCTCCCGTCCCCACTTCATGAAGGTGCGGATCAGGGTCGGCGCGATGTAGTAGATGGTGACGCCGTACTTCTGGATGATCTCGAAGTGGCGGTGCTCGTTGGGGGAGTTGGGGGTTCCCTCGTAGACGACCTCGGTAGCGCCGTTGGAGAGCGGACCGTAGACGAGGTAGGAGTGGCCGGTCACCCAGCCGATGTCGGCGCCACACCAGAAGACATCGCGGCCTTCTTTGTGGTCGAAGACGTAGTGGAACGTGTAGCTGACCTGGGTGAGGTAACCGCCGGAGGAGTGGACGATGCCCTTGGGCTTGCCGGTGGTGCCCGAGGTGTAGAGCAGGAAGAGTGGGTGTTCGGCGTCGAAGGCCTCGGCGTCGTGGGTGTCCGACTGTTCGTCGACGGTGTCTTCCCACCACACGTCGCGGCCTTCGACCCAGTTCAGGTCGGGGTCGTGGTTGGTACGACGCACGACGAGGACCTTCTCGACGGATTTCGCGGCGTCGTCGCCGGTGCCGAGCGCCTCGTCGACCTGGGTCTTCAACGGCGCCGGCTGGCCGCGGCGGTACTGCCCGTCGGTGGTGATGACGAGCTTGGCCTCGGCGTCGTCGACGCGGGAGCGCAGCGCTCCGGAGGAGAAGCCGGCGAAGACCACGGAGTGGGTGAGGCCGAGGCGGGCGCAGGCGAGCATCGAGATCAGGGCCTCGGGGACCATCGGCATGTAGATGGCGACGCGATCGCCGGCGACCAGCCCGATGGACGAGAAGTAATTGGCGGCCTTGCTGACCTCGGCGAGCAGCTGGCTGTAGGTGAGGTCGCGGGTGTCGCCGGGTTCACCGACCCAGTGGATGGCGACGCGGTCGCCCTTGCCTGCGGCGACGTGCCGATCCACGCAGTTGACCGCGACGTTGAGCTTGCCTCCGACGAACCACTTGGCGAACGGGGCGTCGGACCAGTCGAGGGTGGTGGTGAACTCGGTGGCCCAGTCCAGCCGCCGGGCCTGCTCGGCCCAGAACTCGAGGCGGTCGGCATCGGCATGGTGATACATCTCGGCGGTGCCGTTGGCCTGGGCGGCGAACTCGTCGGAGGGAGGAAATGCCTGGACGGTGGAGGACATCGGTGACAAGGGCCTTTCGCTGTCGACGGCGGTCACTCAACAGTAGAGTGACCTGGCGTCAGAACGGGCAATCAGTGTGAGCGTAGTCACGTCGCGGTCTAGGGTGGAACCGTCCGGTATGTGAGCGCGGCCGATTGGCGACGAACGGCGGGTGGGCGGCGACGAACGGTCGCGATGCCCTGTGGACCCCGCGCCGACGTCGGAGCGATGCGTTTCAGTCAGTCAACTGACGAACACCGTGAACAATTACAGGTGCGCAATATCTGAAACGGTGACTAACAATGGATCATCGGTATCTATTCGGTTGAGCGCCGCGGGTGTCCGAATCGGTAGCCCTGATCGACCGGACCGAGGGCGACCTGGTGAGCGGTCCGCGGCCGCAACTATCGTCGGTGCGTGACCACCGACCCACTGATGCCCCTGCTGGAGCTGCCCGGCGTCGCCGCCGCCGCCGATCGAGCACGGGATGCCCTGTCCGCAGTGCACCGGCACCCCGCCAACCTGCGGGGATGGGACAAGACCGCCACCGAGGCGTCGTGGCGGGCGGGCCGGTCCTCGGCCGCGATCGACGGTGGAAGTGTCGAGCTCCGACGCGACGGCGACTTCGACGACCCCATCCTGGCCGGCGCCATGCGGGTGTCGCAGGCCCTCGACGGCGATTCGCTGGTCACACTCACCTCGGTGATCCGCCGGGCACCCGCGCAAGCGCTGGCGAGGTTGCACACCCTTGCCGCCGCGGACCTCGTCGACGACCCGGAAGATCTCGGGCGGCCTCGGAGCGGGACGGATGTCGCCGAACGTCTCAACTTGTTGGGGCAGTTGACAACCGGCGCCACCTCGGTTCCGGCGCCGGTGCTCGTGGCGGTGGTGCACGGCGAGTTGCTGGCGGTGGACGCCTTCCCCGCTGCCAACGGTGTCGTCGCTCGTGCCGCGTCTCGGCTCGTCGGCGCCGCGACCGGGCTGGACCCGCACTGCCTCGGCGTGCCGGAGGTGACCTGGTTCAAGCGGGTCGGCGAGTATCGCACGTTGGCTACGAACTTCGGGGCTGGTACCGAGTCGGGCCTGCGGGACTGGATCATCTTCTGCTGCGAGGCCCTGGAAGCCGGTGCGGCCGAGGCGAAGTCGATCGCGGACGCGGCCCGGTCTGGTTAGTCTCGCGAGGTCTCGAACCCGGCCCGGACAGCACTGCGGGCGGCCGCCGGCGTCGTAAACGACGCGGTTGCCGCCCGCGTAGCACGGACTCAAGTTACCAAGCGTGCTTGGTGGGTTGTGGTCACCGCCTCGGCGATTGATCGCGAGTCGGGATTACTGACCGTCCACGTGCTGCCAGCTGTGGGCCATTCCTCTCGGGCCTGGCGCCTCACGAGAGGAAGGCGGTGGCGCATCGAGTGGTGGCGGTCGGTCGTCCTGACTGTGATGTCGCAGGCGCACAACACTTTTGCCATATGCGGCGTGCTCCGCGTGGGTGCTTGCCGCCCGTGCTGGGAAGTGCTCGGCGTGGGGGTTCGTTCCTTCTCTTCCGGATCGAACTTGGCCTTCCGAGATTCCGTAACCACTGTTCTACACCGTGATGCCGATCACATCAAGCGTTCCGCGCCGGAATGTTGAACGACTTGCGGATGGCAGCGAAACACTCTGCGACGCACCATCTTCGACGCAATCGGCAGCTGGTTCGGTGGTGGTAGGTGGCCGATTCGGAGTTCGGCGGCCTCGAGCGGGAACGTTGCAAAGACGTTGCGCGTTTCGCGAGCCTGAATCGCGATTCCCGAATATGCGCCCGGAACGGGCGTCTGATTCGATCTGCTGGTTACTCCGCAGTAGAACGGACATTAGTGAATGGGATTGTTGTGCTTGCAAATAACCCAAAACCGTGTGTATAGTCATCGGTACCCGGTTCTCATACCGGTG
>NZ_JAUZVK010000046.1:0-12158 GCF_031844505.1 Gordonia sp. AC31
GTCCCCTGTGTTCCCACTGCGCACCCGGCGAGAACGGCCATACTGACGACTGCGCGCAGATTGACGATCGACCGCCGACCTGCCGACCTGTATCTGGCTGGGCGAGGTGTGGACGGAGATTGGTTGGGCCAGAGCGGTATGGCCGTCCTCTGCTGTGGGTGCATATCTCGGTTGCTACTTAGGTGTGGTCATCGCTGGTGGCCTTGGGGGTTGATGGCGTGTTGGGTAGTGGGTGACCGTGTTGATGAGCGGCGTTGGCGGACTCGGCGTTCTGCTCCGAAGGTTCTGTTTCGTCGAGGAGGGTGGGCGGCGGAGTGTCGTCGTGGACGGGCCGGCGGCGCCACAGCGAGGTTGCTGTCCTCAGTTCGGTTTCGGTAGCGATGCGGAAGGGGCTGGCGGTGACTTCAGGTGCGCGGCGCCCTTGACCGCGGGTGGCGTAGAGGCTGGCAGCCACCGACGCTGCGAGGATGGTGGTGACGACGGTCAGCGAGATCAGGGTGGGGATGTAGATCACGTCGATCTTGAGGGCCATTTTGATGCCAACCCAGACCAAGACCAGAGCCAGACCGAGCTTGAGGTAGATGAAGCGGTGCAGCAGATCAGCCAGTAGGAAGTACATGGCACGCAGGCCGAGGATGGCGAAGGCGTTGGCGGTGAACACCAGGAACGGGATGTCGGTGACGGCGAAAATCGCGGGGATCGAGTCGACGGCGAAGATGATATCGGTGACTTCGATGAGGACTAGTACTGCGAGCAGTGGTGTGGCCAGCACCACTCCGGAGACGCGGACGAAGAACTTCTGGCCGTAGAACGCATCGCTCATCGGGACGTAGCGGGTGAACAACCGCAGTGTGCGTGACTTGTGCGGGTCAAGGTGTTCGTTGCGTTGGCGCAGCATTTTGTAGCCGGTCCAGATCAGAAAGGCCGCGAAGACGTAGAGGATGGCGCTGAAGCTGGCGATCAGTACCGATCCGGCGGCGATGAAGATGCCACGGAACACCAGGGCGCCAAGTACACCGAGAAACAGCACACGATGTTGCAGTTCGCGGGGGACGGCGAAGTAGGTGAAGATGATCGCCCAGACGAACACGTTGTCGACTGCCAACGACTTCTCGATCATGTAGCCGGCGAAGTACTGTTGGCCGAATTCCGCGCCCGCGAACGCCCAGATCAGCCCACCGAAGGCGATACCAATGCCTACCCATATCGCTGACCAGATCGCGGCCTCGCGGACGCCGATGACATGAGCACGGCGATGGGCGAAGAGATCGATCGCCAGCATGACCACGATGAACCCGAGCACTGCGGCCCAGGCCCAGAACGGAACAGACACTGTCACATACCTCCGGTGAGCTGTGTGCAGCAACGGTCTTTCCACCCCGGTGTTGTCGGTGTATTCGCCAGGCCCGCACACCTGGGCTGCGCTGACGACCAACGACTGCACTTGATGGATTTAGCTTGTGCTGCAGGAAGATTGATTTCGAACTACCGCGACTGTGTGTTATGCGGTCATATTCTAGCAAGGTGTGTCGGGTTCAGCGCACAGCGATGCAGCGGGCGCCGGGCACTGTGCGCGCCAGAGCGACTGCGATGCGGCGCTCGGAATCGTCAGCGAAGACTCCGTAGACGCTGACCTCGCCGTGTCGGACTGCGGCCACCCAGCGTCGGTTGCCGGTGTACTCGTCGAGGCGACGCTGCACACTGACCTGCAGTGCGTCGTCCGGGGTCAGGAACAGTCGCAGAAGGTCGCCCCGCGACACGATGCCGACCACCGTCGCTTCGGAGTCGACCACGGGAATACTACGCAAACCGTGACCGACCAACAGTCGGGTGATGTCACTGAGATCCTGGTCGATCGTGACCGATTGCGCCGGCGTCGCCATTACCTCCGCGACGGTCGTCACGGTGTCGTCTCGCTGACCACGAAGAACATCGCCACTGGTCAGCATGCCGACCAGCCGATGCGATCGATCGACTACCGGCAGCGCGGCATACCCGTGCTCAGCCAACGGCACCATCGCTTCGGCCAGCGCCGCATCGACACACACGGTGACTACGGGACGCTGCATCACCTCCGAGGCACTCATCATGTTTCTCCCTCTACTCGTACCGACGCAGTACCAGCGCACCACGTATCAGGAGATAATACACATGAATTGCACTTCCGGAATACTGTTGCGCTTATTTTGTGGGTGTCGCGGGGGCGGGGAGGAGGGGTGGGAGTTCAGTGGTCGCGGTGGCTGCTGGCAAAGACGAGCAAGAGGGCGCCCACGAGTGCGGTCGAAATCCCCAGGGCCAGAAGGTCGTCAGCGTTGGGTCGGGCGATGAGGCGTTCGAAGAAGCGAACGACCAGGACAAGTAGCAAAGTCCCGGCCACTCGCCCTTTGAGTTGGTCGAACGAGGTGGTGGTCAAGGCTGGCGGTAGGTGAAGATCGGCAACGAGTAGCTCCCACAGGCCGAACCCGACCATCAGCAGAACTGTCGCGAGCAGGATTGAGTCGATGCTTTCGAACAGCTTGACCAGCGCTCGATCCGAGGAGACGCCGTCCTCGGCAACCGCGGCGACGACGGTCACTGCTTTGGCAGCGGCCCAGAGGTAGGTCAGGGCCGCCAGCATCAGGGCGGTGAGGGAGCCGACGACGCTGACGAACCGTACGGCTTCGAGCTTCGGGCGGGCTCGAGAGGTCTGCTCGTGCGGACTGTGGTCCATCGCCGCTCCTTCGTTCTAGTGCTCACTGCGATGGCAGTCGAGGTAACCATACGGGCGAGCTCGCTTGCCTCGCATGTCGACTGGGGCGGGCGGATCGATCCGCCCAATTGGTGAATAGGGATACGGGAATTGCAGGTATACTGTCAGAGATGCGCACCAGCTCTACTGTCACCTCATCGCCGTTGCCCCCTGAACTCGCCGCCGCAGCAGGTGCTGGTGGCGGCGATGGCCAGAGCGTCGGCGCGCGCAGCTGGACGTTCCTCACTAACCACGCTCACGTGTTGCTCTGTCTGGCCAAGAACGAAGCGGTGACGGTGAGAGAGTTGAGCTTGCTGATCGGTATCACCGAGCGCGCGGTGCACACCATCATCTCTGATCTCGTGGAGTCGGGATACCTCATTAAGACCAAAGCTGGTCGCCGCAACGTGTACACGGTGTGCGAAGAGGGCCGTCTTCGGCATCCGCTCGAGGCGCACCACACTGTCAATGACCTCATCACCGCGTTGGATTGAAACGCTACGACGGCCTGTCCCGGCAGGGTGCGGCTCGTCGTGAGCTGATCTGTGACGCGTGAAGTCCGACGCACGGGAGTCTGTGGCGCTGCTGGTGTGAGGTGTGTCCGGGTCGGTAGTGTTCGAACTGCGAAGAGCCGTACCTGGGTGTTGTGGGCTAGGTGAGGTCGGCGAATCGTTCGGTGTCGTGAACTTGCCCTGAGACGATGATGGTGTCGCCGGCGGAGAGGATGGTGTCGGCGGTGGCGTAGGTGAAGCCTTCTCCGGGGCGTTTGATGGCTACGACTGTGACCCCGAAGCGTGAGCGGATGGCGGTGTCTGCGAGGGGCCGACCGAGGATGGAGGTCGGTGCCGGCGTTTTGATCATGGCGAAGCCGTCATCGAATTCGATGTAGTCGGTCATGCGGCCTCGGACGAGGTGCGCGACCCGTTTACCCATGTCGTGTTCGGGGCGTATCACGTGGTGAACGCCGATCTGGGTCAGGATTTTCGCGTGCGAGTACCTGATTGCTTTGGCCCAGATGGTGGAGACCTCAAGGTTGATCAGTGCCGAGGCGGTCAGCAGACTCGCTTCGAGGTCCGAACCGATCCCGACTACGGCCCGACCGTACTCGTGCACCGACAGTTGACGTAGAGCGTCTTCGTCGGTGGTATCGACAACTGCGGCATGGGTGAGACGGGACGAAAGCTTTTCCACGACCAATTCGTTGGAATCAAGACCGAGGACTTCGGTGCCGTGCTGCATCAGTTCGAGGGCAAGCGATGTTCCGAAGCGACCGAGGCCCAGGACGACAACCACATCAGAACTCTTGTGCCTAGCCAATGAGAGGCCTCTCTGTGGGAAGTTCATAGCGTCGTCTGTGCTGCCGGGCGGCCAAGGCGCTGACGAGTGTGATGGGTCCGATCCGGCCGAGATACATCAACACCACCAGTATGAGTTGACCCCACGCTGGCAGCGCAGCAGTGATACCGGTGGACAACCCCACGGTCGCGAACGCTGACGTGACTTCGAACAGCAAAGTGTTGAGGTCGAATCGGGTTCCGGCCAAGAGCACGACGGTCGGCACCACTACGAGCGCGACGCCGATGGCGGCAACGGTCAGTGCCTGACGTTGCAGTCGTGAGTCAATTCGTCGGTTGAACACCGTCACTGATTTCTCGCCGCGCACCTCGGCCAGAATGATGAACAGCAGCACCGCAAAGGTTGTCACCTTGATTCCTCCGGCGGTGCCGCCGCTTCCTCCGCCGATGAACATCAGTACGTCGGTGATCAGCAAGGTCGCTTCATCCATCTGGCTGTAGTCAACGCTGTTAAATCCGGCGGTGCGTGGCATCACGCCCTGGAACGCTGCGATGAGTACCTTCGACCCGAGAGCATACTGGCTCAGCGTGCCCGACCACTCCAGAGCGAGAACCGCAACGAAACCGGCTGCCAGCAGTATCGACGTCACCACCACGGTCACCCGGGTGTGCAGGCTCCACCGGCGGTTGCGGGCGTGGGCGGCGCGGTTCTGGCGTATCCGCCGACCAACCTCGAACAACACCGGAAATCCCAGCCCGCCGATGACCACCGCAATCATCAGCGGTACGCAAATCCACGGATCCTCGGCGAAGCCGATCATGTTGTCGCTGAACAACGCGAAACCTGCGTTGTTGAACGCCGAAACGGAGTGAAAAACGCCCAGCCACAACGCACGCGGCAACGGGATGTCGTAGCCGAAGGCGAATCTGGCCGTCAACGCGGTGGCAATGATCGCCTCGATAGCCAGACTCACCCGTACTACCCCGACAACGACCGCGCGTACCTCTCCCAGGTCGGAGGTGCGCGCTTCAGAAGCTGTGTTGAGTCTGGCCCTCAACCCGATCCGATTCGCCAGGAGCAAACCCACCAGAGAGGCCATTGTCATGATCCCCAAGCCGCCGACTTGAATCAGAGCAAGAATCACAGCCTGGCCAAACCTCGACCAATACGTGGGAGTGTCAACAACGGCCAGACCCGTCAGACACGACGCCGAGGTCGAGGTGAACAACGCCTCCATCACGCCCGCGCCCTCGACGGACTGGCGGGCCGCAGGCACCATCAACAAGGCAGTACCGACTGCAATGGCGGCCAGGAACCCCATCGCCACCACCCGCACTGGAGTGAACACCGCTCGAGCGGCACCGCCCCGCAGGACTCTCCAGGCGCGCGCACGCACAGATGCACTCACGATCGATCACCCTAGCGCCCTCCGGTCGGCCGCTGCAGGGATCGTGCGCGATCCGCGATCGGCGATGAGACCTCAACCGACAGACGCGGCACAATGCGGCCACGCTATGGACCCGAGTGTGCTCGAACCCCGTTGTCAGACATACGAATAGGCACGGACCGACCTGCACCCGGTCTCTGTGTCTTCACCAGATCCGTTCACAGGGTGGCTACACTGCACTATGGACGCGATCGAGTCGCTGTTGGGCTTCCGATTCCCCAGATCTCACCGAACGCCTCGTCCTGCCCGCAGGCGCCGTATCGGCATGGGCCTTGTGGTCTTCCTGTTATCGGCGACAATGATCATTTGCGCCGGCACGATCTTGGCGGCAGGACCCTCCCCTCACCCCGGCGCCTCGCAGCCACGTTGCGACTGCGAGTGAGCCCCAGCGCAGCCGCGTCAGTTCTGCAGCTATAGCGGCAGGGGCTGCGCGAGTCGAGTCTTGCACGCATGCGCCGAGCCCGCCCGCCTGGTGTCGAGAAACCCCTCGCCGAGAGGAAGTCGGGCCCGGGCGGCGGGCGGTCTGTGGAACCGCCGTCGCACGCTGCTGGCGTTTCCGTGCGATCGCATCGACGACGACACAGGTCACCAACCCGGTGAGGTAATTCCCCCCCCGGTTAGTTGTTCCGCATGGCCGACCGGCAATACGGGCCGACTGCGCAGAGATCGCATCGCCCTGTCGATCCGAGTCACCTACCCGCCCCCCACTCGCCTGCGTGGCTCGCTCGGTGATCCGCGCCTGTCCGACGAACATCACGGGCGCGAACCGTGAGTCCTTAACGGACACGCCAGCACATCCCGGTGATTGGTCACGACGGTCCACCCAGACCCATCCGACGTCTCACCACACACCCGACAGGCGTATCGCTAAGCGCGAAAACCCTCCCCGTCGGGCACTTCCGCATACCCATCCTTGACCGCAGCCCACTTCCTGATATACAAATCACGAAGAATAGTTCATGTATGGAGGTTCGTATGCCGGTGGAAGTGCTTGGACAGATTGCGTTGGTCAGCGCCATCGGGCTGCCGTTGACGGTGGCGGTAACGCGACCGCTCCTGTCGCCTGCGGTCCGTCGCGGCATGTGGTGGTCTGCGGCGGCCGCAGCGTTGGTCACAACGGTGGTGGTGCTGCTCGATGGACCGGTCTCCGTGTTGGTCGGTGGCAACGCCATCAGCCAGCCGGTGGTGGGGGTGATCGGCGATCACCTCACCGTCTGGTTGTTGCTCTTGATCAGCGGCGTGGGTGCAGTGGTTCACAGCTACGCCGGCCGGTATCTGTTCAGCGATCCACACGCGGGGCGCTTTGAGGTAGCCATGGCCGTCACCGTCAGCGCGATGGCGGTGGTGGCAACCTCGGCAACGGTCATCGGATTGATAGTCGGGTGGGTTGTCGCCGGGCTGGGGTTTGCCGCGATAGCGGGCTATCGTCAAGACCTACCAGGGGGGCCACGGCTGGTCGCATCTGTGCGCACCGCCACGCTGGTGGGGGACACCGCGCTTGTCCTGGCGGGGGTGGCAATCCTCGCTGTGGTGGGCAATCTCAGTCTGCACCCTGACGCGCTGCGCACGGCGGTCGACGATCTCGGCGCCTGGCATGGCGTGCTCGCCATGCTGATCGCCGTAGCGGTCCTCGCCCGGTGCGCGCAGGGACGGTTCCGCACCTGGCTACGGTTGACTGTCGCCGCTCCCACCCCGGTGTGCGCGTTGTTGCATGCCGGGGTAGTCAACGGCGGCGGAATCGCGATGGTCAGGCTCGGGCCACTGGCTGCATGGACGCCCGCGCTGATAGTCATTGCCGTTGTCGCCACCGCCACCGCAACCTGGTCCGGGCTGGCCATGGTTCGTCACCCCGATGTGAAGGGGCAGCTGGCGGCGTCAACCAGCGCTCAGATGGGGTTCATGCTCGTGCAGTGCACTGTCGGCGCATATCCAGCGGCGATTCTGCACCTCCTCGGCCACAGCCTGTACAAAGCTGCCCTCTTCTTGGCCTCCGGCTCACGCGTGCCGCCCCTGGCCACACCGCACCTGCCGCGTGCCACCCACACACCCGGACGGGTCGCCGCGGCGACCGTGGCCACCCTCGCTGCGCTCATTGCCGCCTCACCCAGCCTGCTCACCGGCCACATCTCTGTCGTCACCGTCTATGCCGCTGTCACTTCGGCCGCGATCGCCGCCGGATGGTGGCTGCGGCGGTCCCCCACCTCGGCTCGCCGCTGGCTATGGCCAGCAGGTCTGACTCTTGTCGCCGCGGCGTACGGGACCGTGGTGCACGCACTCGGTGGCATCATCGCGATCTCAGCACCGGCTACGGCCACTGGACTGTCTGCCTGGTGGCTTCTGGCGGTCGCCGCGTCAACCCTCGCGCTGACCATGATCACCAGCCGCTCGCCTCTGTCGGGGCGGCTACACACCGCGCTGATCAACGCCGCGCGCCCCCCCGCAGGCCCACGCCGGACCGCCCAGGCGTGCCCACCGGGCCCGCAACCCCAACCGGAGCCGACAACCACCGCCGATCTGGCGGTGCCACGCTGACCTCGCAACCGCCCCAGCCCCTTCAAAGATGCCGCAAAGCACCCTCCCGCAACGCTTCCCAGAAAGGCAGTCCCATGACCATCACCGATCCCATCTCCACCCACGACGCACCGCTCACCGAGCTGATCGAGCGCGCTGCGCGACCCATCCCCGTGCTCTGGCCCCTGCGTACAGCCATCGCGATCAACCCACTCTGGGACCTGCGCGACACCGACTTTGACAGCGCACTCGCCACCGCAGCGGCAACTCTGGGCATCGACGGATTGCCCTCACCGCAGCTCCTCGCCGACGCCTACCGCCGCGGTCGCATCACCGACATCGACCTGGCCGCCGCTCTAGCCGACCATTCCCCCCACCCCACCGATCTCCAGCCTTGTCCCCCGGCCCGAGCGCCACTCCGTACCCGGCTTCACACCCACCAACTTGCCGACGCCCTGACAGTGCTGGTCGACCTCGAGGTCAGTAAATGGTGCGCCACCTACATCGCCGGCACCACCGCCCACCCGAACTCAGGCTTCTACACCACCTGGCGCCAGTGGATGAGGTCTGACCGCGTAGCGCGACGCTGGGGCATTGGAGATGCCTACCGTCTTCCCGACACCCCGCATGAGGCCATCCTCAACGCGCTCTACCAGCTGAACCGAACCGACGACGACGAGCAACTCCTCGAACTCACCGCCCAGCTCGGCCGACTACCAGGGTGGGCGGCACATGCCAAGTGGCGCACGATGTGGGCGCCAGCCACCGAGACCACACCGGCCCTCGACCTCGTGAACTACCTAGCAGTGCGGTTGAGCTATGAGGCCACCCTCTACCTCGTTGCCCCCACCTCACCACTCGACGGCCCGCCCCTGCCCACACCCCTCGAGGACACCACCACCGCCGCCCTGCCCACCCCCACCGATCCCACTCTCGCTGCGACACTGCAACACCTGCCGCTGCGCACCCAACAACGGATCTGGCTGCACGCGTATGAAAATCACTACCGCGACCGCCTGCTCACCGCACTGAACCACGCCGATCGCACCGAACCCAGCACGTCGCGGCCACAAGCCCAACTCGTGTTCTGCATCGACACTCGCAGTGAAGGACTACGGCGCCATCTCGAAGCGCTCGGCGACTACCCCACCTACGGTTTTGCAGGATTCTTCGGCGTTCCTGCACGCGTTGAGCCCTGGCACAGTGATGATCGCCTCGATCTGCTGCCAGCACTTCTGACGCCCAGCGTCACCATCACCCAACAACCCACCGACCGGGCGCACGCCCGCCGCGCAACCGAAGCAACCGATGACCTGACCGCCGGACTATGGGCCCTACGCTCAGCTCAGAAGAGCCCCCTGGCCAGTTACCTGCTCGCCGAAGCCGGCGGCTGCCTGCTCGGCCCGGCCGCCTTCGCCCGCACCGTCGCCCCCCGAGCGGCATCGACAATCGCACACTGGCTACGCACCCGCATCACCCCCGACACCAACCTGCACTACCTCGTCAGCGGGCCCACCGCCCCCACCGATGACGAGCAAACCCAGTTCGCGGAAACAATGCTGCGCGCCACCGGACTGACCGACACGTTCGCACGTGTAGTGACACTGTGCGGGCACGGCAGCACCACCACGAACAACCCCTACGCCAGCGCCCTCGACTGCGGCGCCTGCGGCGCCGCTCGCGGCGCCACCAGCGCCCGCATAGCCGCCGCCATGCTCAACCGACCCGCCATTCGCATGCGGCTACGGGCCCGCGGAATCGACATCCCCACCGACACCGTGTTCGTCGCCGCCGAACACGACACCACCACCGACGTCGTCGCCTTCTTCGACACCAGTGTTCTCCCCGACACCCACCGCGCCGACATCGCACAGCTACGCGACGACCTCGCACGTGCCGGCCGCGCGCTGGCCGCTGAGAGAGCCACCGACCTGCCCGGGGCGCCACGACGCAACACACTGGGCCGCAACGCACACACCCACGCAGCCACCAGAGCCGCGGACTGGGCGCAACTCCAACCCGAGTGGGGCCTGGCCCGAAACGCCGCATTCCTCATCGCGCCCCGGCAGCTCAGCGCACCACTGAACCTCCAGCGCCGGTGCTTCCTGCACTCCTACGAACCCGACGCCGACACCACCGGCGCCACCCTGGAAGCCATCATGACCGGACCCATGGTGGTAGCGCACTGGATCAACGCCGCGTACTACTTCTCCACCGTCGACCCCACCGTGCTCGGCGCCGGAGACAAAAGCGCCCACAACATCATTGGAGAGATCGGCGTCTTTCAAGGAGCAGGCAGCGACCTGAAACTCGGCTTGCCCCATCAAAGCGTCTACACCACCCCCCACCGCCCCTACCACGAACCCATGCGTCTGCTCGTGGCGATCACCGCACCACGGCAGCGCATCGACGCCATCATCGACGCGCACCGCGACATCACACACCTCGTCAACGGCAATTGGCTGACCCTCGCCGCCCACGACAACGGAACCTGGTGGCTTCGCCGCGGCCACAACTGGGAGCCCTGGCACACGCCCACCGATCCCCACCAACTAGAGAACGAGCAATGACCACCTCTGCGCAGCAGCGACAACCTGCACCCCCACCTCCACGCACCTTTCCCTCACCTGCGACCCTCGACCACCCCTACCGCGCTGCGCGCATTGCCGTGGGCACCGCACACGGGAAACATCGGCAACTAGCCGGCGCGTTCGCCGACACATTCGGCGCGACGCTCGTCGTACCCACCGGACTCGACACCGACCAATTCGGCACCTTCTCCGGAGAAGTCACACGACACCTGACCGCACAAGACGCAGCTGTCGCCAAAGCTCAACTGGCCATGACCATCACCGGGATTCCTCTGGCCATCGCCAGTGAAGCCACCTACGGCAACCTCTACGGATTCATTCCCGTTCACGAGGAAATCCTGGTGTTCTGTGACCACACCCGCGGCATTCAACTCACAGAAACCACCCGAACCACCCTCACCCCCGGTCCACCACGACCGATCACCCAACCCGACGACGCCCTCCCCGCTGCAGCCACCTTCGGCTTCCCCCAGCAAGGTGCCGTCGTTTTCAGCCGCCCACCCCAACCTCCCCGCATCTTCGGCAAAGGCATCACCGACCCCGCCACACTGCACGCCACCGCTACCGATGCCCTCACACTCGCCCACGCCACGCCCCTCTACATCGGGCCCGATCTACGCGCACACCACAACCCCACCCGCCAAGTCACCCTCACCGAGGTCGCGCACACTCTGGCTACCAGACTGGCCACCCTCTGTCCGCGCTGCCGCTGCCCCGGGTACGGCACGATCGCCACCCAGCTAGGCCTACCCTGCCGCGAATGCAACACCCCCACCGACCAGCCGCACGCCGACATCCACGGCTGCCCACGATGCTCCCACCGCCACACCGTGCCACGATCCCCTCATCGGGCCGACCCCGGTGCGTGCCCAACATGCAACCCCTAGCACCGGCCAGAGGGGCACCACGACGAAAGCCGCTCAGTGTGGCGGTGGTGCGAGCAAAGGAAGGGAATCCGTCCCAACGGCCGCGGAATCGCGCACGGATCTACGGGAAACCGCACGGGTCGAGCAGACGTTGCGGCCTGCGCTGCGCACAGCCGGACCGGGACGCCACCGAAATGAAACGCGATCGCTCCACAAAAGGCAGACGAGAAAGGGCAGAGCAACGGGGCGCCGCCTTGGATGGGTCCCTGCTGGATGGAACCAACGACGCCCCGCGCCCGCAGTCGCGACGCCGTCTCAGGCGTCCGACCCACACTCAAAGGTAGTGCGCAGCGTGCGATTCAACGACGGCCCCGCCCAAGTGGACTCAACTTTTCACCCGCCCACACACGCCGAGAACCCCCCACCCGCCCCACGTCGAGGGTGACCGGCGACGGACTCAACGCCGAACCCCTACCCGTGCTACACCATCCCCCCCGCCTGAGCTGCCTGTTCGCCGCACGGGCACCACTGCCACTGGCCACGAGCGCGCTCCGACGACACGCATCGACTACCCCGGCCGGTTGGACAGACCCTCATCATGATCCCCCCGATCACCGACCCCGCCGTGAGGCGGCCGGTATTCAGAGGGTTCATTCTCGAAACAACTCCATGTCGGTCGGGGCTCGATGTCGGTGCGCGGCTCGGGCGCGCAGTTGCGG
>NZ_JAUZVK010000047.1:0-11603 GCF_031844505.1 Gordonia sp. AC31
TTCCGATCGCGAAAATTCGTACACGCCTTGAACACTCATGGACTCACGGGGTCGATGGGCAAAGTCGGAGCGTGCGGGGACAACGCAGCGATGGAGAGTTTCTTCGCACTCCTGCAACGCAACGTGCTCGACCGCCAACGCTGGGACACCCGCGAGCAGCTTCGGATCGCGATCGTCACCTGGATCGAACGGACCTACCGCCGCCGGCGCCGGCAAGCCCGCCTCGGTCGGTTGACGCCTGTCGAGTTCGAAGCAATGATCAACACCGCCGCTGCCGCGGCATGACACCCAAACTGTCACCTATCCGTGCAGCAGTCCCCATCGGCAAATGCATTGCTTCTATAGAAGTGTGCCCACCGAACGCTGACGACGTTCGGTGGGCACACTTGCGCCCTATAGCGGCGCTAATTCGATACAACCGGCAGCTCGCCCTGCTCATGCTTCGCGCGTAACACCTTCTTATCGAACTTGCCCACGCTCGTACGCGGTACCTGCTCCACGAACGTCCAGTTCTTCGGGATCCACCAGTGTGGGATCTCCTCCGGGCAATTTCTTAGGCACCACTCGTGAAGCGTGTCAGCCGACACCTTGCGACCCGGTACCGGAACCACCACGGCGAGAGCTGTTTCCTGCCACCGGGGGTCGGGCATCGCGACAACCGCGGCCTCGGCGACATCTGGGTGCGACATGATCCAGTTCTCGAGCTCCACTGACGAGATCCATTCGCCCCCTGACTTGATGACGTCCTTGGACCTGTCGGTCAGCGTCAGGTACCCGTCCGGGCTGATGTGTCCCACGTCTCCGGTCCGCAACCAGCCATCCCGAAACCTCTCGGCGTCCTCGAGCCGGTAGTAGCTGCCTGTGACCCACGGACCCCGCACTTCGAGTTCGCCGACGGACTTGTCGTCACGGGGAACCGGCAGGCCGCCCTCGTCGATGAGGCGCATCTCCACCCCGCAAATTGCCCGTCCCTGTCGCTTGCGGTACGACATTTCCTTTGTGGGGCTGATCCCGGCGGGAGGCCGACTTACCGCTGCAAGCGGGGACGTCTCAGTCATGCCCCACGCCTGGATAATCTGTACGCCGAAGCGGTCCGCAAACCCTTCGATCAACGACTGCGGGACAGGAGCTCCACCACAGGCGACAAGGTCGATTGATGACAAGTCGACACCCGGATTCGCGATACCGTACTGAAGAAGATCGTTCCAGATTGTCGGTACTGCTCCTGCCTTCGTGGGGCGATGCTGTTGGATCAAGTCGGCGAGCGGCGCCGCTTGAAGGTATCGATCAGGCATGAGCAAGTCCGCGCCGGCCATCAGCGACGCGTAGGGCAGACCCCAGGCGCTGGCATGAAACATCGGCACGACGGGAAGTACACGATCGGCTTCTGCGATCGCCAGAGCGTTACCAGTACACGCTGCAATGGAGTGCAGAAACACCGAGCGATGACTGTAGACGACCCCCTTGGGATCGCCTGTAGTGCCGCTCGTGTAACACATACCCGCAGCCGACCGCTCGTCGGGATCGACCCAAGAGAACATTGGTGATTCTGCTGCGAGCGCGTCATGGTATCGCATCACGGTCACGCCGTGGCCGTCGAGCGGGGAGGTGTCGCCGTCGCCGGTAACGAACACAACCCGAACCGTCGCCAAGCCCGGTAAGACCGCCGCCAACAACGGCACCAGCGACCCGTCCACAATGATGACCTTGTCTTCGGCGTGGTTCGCGATGAACTGCAGCTGAGCCGGTGACAACCGGATGTTCAGCGTATGCAGCACCGCGCCCATCGCGGGTACCGCAGCGTACGCTTCGAGGTGCTCCTGGTTGTTCCACAGCATGGTTGCCACGCGGTCGTCGCCGACCACGCCGACCCGGCGCAGAGCATTCGCCAGACGTGCGCATCGCTCTTCGAGATCGCCGTAGGTTGCGTACCGGGCAGAGTCGCTCGCGGAATAAGTAATCACCTGCCTATCAGTATGATTGGTTGCGACGTGACGCAGTATCGATGACACTGTCATCGGCACCTCCTGCATGGTGCTTTTCATCAAATTCTCCTTTCGCGGCGGACGCTGGATCATTCGGCAGGTCCGTAATCCTGGATCTGCCAGCCGTTCTCGGTCTTCAGCACGACTACTTTCAACAGTGTGGGGAGTTCGCTCGGCTGAGGGTTCTGAACATTCTGGGTCTTCTGGGTGGCGAAGACCAGCACCGTGTATTCCCCCCGGTTCTCGCTGGCGCTGCCGGTGACACTGGTCGCCAGTACGCGTCCCGACGCTTGGACCTTGGCCTGTTCCATGATTTGGGTCAGGGTGGGTTCGACATCGTCGTATCGCTTGACCAACGCATCGCTGGCATTCTCTTTCACTTCGGTAAAGAATGCGCCGGTGTTTTGGTAGCTGTAGGTGAGCGACTTTGTGGTGTAGTCCGATGCTGCCTGCGCTGCCTGCGCTCGTTGTGTGGCAGCGTTCTCCGCGGACGTCTTTGCTTCCCTCATGTCAATGTAGAGGTAAGCAAAGAGGCCGGCCAGCACCGCGAGTGCCACCACGAAAGCGCCGGCGGCCACCGCCTGGACGCGTGCTGATCTCCATCGGTGCCTGGCATCGGACGTCGGGGGGCTTGCCTCGTCCGGGGCGGGACCGTCTTGGGACGTCGCAGATTCTGTAGCACCAGTGGCGTCGCTGCGATCTGCTTTGTCGGAAGCCGCAGTCAGCTTATCCTCAGCGCTGCTGTCCTTGGATTCTGGTCCGTTGTCTTGTGCCGTCATTTGCTGCCTTCTGTGAATGCTGGTGTAGGAGGTATCCATCGGGCGTCAGCGAGGTGATGGCGTGACGGCGATCGGAATCTGCGCCTGCCCCCGATGTGACGCTGGGAATGTTCGAGCCAGAAGATCACCGATCGATCCGAAGTCGATGTATGTGTCTGCGACTTTCGCCGTCGCCGGCTTCACCGCGCGGGTAATGGCGACAATATCGGGCTGGAGTATCTGGATGTAGCCGCTGAGCTTTTCCACTAGCTTCAGGATCGGTGGCCATTTGTCGTAGGACGTAGAAGTGAAAACGATGAACGCACGTTGGATCCTCGCCAAACCGTCGACGGCATCCGGGGTCCGGACCGACGCGGTGCTGAGCACACCGCCCACGTTCGACATAAGGCCCAGGAGGAACTCGGCATTGTCCGCAGTGGTACGGACGGCACCGTCGTCACCGACGAAGTCCACGAGGCGGTGCATCATGTCTCCGATCGTGTCGAGGTCCTTTTGCCGGCCGTCGACTGCCGCCGAGATCGTTTCGTTGATGGACTGAATCGATGCTGGATCGAGCGCGTCCGCCACTGCCGACATTTTCGGGAGCACCTGGGGAACGGATTGCGACACGCGGATGGCGCCGGCGGGCACTAGGTCCCCACTACGCAAGTACTCACTGGTGGTTGTGCCCGGTGGGATGAAATTGATGTATTGTTCTCCCGCGACCGAGAGGTTCTGAATCGTCATGACACTGCCGCGAGGAATCTTATAGTCGGAGTCGATGGACATGTCGACGGCGAGCTGATTACCTGTGACGCGAATAGATGTCACTTTTCCCACCGGCACCCCCTCTAACATTACCGGTGATGTGTCTAGAAGGCCGCCCGAGCTCTCGAGTATGGCCGAGATCGCGTAGTCGGTGCGGAACGGGTTTACCCGTGCCACGTCGATGATCAAGTATGTCGCTCCGACGAGGAGAACGAGGACAAGGGCAACCAGCGATACGAGGGTGCTGCGGATCATGGCATCATTCCGATCGCTCGCAAGACGGTTATGAACGACTCGGCATCACGCCGCGCCAGTTCTCGGCCATCGATAGACACATCGGAGACGTTGATATCTGGCGAGCTGACGAATGGGATGAGCCTTTCGCGTATTACACGAGCCGCCTTGTCGGAAACATCCTTGGAGTAGATGTCCGAGTACGCGATGGACGCGACCACTGGCGCGATCGCGCCCACCGTTTCCTTGATGCGGGAATACTCAGGGTCGACGATACGGCCTGCGGATACCGCGAAGTCGCGCAGATTAGCGATGAGTAGCGCTACGTCAATTAGCGAGTAGCCCAGACCATAAAAGTTCACTCCCCCCTTGGTCAACATTCGGTCTGTACCTGACGGGTCGGCCAGGATCACTTTGAGTGTGCGATCGGCTGACTGCAGGATTACGTCGAGTTTGTCGGTGTTGGCAGACACCTCAGACACGGTGCGCAAGGTCGTGCGGTAGAGCGCATCGAACTGGGCGGGGTCACTCGGAAAAGTCGAGTTCAGCGTCGATATCGCGGTATGGATTTTATCGAGTTCACCCCCGCCCAATACGTTAGCCATACCCCGCATCACGTCCTCGACGTTGGCAGCCGGTTCGGTGCGTGAGAGAGGTATTACCGATCCCGCGCGCAGCAAGCCTTGGGTGGACTGCTGTGCAGGGGGAAGGATGGCCACATAAATCTCGCCCAGGAGAGTGTCTTGGCGGAGTTCCGCGCGCGAATCTTCCGGCAGCTGGGCGTCTTTATCAATTCGGGCAGCAACCAGCGCGTGGCCTCCGTCGTAAGCGACGCTGGTGACGGCACCGACGTCAATCCCTCGAGAGAGGACTTTGGCACGGGCAGGCAAGTTCAGAGCACTCGTGAACTCGATCTCGATGTCGTAGCCGTCTCGGGCGGATGATCCACCGATGGTCGGCGGGTTGTCAGCACTGATGCTGCAGGCGGCGAGGGCGATAGTCGCTACGAACAGCGTCACGATCGCGGCCGTGACACGACGAAGGTAGCCGTAGATCATCATCGAGGTTGCCCTCCGATCAAGTTGGCGATCGTCGCCGCTTCGTTACCCGTCGCGCAAACGTCCTTGACGGAAGGAGGAGCGCACGCGTTCTTGAGGGCCTGCAGTGGTACAGATATTGCGAATGCCCGCAGGATCGACTTCGCATCTGGATGCTCAACGATGAGGTCAGCTGTTCGAGCGGCGACGGACGCAAGTATGTTTTCTTGCTTGCCCGCTTGCGAGAGGAGGGGAACCGCAGCATCTCCAAGTGAGAAAATAGGTGGCCCGAAGTCAGACGATAGGCGCGACAGGATAGGGACGAAGGTGCCTGCGTACTCTGTTGCGGCGCCGAATGTTTGACCGAAAGCAACAATCACCTCAATTGCGCCTACGAAGTTGTCGAATAGCTGGGTCACCTCAGTACTGTTTTCGGTGGCAACACCGGTTAAGGTGGCGAGATTGGCTACAATCCTGCGTATCTGGCTATCACGCCGGGTCGGATCGTTGATTAGCGTGGCCGAGTCCTGGAGAATGCCGGATATATCACCCTGGGTCCCTTCCATGTTTTTCGAGACGAGTGTAAGTGCCTGAAGAATCGCATCCGTGTTACGTCCGTCGTCCTTGACGAGTTCGTCTGAAAGAGTGCTGATCGCGTCGAGCGTTTGACTAATCCCCAGTGGAGTCCTGGTCTTTTCCAGTGGGATACACTCAGCCGACTTGTAATATTCTCCGCCACGATAGGGATGGGTGAACTCGATTTGTCTTTCGGTGACAATCGAGGTGGACACCAGGGTCGCACCCACATCTGCGGGAAGCGGCACGGTCTTGTCGATCCGCATATCGACACGCACACCTTTCTGTCCCTCCTCGTGAATGCCTACGACCCTGCCCACCTTCTTGCCGAGCATCGCGACGGAATTGCCTTCGTACAGACCTGATGCGTCAGAAAACTCCGCACATAGTGATCGCGTGTCGTCGTCGGCTGTCGCATAGTCGATTCCGACGCCGCCGATCACTACTGCCAGTGTGACAATGGTGGCGATCGGGATCAGATGCCGACGCATCCGCTCCGTCAACATTTGTTATCACCAATCGGGATACAGACGCGGACGGTCGGTTCAGGACTCGCAGGTCCGACCTGCGGAGCATTGAGGAGAATGCTCAGTCTTCTGGTGATCTGATCGACCTGGGCCAGCGCGTCTTGGTAGGCGGGCATCTGGGCCGACACCTTGTTTAGAAGGATCTTAAACTGCTGTACCGATGGTTCTATACCGTCGCGGTACGCGACAAGCGGCCGGGTCAGCAACTTAAAAAGACGACGTAGATAATCGAACCCGCTCTGGACGTTGGCGATGTCTGGTCCAAGGGTGCGGGCAAGGAAGCTGAGCTGGCGTAGGAAGTCCACGAGTACCTGCTTGCGGTTTGCGAGGGCAGCGACATACTCGTCGGACAAAGCCACCGTCTTGTCGAGTTGTGCGTACTGACGCTCCAGCAAGTCCATCAGGCTGCTCGCGTTTTGCAGGGCATCAGGGATATTGGTGTTTCCGTCGGAAAAGGCATCCTGTAGCAACGCCGCCGTGCGCCGTAGATCAACACCACGCACGTCACGGAACACCGGTGTAGATGTCTCCAGGGTGCTGGAAATATCATAGGTGCTGCCTGTCTGCACCAGTGGGATCGCGCCGTCAATGGCCGACGGGCCTGAACCTGGGTCGAGGTCCAATACACGTCCACCGATAGGGGTGAGGAGACGGACGTTCGCCGTCGCGTCCGACCGAACGGCAATCGAGTCATCCAGCCGGAACCGCACGGTGATGAACGTTCCGGTCAGGTCGACCGACGCTACCTTGCCTTTCCTGATCCCGGCGATACGTACCTGGTCGCCAGCTTCCAATCCGCCGGTATTGACTAACTCCGCGCTGTAGATAGTTTGTCCGGGCGGCGAGATATACACAGCTCCGGCGGCGACGAGACCGGCCACCGTGACCATCGTTACGACCCCCGCCAGGATGAGGTCCCGCCGACGCTGCGGGCGGTGATGCGGACGCTTGCCGAAGAAACGGGTCACTGGCACACCACCAGTCGTTGACCCATCAGGGCGATCTGCACTGTTCTCGGTAGGTCGAGCACCCCTCGGGCACACCCTGCCGCCGAGGGCGGGGGAGTCGCGTTGGATGTTGCGGCCAGGGCGTCCAGGAGCGGCTTCAGGAGAACGGCACCATTCAGTAGGCCTTCTGTATCCCCTGGCTCCCGCACTAATCTCTGAAAGATAGCCGCGAAGCTGGTGTCGTAGGTCGACTCGATCTGCTCACCGGCGAGTACAGTCTTTGCCATCGAACGGTTGACCTCTCGCAGCGAGGCCCGCAGTCGATCGCTCACGCGGCTGAACGCATCGACGATTGACCCCAATTTGTCTATCAACTCAACCAGTTCAGCGGAGCGCCCCATCAACTGGTCGGACACCTGCCCCAGGCTCGTCACAATATTGGTGATGATCTCTGAACGCTGGTTCCCGTAATCAGTGATGTTCGCGACTTGCTTCATGACTGGTGCGATACCTCGACCGTCTCCCTGGGCAACCCGTAGAAGGTTCGACTGAAGCTCGTTGATTTCCGCAGTATTCAATGTATCGAATACTGGTTTGAAACTGTTGAATAGTGTCGATACGTCGAAGGACGGGACGGTCTTCTCGAGTGCCACCTGTGTGATCGAGTCCTGGTCGGCGCCTTGTCCGGCATTGATGAGTTCCACATACCGCTGCCCCAGCAGATTTTGGTAACGCACAGCGGCAGTCGTCGCGGGGGTAATCGCGACACCGTCATCCAGTTGGAAACGGACGATCGCTGTTGAGCCCTCGAGATCGACAGCCGTTACATATCCCACTTTCACTCCAGCGAGTCGTACCCCGTCGCGGGGCTTGAGTCCGGAAGCGTCGGCAAACACCGCGGAACGCTGCGAACTGGGTGACCCTTCGTTGGTCGGCTGCAGAATCGCGATGATGACATATGAAAGGACTCCGATGAGAGCGATGAAAGCGACGATTTTAATGATTGTGGGTGTTAGCGACCTCAGAGTCATCGCGTGGCACCCCCCATTCTCAATGCGCCTTGTAGGGCAGGCGACGTCTGGACCACCAGTGCTAGCTGGAGCTGGACCCGTTCGTTGAATTTCGGCAAGGCTTTGTCGATGCCATCGAGGATCTGCGGGATCGTGTACACCGTGCGAACTAGCCCCGAGGCGGATCTGGCGACGGGCCGCGCTAGGTCAAGGCCGACGTCTAACAGCGAACTCAGGGCTGGGTAATTCTTATCGAGCAGGCCGCCGAGCCCACCGAAAAGAACCTTTCCCGTGTCGCCGAGATTACTCTTCGTGCGGTCGATGTTTTGTTGGGTGGCGAAAAAGTCAGCGATATCGACGTTCTTCAAGACGCCAGGGACAAACGGCGTCATGAAGTCGGCGACTCCGGTGGACAGGTTAGCCGCAATTCCTAGGTCCTCCCCGACCGGCCGTTTCTGGACATCTCGCGTGAGTTGCGCAATCTGGAGAACGAGTCTTCCGCTATCAGCCATTGCCTGCGAGTCCTCAACGATGAACCTCACTACCGCTTCAAATGAGGGCTGGTCCAGTGCCTCGACCAGCGTGGAGATCTTGCGAACAAGCGTTGACACCGAGGTCTGTTCAGATTGCAACCTGCTCACGTAGACACTCCCGCCGGAACCGATGGGTGGTCCTTGTCCAGGATCTACGATCTCCAGTGCAGTTGGTCCCAATGCGTTTGACGAGGTGTAGTTCACCGTCATGCCCTGCCGGAGAACTAGGTCGTTACCGGAACCGGTGAGGTTGATTTTGACCGCCGCGCCACGGTCTCGAACCGCGATGCTCGAGACCTCCCCCACGGTGAACCCAAGGTACTTCACATCCGATCCCCCCTTCAATCCGTCGCCTATCGCGTCGGTGTTGATGGTCAACGACGTGTGATCGCTGAAGTCGCCGTTAGCGTCACTTATCAGTAAGTAGGCAGCTATCGCGCCGAGGATCAATAGGGCGACCCCCCGAAGGGCCAGGTTCGCGTGCGACGGCTCGCGTCCGGACGGATCATGAAAGACAGCCACTGAACCCCCTACCCTGAAATCCGTACGCCGGAATCGAATCCCCACATCAGAAGGGTCAAGATCATGTCCTCCACGACGATGACTATGAGGCTCGTGCGGATCGCTCGACCGGACGCTCGACCCACCCCCTCAGCTCCGCCTGTGGCGAAGTAGCCCTGATAGCTATGGATAATCACTACAGAAATGACAAATACAAGAACTTTGATAAGCGAGAAGGCAAGATCCTGAGGTTTGAGGAACTGGTCGAAATAGAAATCGTAAGTGCCGCCGGATTGGCCGTGAACTTGTGTGACGACGAGTTTGGCGGCCCCGAATCCGAGAATAAGCGCGACGATGTACAAAGGAATCACGGTCGTGATCGACGCAACTACGCGAGTGCTGACGACGAATGGAATAGGACGTACCGCCATAGCCTCGAGAGCGTCGATCTCCTCGGAAATGCGCATCGAGCCGATCTCAGCTGTCAACCGGCAGCCGGCTTGTGCTGCGAACCCGATCGCCGCGATCATTGGCGCAAGCTCTCGGGTGTTGGCATAGGAAGAGATGAACCCCGTCAGTGAACCCATCCCTACGAGGTCCAGAGAGGCGTAACCCTGGATACCGATTGAGGCGCCGACGGCGATGCCGAGGATGGCGAGGACGATGGCCGTTCCACCACCGACCAAGACTGCACCTCTACCCCAGGCGAATTCTTGTATGTAGAGCAGGGTTTGGCGTCGGTAGGTGGTGATCACATGGCGGATGCCGAGGACCGCGGCGATCACAAAGGTCGCGACGTGCCCCAAGCGTTCAGGTACGTGTACAACTGGCGCGATCACGGCTTCGACAGGGCGGGTGGCGGCGGAGAACCTCCGGGAGGGAACGGTGGTCACGAGGCGTTTCTCATCCAATAGTTTGGGGGACGAACATGGTTGTTAATTGCGTGATAAAGACATTGATCACGAAGCATGCGACGACGCCCAGTACTACGGTGGCATTTACTGAGGTTGCGACGCCTTTAGGGCCGCCTTTCGTCGACAGGCCGCGGTGACAAGCAATCGTCACCACTACAAGTCCGAACACAAGCGATTTGCATAGAGCGACAACGATGTCTGTTATCGATGCGAACGAAGCGAACGAGGCGACGTAGCTGCCTGGTGTGATGCCTTGGACGTCGACGCTGATGGCGTAGCCCGCCAGCAGCCCGGTGAAGACGATTAGCATGCAGAGCAGCGGCGCGGTGATCAACACAGATACGAACCGGGGCGCTACGACTCGCCTGATCGGATTGAGTCCGAGTGTCTCCATGGCAGCAATTTCTTCGCGAATCGTTCGAGCACCCAAATCAGAGGCAATCGCTGATCCGGCCGCGCCCCCGAGTAGGAGGGCGGTAACGATGGGCGCTCCCTGTTGAATAATCCCGAGGCCACCAGCGGCGCCAGCTATTGACGTGGCCCCAACTTGCTGAGTGAGGCTACCCACCTGTACTGACACGATGACACCGAATGGCACAGCTACGAGAATCGCCGGCAGAGTTGTCACGACGATGACGAACCAGGTCTGCGATACGGCTTCGCGAAACGGAAATCGTCCTGTAGCAATGTCTACTGCTACCCACCGCAGGGCCTGACCAGCCAAGCCGACGGTGTTACCAAAAGTGGCAGCGCCGTCTAGCAGACGGTTGACGCCTGTGCCGGTGGTGATGGCCATCTCCCCCCCCTAGTGCGCGTGGTGTGCGCCACTCCATTCGCGTGTGCGTAATGGACAGTATCAGGTACTGGCAGTATTACCTATAGTGGTGAGCACAGACCGTGTTCGGGACCGGTTCCCACACCTCATCGATCCCCCCGCACCCTGTTGCGTAGGTGGCGGGCTGAGTTAAGGACAACGATCAGAGATGACCCCCGAAGCAAGACTGCCGGCACACTCGTCCCAGTGCATGGGCTGCGGAAGCAGCAACCCCCACGGACTTCAACTTGAGGTCTACCGGAGCGGCGAGCGGGTGTACGCCGATCACACCTTCGACGAGAAACACCTCGGCGCGCCCGGGTTGGCGCACGGTGGCGCGATCTCGGCCGCCTGCGACGACATCATGGGTTTCACCCTGTGGATCGCGCGGACCCCCGCGGTGACCCGCACCCTGACCGTCGAATACCGCCGGCCGGTCCCGCTGCACACTCCCATACGTCTCACTGCCTGGATTGACCACGAGTCGGATCGCCTACTGCACATCGCGGCCGCCGGATCGTTCGATGAGCAAACGTACTTCACCTCTAGCGGTGTTTTCGTCAAGGTCGACGTTGCTCACTTTCGACGTTATGCCGACGTATCAACAATCGATGACTTCTTCGCCAACTTCACGCGGTCAGACTGACGCCGCACGCGTCTCCGTTCTGCGCGCCGCCAACTCTGCGAGGTACGCGACCACGTTCGGCGATCCACCGCCAGCGGTCAGGCTGCGACGGTCAACAGGGCTGGAACTGCAAACGCTCGGCCTTCCACTGCCGGTTCAGTAGCGACAGGAAAACAACACCGCAAGGACCGGCTTGACCGCGAGGGTCAGGCCGAGCGGATTGCCCGCCCACCAGTCGCGGCGCTGCAGCATCAGGCTCGTACACAGCGGCTGAACCATAACGGTCACCGGCAGCACTGTTCTCACAGGATTGGAGGGGAGGGCGGCGAGCTCCCTCGAATGTGCAGCTCTCTTCCTTCCGTCCTGGCTACAGT
>NZ_JAUZVK010000048.1:0-9489 GCF_031844505.1 Gordonia sp. AC31
GTCTTCGCAGTAATCCGCGAGATTGCCAAGGTCGACGGCTCGCTTGGCCACCTCTACGGATACCACCTCGTGTGTGCAGCCTTCATCGAACTCCTCGGCTCGCCGGAGCAGCGCGACGCCACTTACCGCCGCGTGGCGCAGGGTTCCTGGACGGGGAACGCGTTGAGCGAGAACAACAGTCACATTCTCGACTGGAAGGTGCGTGCAACCCCACGCGACGACGGTGGTTACGTGCTGAACGGGACCAAGCATTTCTGTAGCGGGGCGCTCGGATCCGATCTGCTTCTGGTGTTTGGCGTGGCGCAGGATGATGACTCACCCGAGCGGTCGGGAATTATCACAGCGGTCATACCCACCGACCGAGGGGGAGTGCGTCCCAACAATGACTGGAAAGCCCTGGGGATGCGGCGGACCGACAGCGGTACAACGGACTTCAAAGATGTTCAAGTGCTTCCGCACGAGGTGTTGGGGGCTCCGAACAGCGTGATCACCGACTTTTTCGGCTATAGGCGCGCCAGCCTATTCGGCCCGTTGGTGCAACTGATCTTCTCGCACGTCTACATAGGAATTGCCGCCGAAGCGCTGGACTCCGCTCGCGAATACACGCTGGAGCACGCACGGCCATGGACCCCTGCGGGGGTTTCTGAGGCCACGCAGGATCCATACGTAGTTCGGACCTTTGGAGAGCTTGCGATTAAACTACAAGGCGCTGACGCGGCGGCCCGCGATGCGTCGCACGCGGTGCAGCGGATCTGGGAGAAGGGTGATGCTTTGGCACCCGCCGATCGGGCCTCGCTGATGGTTCAGGTGTCGGGGGTGAAGGTCTTGGCCACCGAGGCGGGTCTGTCTATAGGCAGCCGGATCTTCGAGGTCATCGGGGCGCGTGGGACACACCCGCGTTTGGGGCTGGACCGGTTCTGGCGCAACATCCGGACGCACAGCCTGCATGACCCGGTGGCCTACAAGATTGCCGACGTCGGCCAGTACTTCTAGAACGACCGTGATCCCGTCCCAGGCTTTACATCCTGACAAGTTCGACAACACACATCGGCGATCCCCCCACCAGGTCGCGGGCGGAAGCGACATCGGCGGTGGTGCCACGAAGTTCCTGGACAAGCTCGTCGTAGCGTGCACGCACCGTCGGGGTGAGGCCGCCACGGTTCTCCATGGCGATAAACGCCGTTGTCTTGGCGCCTTTCTCCCCGAACGCCGTGCCCATCCGGTCGAATGACTGAAACGACGGCACTCCCGCAGGGATCGGGTCGACCGACTGCTGCCGCACGACTGTCTCCAGCTGCGGGAACGCTCGTGACCGCCTCGACGGTGACAGCCTCCACTCCCCCGCTGCGCAGCAACACCGCCGTGGCGTCGAGCAGACGGTTCCGGGAACGAACCCGCCGCGGATCGACGTCGTCGAGGCCATTGATGCTCACCGCCACCAGGTCTCCTCACGCTGTTGGTCCAGCGTGGATGTGGCATTCTACCAACGATACCGTTGGTAGTGGTCTGCTACCGGCACGAGCATCGATTCGAGGACTGTGATGTCAGCACCCACCAAACTGCCCGCACACTCCCCATCGTGCATGGGCTGCGGGCCGGAGAATGCCAGCGGCCTGCAGCTCGAGGTGTACCGCGACGGCGACCGCGTTTTTGCCGATCACTCTTTCACCACCAAGCATTCCGGTGGACCAGGTTTGGCGCACGGAGGCGCTATCTCGGCCGCGTGCGACGACATCATGGGATTCACGCTGTGGATCGCCGGCACCCCGGCCGTCACGCGCACGTTGACCGTCAAGTACCGCCGACCGGTACCCCTCCACGTACCAGTACGTCTTACGGCGTGCATCGACGAGGACGCCGATCACATCCTGCACATCGGGGCGAGCGGGACTGTGGACGGCGAGACCTACTTTTCCGCCACCGGCGAGTTCGTGAAAGTCGATCTCATGCACTTCGCGCGCTACGCCGACACCTCCACGGTAGACAGCTTTTTCGTCAATCTTCTTCGCGCGGACTGACCTGCTCAGATGCCCGGCGCTGCCTGCCGATTCGCCGGTGCGCGGCGAAACCGCGTCGGGGAGCATCCGACCCACCGTGTGAACGCATGAGAGAAGCTGGCGGCGTCGGAGTACCCCAGTTCTGCGGCTATCTCGCCGACACCGATGCCCGGATCCAGCAGTCGCGCGGTGGCCCGTTCTTGGACGAACTGCTGCCGCAGGCGACGCAGGGTGGTGCCCTCGGCGTTCAGGCGTCGCTTGAGTGTGCTCACCGATATCGACAGCTCCGCCGCGATACGAGCACCGTCAGCGCGGGCAGGGTCGGCATCGAACTGTGCGCGGACCAGCTGCGTGTAGGAACTGGGCCTACGCTGTTCGTAGACGCGTCGAAGCTCGGCAATACCGATCCGGTAGGCCACGGGGTCGGAGAAACGGCACACGTCGTAGAGCACGGCAGCCGGTATGTGCACGAACGCCGCGGGCGCGTTGAAAACGATCCGATGGCCGATCTCACCCACGGCGATCAGGTCTGCCGGCGCCTGGCATGTCAGATGAAGCTCCACGGAGGGGACGGCACCGGCGAGCATGTCCACCAACCGCAGGACAGCCAGACCACCGTAGGTGACGGCGAAACAATCGGTGCCGGCGCTGTCGGTGCGCCCGGCCAGAGCGATCGTCAGTCCAGAATCTCCGTGCTGGAACTCGGTGCTCAGCGCGGTCGATATCAGGGGCAAGAACTGAAGCAGTTGAACAACTTCGACGACGGAACCCGCACTGACCAGCGGCAAACTGATGGGGCCGAACGAGGTGAGCTGAGCGTGCTCGGCGAACGCTACGCCCAACCGGAATCCCTGCTGGGAATCCATCGCCGGATACACCTCGTGAAACCACCGGACAGGCACTTGGCCCTGTCGCGCAATGACGACCGCGAGATCGACGCCCTCGCGGGCCATGATGCGTTCGAACGCTCGGGTCTCCGCCGCGCCCAAGGCGCCGCTGTCGAGGAGCTGGGCGAACGCCAGCGGCGGCATCCCCGACTCGACAAGGCTCATATGAGCCAAGTTAACAAGACATCGCGACGTCCGAACCTGGATCGACCACATTCGCCGCGCGCACACTCATCTCTACGACCCAGGAACAAGGAGGTGGCCATGGCCACGATCACCTACGTGACCCACGACGGCGAGGACTACCCCGCGCCGGTGATGCCCGGCAGGTCACTGATGCAGACCGCGGTCGACCAGGCGATACCGGGCATTGATGGCGACTGTGGCGGTGAGGCGGCATGCGGAACCTGCCACGTCGTCGTCGACAGCGCGTGGATCGACACCGTCGGCCACAGCACAGACGTCGAAGAAGGCATGTTGAGCATGCACCCCGAGCGTGAGGCCAACTCGCGGCTGTCGTGTCAGATGACCGCGCGCGAAGAGTGGGACGGGTTGACCGTTCACCTCCCCGAGTTCCAGTTGTGAAGTGAGAGAATGAGAGCGACTTTCAGATGAGCATTACCACCGCGATCGCCGAGAAGGCGCAGTCCATGATCCCGATCGATCTGCAGATCCGTGGCGCTCACGTCTATGACAAGACCCGCCGGATCGTCACCCGAACCGACGGCAAGAAAATCTTCACCGAGACCCCCATCCCGCCGGTCGAGGACGTCGAACTCACTGACATCGATCTGAGCAACCCATTTCTCTACCGACAGGGCATGTGGCGGTCCTACTTCGAGCGTGTGCGCAATGAGGCGCCCGTTCACTTCCAGCCCCGCAGTCCCTTCGGGCCGTTCTGGTCGGTCACTCGACATGCCGACATCATCGCTGTCGACAAAAACCATGAAGCGTTCTCCGCCGAACCGTTCATCATCATCGGTCGGCCCCCGCGTTTCATGGATATCGCGATGTTCATCGCCATGGACCCGCCGCGGCACGACAAGCAGCGCGCCGCCGTCCAGGGAGTCGTCGCACCGAAGAACCTGCGCGAGATGGAGGGCCTCATCCGGTCTCGCGTCCGGGAAGTCGTCGAGGAGCTACCGCTCGACGAACCGTTCGACTGGGTCCAGACCGTGTCGGTCGAACTGACCGCGCGGATGCTCGCGACATTGCTCGACTACCCCTACGAGCAGCGCCACAAACTCGTCCAGTGGTCGGATTTGGCCACGTCGATGGAGCAGGCCAACGGCGGACCATCGGACAACGACAAAGTTTTCCGCGAGATGGTCGCGATGGCACAGGGCTTGAGTGCGCTGTGGCGAGACAAGGCCGCGCGGACCGCGGCAGGCGAGGAGACCGGATTCGACCTCATCACCATGCTGCAGAGCAACGAGGACACCAAGAACCTTCTCGACAATAGCCCGATGGAGTTCCTCGGGAACCTCGTGCTGCTGATCGTCGGCGGCAACGACACCACCCGCAACTCGATGAGCGGCGGAGTGCTGGCTCTCAACGAGTTTCCCGAGCAGTTCGAGAAACTCAAAGCCAATCCGGATCTGATTCCCAATGCGGTGTCGGAGATTATCCGGTGGCAAACCCCGCTGGCATACATGCGTCGGGTCGCCAAGAAGGACGTGATGCTCAACGGTCAGTTCATCCGCGCAGGTGACAAAGTCGTCATGTGGTATGCCTCCGGCAACCGCGACGAGCGAGTGTTCGACCGCCCGGACGAGCTCATCATCGATCGGTCCAACGCTCGCAACCACATCGCGTTCGGTTTCGGTGTGCACCGTTGCATGGGAAACCGTTTGGCCGAATTGCAGTTGCGCATTCTCTGGGAAGAACTTCTCGAGCGCTTCGACGACATCGAGGTGGTCGGTGATCCGGAGTACGTGCAGTCCAACTTCGTTCGTGGGATCAGCAAGATGATGGTCCGTCTGACTCCCAAGCCGGAGACGTGAGTACTGATCGGGTCGTGATCGTCGGCGCAAGCCACGCGGGCGCACAGCTGGCGGCCAATTTGCGCAAGGAGAAGTGGGCTGGGGCCATCCTGCTGATCGGCGACGAGGGCCGCCTGCCGTATCAGCGGCCGCCGCTGTCCAAGGCATACCTGGCTGGCGATTGCCATCTCGACGATGTCGCGATTCGGAGCCGCCAGTTCTACGACAAGCAACGGATCGAGCTCGTCGACGGGACCGTGACCTCGATCGACCGTGCCGAACGAACCGTCACTCTTGGCAACAACGACGCGGTGTCCTACTCGAAGTTGGCCCTGTGCACCGGCGCTCGAGCTCGCGCACTGCCGGTCCCCGGCGCCGACCTGCCGGGCGTGCACTATCTGCGCACCGCCACCGATGTCGAGGCCATCCGCGCCGCCGCGGTCCCGGGTTCGCGGGTCGTCATTGTCGGCGGCGGGTACATCGGCCTGGAGACAGCGGCCTCGCTTCGAACCCTGGGTGTCGAGGTCACCGTCCTGGAGGCGGCAGGACGCGTACTCGAACGTGTCACGGCGCCCGTCGTGTCGGAATTCTTCGATCGAATTCACCGCGAGAAGGGTGTCGAGGTACGGACCGACGCAATGGTCGAAGGGTTCCGCGGCGACGAACGAGTCGACGGCGTTGTCCTGTCCGGGGGGGAGACGCTGGCCGCTGACCTGGTCATCGTCGGCGTCGGCGTCATTCCGAACACGGAGCTCGCAGCAGCTGCGGGCATCGACGTCGAAAACGGCATCCTCGTCGACGACCGCGCTCGTACCAGCGATCCTGACATCGTCGCAGCCGGCGACTGCGCCAACCACCGAATCGAGCGGTACGGGCGACGTGTTCGTCTCGAGTGCGTGTCCGCAACAACCGAGCACGCCAAGATCGCGGCGGCCACAATCTGCGACAACACAACCGGTCGCGCCGCACTGCCATGGTTCTGGTCCGACCAATACGACCTCAAACTCCAGATCGCCGGGCTCAACACCGGATACGACGAGGTGCTGGTCAGCGGCAACCCCGCCCATGGCCGCGACTTCACCTGCTACTACTTAACCGCCGGAGAACTGATTGCAGCTGACTGCGTCAACAGACCCGCTGACTTCGTGACCGCCAAGCGCGCCATTGCACAACGAGCGCCGATCGTCAGGTCCGAATTGATCGGAGCGGCCCCATGACCACATCACCGACAAATGCGGTCAGCCCGGCGGCGCTGACGGGTTCACGCTTCCTCGACATCGAGCACGCCACCGTCGCAACCTTCACACGCGAAGCCGTCGGCAACGCGACCACCGACAAAGACAAAGCCGGCCGCCTGTTCACCGCGGTGCGCGACGCCATCCGCTACGACCCGTACACCGTCTCCAACGACCCAGAGCACTACCGGGCCAGCCATGTAATCGAATCCGGGCGTGGATACTGCGTCCCCAAGGCCGTCGTGCTTACCGCCGCATTCCGCGCCGCCGGGATCCCAGCGCGGCTAGGCTTCGCCGACGTCCGTAATCACCTCCAAACGGGCGCCCTACGTGAGCTGATGGGAACCGACGTCTTCGTCTATCACGGGTACAGCCACGTCTACATAGACGGACGGTGGCTCAAGGCGACACCCGCGTTCAACTCGGAACTGTGCGCGCGGTTCGGAGTCGCCCCGATCGACTTCACCGGCGACAGCGACGCGTTGCTCCACGCTCACTCCGCGGACGGCTCAACACACATGGAGTACGTCCGCGAAAGAGGTGTGTACAACGACCTGCCTCTCGACAACATCCTGGTGGCTCTCAAAGAGGCCTATGGCCCTCTTATACTCACGCAGCGTGCGACGTCACTAGATGCATTCCACGCCTAACCCGGTCTGCCTCAGTCGTCGGCCCGGCAATCGACAATTTTCGTACCGCCTCAACACAGGAGGATCGTGTCAGTGTCCGGCCCCTCGATGATCGACCCCTACCCGCACCGAATGGGTGGCCACTGTGGGTCCGGTGCGATGCGAGACCTCATGGAGTGGACCGGGCTCGGTTACGACGGCCCACCCGACGAGGGCCTCGTCTTTGCCCTCGGCGGAGCCCTCTCCCTCACCTACATTCGATCAAAAGCGCTGATGCCACCCGTGTACTTAGTCGGACGAGGACCTGATTTTGAGATCGACCTCCCCCGCCGTCTGGGCGGCACCGTCGAGGTGCTTGCCACAGACGACCCGGCCGAGGGTTGGGAGAACCTTCGTGGCGAGATCGATCAGGGACGCCCTGCACTGGTCTGGGCGGAGATCGCAGAACTCCCCTACCTGCGGGTCCAGTTGCGCATGAGCCGCCACGACATCGTTGTAGTCGGCTACGACGAGACGCAAGGCGTCGCGTACATCGCCGACAACGATCGCGAAGACCTTCAACGCGTCCCACTGGACGCACTCGCACGCGCGCGCCGCTCGACCTCCTTCCCGGAGCCAACCCGACACACGCTGTTTCGTATCAATTGGCCACAGACGCCACCTTCGATTCTCGAGGTGGCCGCACAGGCATTCGCACAATCCGCAGCGAGCCTGAGCACCCCAGGCGCATCGACGATCGCCGGGCCCGCAGAACACGGGTCACACGGCCTCGACGCTGCCAGCGCGCTCGCATCCGACGTCTGCAGCTGGGGAGCCCTGTCGACCGACGACCTCGAGATGCATTTATTCAGCCTCGGCGCCTTCATCGAGAAAGCGGGGACCGGCGGCGGCCTGTTCCGCCGACTGCTGGCACAGGGCTGCGACGAAATCGCGCGCCTCACCGGCGATCACGCCACCGCCATCCTTGCAGCCAACGCCCACCATGCGGCGACATCCTGGACTGCAGTCGCACGCGCAGCAGTACAGAAGGATCACGCCTCATCCGAGCGGCTCCGATCCGTCACAACCCTCGCGGCGGCTCTACCCGAGGCGGAAACGACCCTGGAGGCGTCACTACGAAAGGCCGCAGCATCCTTGTCAGGCTAACCGGCCTGTCGCGGCAAGTCCGCGAGGAGGACGCTAAGCAGGGCCGCCGCGTTCACACAAACGCACGCAGGAGCATTACCATCAGCAGGACGCCGGTTCCCGCTGACCCGGGTCCTGTGACATCGACAGGAGGCAACCGGGAAGCCTGCAGTTCTTCTCGCAGCGTCACGTATCCTGGCCTTCGACCACGCCACCGTGCAGGCGTCCACCCGTGATGCTACCGGCGACGCGGACAACGATCGAGACATGGCGCGGAGCCACTTTGCCGCGGTGCGAAACCAGATCCGCTACGACCCCTACACAGCAGCCCGCATCCTCCTCGAAGTCGGCGACGGTTCAGCATTCGCCACCGCAGGCCACCTGGCCGCCTACGCCGGCATCGCACCAGTCACCCACCGATCCGGCACCTCCATCCGTGGCGAGCACCCCGCCCGATTCGGAAACCGCAAACTCAAACGAGCCTTCTTCCTCTCCGCGTTCGCCGCACTGCACGACCCCACCAGCCGCGCCTACTACGACCGCAAACGCGCCGAAGGAAAGAAACACAACGCCGCCCTCATCTGCCTGGCACGCCGACGATGCGACGTCCTCTACGCGATGCTCAAGCACAGCGAGCCCTACCGAACCCCAATCGCTTCAGCTGCTTGACAAACCCATAGGGACACCCCCCGTTCTGGACGACCCCCACCCAGCGTCTCACGCACGCTCACCACGAGCTCGGCGGGAATCGGGCCCCGACGGGTCTGTCCGATATTCGGTGTAAGCGGCGGTTTTCCGATTGCTCGGCGGGTCAGCGTTCTTCGGCTGCGGGCATACGATCGGCGAACGTGATGGCCGGGGCGTTGAGCGCTGGCTTCCAGCGTACGGCCCACTTCGTCTGACCGGTACCCTTCGGGTCCAGCGACCGGGTGACCAGGTAGAGCGTTTTGAGTGCGGACTGCTCGTTCGGGAAGTGTCCTCGAGCGCGCACCGCACGCCGGTAGCGGGCGTTGAGACTTTCGATCGCGTTGGTGGAGCACAACACTCGCCGTATCTCGACGTCGTAGTCAAGGAACGGGATGAACTCCTCCCACGCGCTCTCCCACAGGGTCACGATCGCCGGGTACGGCGTGCCCCATTTCTCGGCGAATTCCTCCCACCGCGCCCGGGCGTCAGCGGCGGTCGGCGCGGTGTAGATCGGTTTGAGATCGGCGCTGATCGTGTCCCAATACTTGCGGGAGGCGTACTTGAAGGTGTTGCGGATCAGATGGATGATGCACGTCTGTACCGTGGCCAACGGGAACGCGGCAGATACACTGTCGGGCAACCCTTTCAATCCGTCACACACAACGAAGAAGATGTCGCGGACACCCCTGTTCTTGAGGTCGGTGAGCACCGCCAGCCAGAACCTGGCCGACTCGCCGTCGCCGTCGCCGGCCCACATGCCGAGGATGTCTTTGTGCCCGTCGAGATCCACCCCGATCGCGGCGTAGATGGGCCGGTTACGCACCTGCCCATCCCGGATCTTGACCATGATCGCGTCGATGAACACCGCCGCGTACACTTTCTCCAGCGGGCGTGCCCACCACGACACCATCTCTTCGATGACCCGATCCGTGATTCGGGAGACGGTG
>NZ_JAUZVK010000049.1:0-7122 GCF_031844505.1 Gordonia sp. AC31
CTTGTGTCTACCGGGACGTCGGTCGGCGGGGTTGGGTGCTCGGTGTCGTGGCTGTGCAGGTAGGCGGTGTAGTCGCGTTGGGCCAGTTGCGCCCACTGCGATGAGGTCGTAGAGCACAGTCCGAGCTGGGTTGCCAGGACTGCGGCGGGTAGGTCCGCGCCCAACGCGAGTAGGGCGTGGTTGCGGCTGATGCGGGTGGGAATACCTGCGGTGGTGAGCTTTCGGTTCAGTGTTCTGACGTGCATCGGGTGGTGGGCTGTTCTGCCCGGGAAGAGGTAATGTCCGCGGCCGTCCCGGGTGCGAGTGCGCGGGTCGGCGCAGACGGTGCCGGCAAGGGTGTCGATGAGCTCAGCGAGGCGCTCGGGTAGCTCGATAGGGTGACGTGCCAGCGTCACGTACCTCCGGTCGCGATCGTGGGTGAGCGACGAAGTGGTGAGGTTCTGCACCTGGGGGAGTCGTGCGCCGTAGAGCAGCACGAGTAAACCCGCGATGCGGGTGGGCAAGTCAGCGGAAGTGTCGCCGGAGAGCAGCGCGGCAATGGCGTGTTGGTGGGCGTGTTCGTCGCCGGTCTGCGACGGCGGTGGGGTGGGGTAACGGGTCACCGATAGGTCGGTGGCCAGTCCACGTTGCGTCAGCCACGTGATGAACCCGGCGATGTTGTTGGTGCGATGATGCTGTCCGTCGGTCCAGGCATCGAGCATCGGTTGGGTCAGGTCACTCACGGTGTGGCCGTGCTCGTCGAGGTGGGTCAGAAGCGAGATGGCGACGCGAATTTTGTTGCGGCCGGAGTCGGCGGCGGCGTGGGTGAACCGGCGACGGCGGGACCTGCGGCGAGCGCGCCGCAGGATGGCCCAATGCCCATAGGGGCGGATCAGCGCGCTGTGGTGGGCGGGCAACGCGGCGGCGGTCTCGTTGATCCACGTGTCGAGCCGTTCGAGGGCTTCATCGCGTTCGGGCAGTATGGCGGCCTCGATAAGCAGTTCGCGCAGATGGTGGCGCCCCCACCCCGGCGGGCACTGGTCGAGCACGGTGTGGCTCATGGGGTGCTCGCTGGAGGCCAGCGACCTCAGCAGCTGGCCGGTCGCGGGCTTGGTCAGCCACCTCAGCGTCGAGCGCGGCTGGCCACGGGCGGCAAGGAACGCCGGCAACTCCTCGAGGCTGTCGGGCATCGACCCCTGAGGTGTGGTGAGCAGGTCCCGGGCCTGCCGGATGATCGAGCAGCGGTGGCAGGTTCGGGCGAAATGATGTTGCCCCGTTCCGCCGCACGTTGCACACCGATAGTCCAGGTCAGAGCCCGCGCATGGACCGCAGATGCGTTGACTGGCAGCATTTCTGCCGATGAGTGCGGCGGTGGTGCCGCAGTCGGTACAGGACGCCGACTCGGACAGAGTCCGTCGATAGCAGCGCACGCATACTGGTCCCAAGGGCCACCGGGTGTGCACTTCACGGAGCAGTCCGCAACGTCTGCACGTCTCCTCGGGTGCTGTGGCGCAGCGCCGGCACAGGTCCACGGCGCCGGGGCGAGCTCTGATCGCGATCGGCGCGTGGTCGTTGCAGCGTCCGCAGAGGCGTGCCGGTGCGGTGTAGCAGCGCTGGCACAGCTCGCCGTCCTTACCGCTGGTCTTGATGTGGTCGATCTGTCCGCAGCCGGTGCAGCGGCGTTTGGGACGCGCACAGTGACCGCATAGCGGATCGCCTGCGGCCGTGCGTGTGCTGGGGGCGGTGCGCTTGCCGCAGTTGCTGCACGGTTCGCGGCGGCGGATGTTGTAGCAGGACCGGCAAATTCCCCCTTCGGGTGTGCGTTGGGATCTCGGGGCGATGGTGCCGCAGTCCGAACAGGGATACTTCGGCGGAGAGGCGACACTCACGACTCGGTGCCCGGTCGTCGAATGGTGGTGCGACGAGCGGTGATCGGTGTGACCCCTGCCGGTTTGCCGGCAGTCTTGCGGACTGTGGTGTCGACGATGTGGGGTTCGATCAGATCGTTGGGGGTGCACTCGAGGATGTCGCACAGGGCGACCAGGGTGTGCATGCTCAGCCGTTGCGGTTGTCCTGTCACCAGCCGGTACACCTGCTCGCGGGAGAGTGTGATGCCGCGGTCAGCGAGGTGCGGTTGCAGATCGGTGGTTGAGTACATGCCGTGGGCGGCCATCCTGGCTCGCAGATGCCACGTGTAGTCGATCTGCTTCATGTCGGGGTCCCGTCATTGAGGAGGTGGCCGTATCGGGCGTGGATGGACTGCATGAGCAGTCCGTTGCGGTACTCGTTGCTGACCCCGATGTAGACCGCCGTGGTCGAGGAGAATGCGTGGCCGACTTGTTCCTGGATGAATCGTTCGGTGTAGTCGAACTCCACCAGATGCGTGACGTAGGAGTGGCGCAGCGAGTGGAGGTCGAGTGTCGGGTCGATTCCTGCGGCGTCGCGGGCGGTGGCGAAGGCGGTGTTGAGTGCGCGCACTCCCAGTCGGCTGCCGCGTTCGGTGAGAAACAGTGCTGGGTGTCCGGTGTGGTCGAGCTCGCTGCGCACTTCGGTGAGGTAGTGGTCGAGGATGTCCACGATCCAGCTCATCTCCGGCACTGTGAGCACGGTGCGGCGTTTGGGCGGGCCGCCCCGGGACGCTTTGCCGTGCCGCACTGTCAGTGCCCCGAACCGACCGAAGGCTGGGAATTTCGAGTTCCTGCGGAGGTCAACGACGTCGCTGCGGGAAACCTCCTGCCGGCGTAGGCCGTAGGCGTAGCAGTATTTCAGTGCTACGGCGTCTCGCAGCGCCGGTATCGCTCCTTTCCGGCCGCGAGATCGGATCTGCGCGACCCGTGCGTCGGCGGCATCGAACAGTGCCTGGACCTCGTCGTAGGTCAGTGGCCGTCGACCGGGATCACCTTCGTACTCACCGATGTGGATGATGGAGTTGTCTTCGTGGAAGACCTGCACGGGCGCGCGACCGAACTGAGCAATGCACTCAGTAACCCAGTCGTAGCGGGCATCGAGCAGGTAGGCACAGAACAGGCCGATGTCCACCTCGTAGCCGCGGACGGTGGACAACCGAAGTGGGGTTGGGCCCGATCGAAGATGACTGATCCACGCTTCGCCCTCCTCGGGGGTCCACTGCCACGGATACAGTCCAGCGAACTCGGCGAGGCGGCGCACTAGCCGCGTTCGAGGACCGATTGTCGACTCGCGCAGGAACTTTGCCCGCTGCTGCTGAGCCCACCCGTCAACCATCGCATCGAACATCGCCCGTTCAGGATCGAGCTGCACAACATTCTGGGTCAGCGCTTGTCGCGCGCTGACAACGTCGTCACGTGTCACACCTATGTTGTATCAGATGCATCAATGATGCACGCAACTGTTCTGCTGCCTACGTGGGTGCGGTCTAGTGATCGCGACGCCTGAGGGTCGGCGCAGTCGATATGAGTTGGCTGACAGTCGGATTGGGCATGCACTCGACGGTCTACTTGGGCCGGTCCTCACGGTGGATTCCGCACCGACGTCGCAGACGGACTGGCCCTCGGCGTGCAGGGACCCCCACGTTCTTTCTCGACGACCAGCGGTGAGAACCCGCCTCAATCGACGACCTCACGCAGCCCCTTCACCAGGCTGCGACGGATCAAACCCCTTTAGGAAGTCCACACCGCCAGATGGCACTCTGTCGTATCGACAGAAGCGGTCTCCCACGTTTGCCGCGTTCCGCAAAGCTCCTACGAGGTACGAACTGCACCGACCCACGCTTTGATTGATCGTTGATAGCAGTTATCATCGGTATATGACGATGAATGAAGTTGGTGAGTGTTTCGTTTCGAACGGCACCGGATCGAATGTGGATGCGGCGGTGGCGTTGTTCCACAGCCTGTCTGATGGCACCCGCTTAGCGATCGTGCGTCGCCTAGCTACCGGGGAGGCCAGGGTCGCCGACCTCGTAACAGAGTTGGGACTGGCGCAGTCGACGGTGTCGGCGCATGTGGCATGCCTGCGCGACTGCCGACTGGTGGAGGGCCGCCCACAGGGCAGGCAGGTGTTTTACAGCCTCACCCGCCCTGAGCTGATGGATTTGCTGGCATCGGCGGAAACTCTGCTGGCTGCCACCGGCAGCGCGGTAGCGCTCTGCCCGAACTACGTCAGCGACGTCACCGATTCAGTCCAGGCCAGCAAGGAGAGTCTTCGATGAGCGATGCGTGCGGCTGCGGCCACGACGAACCCACCACCGACGAGACCGAGGAACACGCGCCGGAACACCTGTGGCAGGTCCGGGAACTCCAGTTTGCGGCAGTTTCCGGGGTGTTTCTGTTGGGCGCGTTGATTGTCGGCTGGGTCGGCGCACCCCGCGCGGTCGAGATCGGCCTCGAGGCGGTAGCACTGGCGCTGGGGGCCTGGACGTTCGTGCCTTCTACCCTGCGCCGGTTGGTGAAGGGACAGATCGGGGTCGGCACATTGATGACCATCGCCGCGGTTGGTGCGGTCATCCTCGGCGAGGTCGGAGAGGCGGCAATGTTGGCCGTCTTGTTCTCCATCAGCGAAGGCCTCGAGGAGTACTCGCTGGCCCGCACCCGCCGTGGTTTGCGGGCCCTGTTGTCGCTGGTGCCCGACCAAGCGACCGTGCGCCGCGGCGGCACTGACGTGATGGTGGCACCGAGTGAGCTACGCGTCGGCGACATCGTTTTGGTCAGGCCCGGCGAGCGGGTCGCCACGGACGGCGTAGTACTCAGTGGGCATACAGCACTGGACGTTTCGGCGATCACCGGCGAATCCGTCCCGGTCGAGGTCGGTCCGAAGGCAGAGGTGTTCGCCGGGTCGATCAATGGCACTGGGGTACTGGAAGTCGAGGTCACCACGACCTCCGAGGACAACTCGCTGGCCCGGATCGTCCGGATCGTCGAGGCTGAACAATCCCGCAAGGGCGCGAGCCAACGCCTGGCCGACCGGATCGCCAAGCCCTTAGTGCCCGGCGTGATGGTCGCCGCGGCCCTGGTCGCAGGGATCGGTAGTCTCGTTGGCGACCCGATGGTATGGATCGAACGCGCGTTGGTGGTGCTGGTCGCCGCGTCTCCGTGCGCGCTGGCGATTTCGGTGCCGGTCACCGTGGTCGCTGCGGTCGGAGCGGCAAGCAAGTTGGGTGTCCTGGTCAAGGGTGGCGCCGCGCTCGAGGCGCTGGGCAGGGTCCGCAATATCGCCCTCGACAAGACTGGCACACTTACCCGTAATCAGCCGGCCGTCATCGAAGTCGCTACCACAAACGGCACACGCGGAGAACAAGTCCTCGCCGTTGCCGCGGCGCTGGAAGCCCAAAGCGAACACCCTCTGGCGCGCGCGATTCTGGCCGCTACCGATCTGCGGATGGCGGCGGCCGAGGTCGAATCTGTCACCGGCGCCGGACTGACCGGCCTCGTCGGTGGCCGTCCCGCCCGGCTCGGCCGACCGGGCTGGCTAGACGCCGGTGAACTCTCGGACACAGTCACGGCGATGCAAGAAGCTGGTGCCACTGCCGTGCTGGTTGAATACGACGGCCAGCTCATCGGCGCCATCGCGGTGCGCGACGAGCTGCGGCCTGAAGCGGCCGAGGTGGTTAGCCACCTTCATCGGTCCGGTTATCAGGTAGCAATGCTCACCGGCGACAACACGGCCACCGCTACCGCCCTCGCCGCGCAAGCTGGCATCACAGACGTTCACGCCGAGCTACGACCGGAAGACAAAGCCCACCTGATCACGCAATTGCGCAAGTCGCGGCCGACAGCGATGGTCGGCGACGGCGTCAACGACGCACCCGCGCTGGCCACCGCAGACCTGGGCGTCGCCATGGGCGCGATGGGCACCGACGTCGCGATCGAAACCGCCGACGTAGCTCTCATGGGCGAAGACCTACGGCATCTGCCCCAAGCGTTCGACCACGCCCGCCGTGCCCGCCGCATCATGCTGCAAAACGTCGGGTTGTCGCTGGTGATCGTCGTCGGCCTGATGCCGCTGGCCCTGTTCGGCGTACTCGGCTTAGCAGCCGTGGTGCTTGTCCACGAACTCGCAGAGATCGTCGTCATTGCCAACGGTGTGCGTGCAGGCCGTGCGAAACCACTGACCGCCCCACCCGCAACCTCAGCCCCAATCACAGTGCCGGCGTAGGCAAAAGCAACTTCCATACCGGTGAGCACAACCCACACCCGGGTTGTGCTCACCGTGCTCGCCCTGCTTATTGCCGTCGGCGATCTGAGCCTATGACGCCCAATCTGGAACAGGCGCTTAAGCAAACTGTGAGGAACTCGATCGTTGGCGAGTCGACCTCGGTTCTCACCCAGCCAATGTTGCATCAGCTGGCAATAAATCCCGTTCGGCGAGTGCCTTGACCCGGTCGGGGCGGAATCCCGACCAGTGCTCACTGCCGGCAACCACGACGGGGGCTTGCAGGTAGCCCAGGCTCATCACGTAGTCCCGGGCGGCGGCGTCGGTGCTGATGTCAACCACCTGGTAGTCCAGTCCCTGCTTGTCCAACGCTTTGTAGGTGGCGTGGCATTGGACGCAAGCGGGCTTGGTGTACACAGTGATCGTCATTTCTGAAACCTTTCTATCGGTGGCTGTTTGCTTTCTTCTATTCTATACCTAATGGGCTGTATATGCAAGGGCTGCAACGTATTTCAGTGTTGCGGGAAAAACGCCTAGACATGCTGTTAGTGGTCCTTTGAATGCCCCCACCTTGTCTATTCCGGGATTCTTTTGATTTGTGCGGAAATATCCACAGAAACGCGCACCGAATACCTTCGGAATTACAGGGGGTTGCGTGGCTGCGCCGGTAGGCAAGAGGGCTCCGGCCCTCGGGATGGCTGCTGGCGGCGCAGAGAGTGGCGGGGCCGGGTCAGCGGATGGTGGTGATGAGTGCGCTGGGCGTGGTGTGCAGGGCGCGAGCGATCCGGGTGAGTGTGACCACGGTCGGCGCGCGCTCACCGGCCTCGATGCCGCGCAGGAAGGTCCGGCTGGTGCCGACGGTGCGGGCCAGTGCTTGCTGGCTGATCTTGAGTTCGGTGCGGCGGGCGACGATCGCTGCTCCGACGGCGGTCATGACGGCGGTCTCGTCGACGCTAATTGCGGACGGTTCGCTCGACATGGATTCGGGCCTCTCGGGGGCGGTGGGTGGTTGTGTGG
>NZ_JAUZVK010000050.1:0-5939 GCF_031844505.1 Gordonia sp. AC31
GTGTGGTGTCGAGCTTGCCAGAGCCGACCGAAGGCGAGTGCGTGCCGTGCCCGGCACGCAGGCCGGGCACGGCACGATCGGTGGTGTCAATCATCGGCCGAGCGTTTCGGCGGCGACGTCGTAGCCGCCCCACAGCGATCGGCCTGGCACCGCCCGCCACCCGTGCGGTCCCCGGCGGGTGATCATCGGGTAGCCCTGGGGCCGTTCGGTGCCGTGTAGCTCGGTGACAGTGGTTTCCCAGTTGCGGCGGGTGCGGCGCTTGGGTCCGTCGTCGTAGGGCACCGAGGGCACGATCGGGTCGTCGCGCCATCCCGGGAAGCAGTGATCCAGGCCCAGCAGCGCAGCGTCGGTGTCGGTGTCGTCGCCGACAACCTCGGAATGCCAGCCGCAGCCTCGGCAGAAGCTGCGCGAGACCAGATCACCCACGCACAGGCAACCGCGGTGCGAGGTCCGGTTGCATCGGAGGTCGGTTTGCAGGGTGATCGGGATGCACGTGTCGGTCGGTTCGCGGCTGCTCGCGTACTCACCGATCGCGACGTGCCAGCCGTGCGAGTCGCGCAGGCAGGCGAGATCAGGCCACGCCTTCCTCCACTGCGCCATCGCGTGCTCGTAGTCGGCAATCGTGGTGCACCGCAGGGCATACAAGCGAGGGACACCGGTTGTGCGTTCAGCGTGCGCACGCTCATCGCGTGCCGCCTCGGCGAACATGTCGAGCTGTAGGCCGTGCGAGGACGGCGCGGTCGGCGTCGTCGGGAGAGTGGTTGTGGTCATGACTTGACTGTACCCCATAGGGTGCATATTGTGAACCCTATAAGGTGCAGCGCTCTGGCGGGTAAGACGCTCAGAACTGCACCACCACAGCAACATTCGACACAAGGGAGCCTCGCATGTCGTGGAGCTACAGCAACTGCACCGCCAGCCCGAGCGCACGCGAGATCATCCGCGCCACCAACGTGCTCCAGACCGGACATTCTGAGCTGGTACCCATCGAGCACGTACACGCCATGGTCGATCTGACGTGGTCCCAGTGGGCACTGGGGCTCGCCGAAATCCTCACCACCGGCATCGGGATCGTCCTGGCCGATGACGAGAACCGCGAATGCCTGTTCCTGGCCCGCACACCGATCTACGCCGCCCACTGACGCCCCACGACGTCATCTGAGAGGACACCCCATGACGCGCCGCAGATCGCCCGACCACGACAACGACATCGACCTGCTCGATCTGCTCGACGGCACCGCTGAGCGCATCGAGGAGCAACGTCGCCTCGATGCCGAGGTTGCGACCCTGCGCCAGCTATGGGAGCAGCGTCGGGCCGGTCGACCCGACGGCCAACCCGTACCGACCGGTGAGGACTGGTGTGGCCGCTGCGGGCAGAACACCTTCGACTACGGGCTGGTCATCAACCACGACCTGGGCTACCTCGGCTGCCCGGTCCAGGTCGACCCCACCTGGTCGAAATACCAGTGCGTCGGCTTCCGAGGCGCGGTGGGCTACCCGTCAAGCACGCTGACCGTCGACGACCTCTGCGACCGCTGGGACCGCCAGTTCTTCCCCGACTGCGAATGCGGACACCCCTGGGGAGTACACACCCACGCCGCCCACCCCACCTGGAGCTTCGCCTGCAACACCTCGTGCGGCTGCCCGATCTACCGGAATGCGTGATTGCCCGGGTCGCATCGCGTCAGTCGCCTATTGATCCCGGTTCCGTGTCATCCTCGGGCAGCCCGTCGTCATCGTCGGGCAGCCCGTCGTCGGTTGGTTTGGCTCGATCGGACGGTTGGGCTGTCCAGATCAATCGTTGGAACTCTGGGGAACGCGTGAACTCTGATAACTCTGATAATTGGTTATGAGCCAACTGATTTCGCAGTGTCTCCCAAATACCGGAGGACCTGAATCCGGTTATGGCGTTGAGCTCCTGCGCTGTCGGCATGTTAACCCCCCGAACCGCGTTGCGGTACATCTCCTCATTGCGGGCGGTTAGATCGGGGTAAAGGTCTGCGACCCGCAGGGTTGGAAGCTCAATCGTGGGGGAGAGCGTGACCCGCGTGTGTTTGACCTCGTCGATCACCTCATCTCCGACGTCGGCGTTGAGGTACTTGTTGAGGTCCTGGAGGAAGGTGTCGGTACTGACGTGGTGGTAGCGCTGGCCGGTCTCGTCAGCGAACTCCCGTCGGAGGTCGGGCAATGTCCCGAAGTCTTCGTCGTCGACGATGTGACGCCAGTCTGCCTTCATGTCGTTGCTCACGAACAGCACGTCCTGCTCGTCAGTTTTGGCCAGGTCCATCATCTCCATCCAGATGAGCGGGTCACCGATCCCGCCGTCCTGCTTGGCCTCATCGGCTCCAGTCCCCGGCGGTATGGCAGCGGCGAGGCGGGCACGTGCCTGGTCCTCCCATGCCCGGAGGTCGGTCGATGTCCGCCGCCGACCGACCTGACCGGGATCGGTGAACAGCTTCTCGATACGGTCTCGGATGGGGTCAGTTGCCTGAATTTGCTTGGTGTGGAGGATGTTCGACTCTCGCTCAGTCCGTAGTGCTTCTTCGACCTCCGTCGCGGCTGTCTTGAATGCCGCGTCCACCGCGTCGAGTAGTCGCTTCTGCACTCCCGTGTCCTTGACACCCTCGACAGCCGTGCGAAGTTCCCGCAGGAGTGGACTATTGGCGCCGTTCTTCTTGACCCTCGTGATGATGCTCGTCGCGCTGGCGTATTGCTTGGCGTGATCGTCTGCGACAGACAGTCGTTGACGGTGGTATTCGAGGCCGGCGCGGTAGGGAAGGAAGAGGCGCGGACGGATCTCGTCCCGTTCGAGCTGGGCGAGGATCTTCTCGCGCGACTCCTTCGATATCCGGTACAGGTCGAGTAGGACGTTGGCATCCAGTGCAATTCTGGCCTTAGTGACGAAATCGCCGCGCTCATCGTCGCCATAGGTGTACCACTCACCGAACACCTCACGCATCGCGTCCTCCTGCCTTCGCTGCGCTGTGCCCGTTTTGGTGCCGGGCCCGCGGGTCAAATCTAAAGTTCGGGTCCGTGGTCGTGGGAGCGTTCGGTGCTATGCGCCGATGGCCCCGGCGGGGCCTCGTGTGCGGGTGTGCGTGGCGCCGCGTGTGGTGCGCGGGTGTCGCCGAGCAGTTCTCCGATCGAGCGTGATCTCTGCGAGGTCCAGACTCCGTCGTCGGGGTTCCACTGGCCGTTCCCGGTCGCGCCCGTCAGGACGGGTTCGATGAGGCTGTTGGCGGCCGTGAGCGCGGCGTCGGGGTGGTGCAGGTGCGCGGGTAGGCCACTGTGGGCGGCGCGTTGGGGGTAGTCACGTTCCCAGGTCGGGTTGGGCAGAACCAACGGTATCGGGATCGTCAGGTCGCGGCGCTGTTCTTGGTGGCGGATCGCGGCGTGCAGCTGTTCGGCGTCGAACGATTGGGTGCGGGCGAGGATGACGAGGTCGACCAGGTCGTGGGCGCGGGTCGAGGGGGTGTCGCCGTGGGTGCCGTGCAGCTCGTAGAGGGCCGCGACCTTGTCGGCGACTGCTTCGGCGGCGGCCTGCATCCGGATGACGGGCATGGGGTCGAGTTCGTCGAGCGCGAGCACCGGGCGCGGGCTGATCGTCTCGGGCGGTAGCAGCATCTCCCGGTGGGTGGCGAGGTCGAGCGTGGCGTCGGAGAATCGTTGTCCGGCGATGTTGTAGCGGATACGTCCGGCGAACAAGCCGGGGCTACGGGTTGCGGTGATGGTGATGTCGAACTCGCCGAAGTCGCCGGGTCCGGGGTGGGCGGCCTGGCGCAGCGAGTGTTGCATGTGTTCGGCGTCGAGGCGGGTGGCTAGGTCGGCGTCGGCGGTGGGGCGGGCCTGGGTCGGTGCCCGGAATTGCAGGGCGGTGCCGCCGGTGAGGATCCACTGGTCGGCGTCGGGGGAGCGGAACAGCCGGGCCAGGAACAACTGGAGGGTCACGGTTTGGGCGAGCTCGTCGCGGCTGAACCTGCTCGTCCGCGCTTCGGCGGACAGGCGGGCTTTCAGCCCGGCGCGGAAGGCCTCTTCGGACGCATACGCCATCAGCCGACCAGCACCGGTTCGGCCGGCATCTGGGCCTGATCGAGCAGCGCGGCGAACAGGTCAGCACCGGAGGCGTAGTTCCAGCGCGGCGCGGCCCGATCACACGCCGCGATCAGCTCGTCGGCGTCGACCAGCGATTCGGTCAGGCAGGTGTGCAGCGCGGTCCCGAGGTGTCCGCCGTCGCCGTGGGTGAGGAGCAGGTCGGCCACGGTGCGCGCGGGTGTGGTGACCGGTAGTCCGTCGACGAGGTCCCAGTCGTGGGCGCGGTCACCGATCGACCGGCGCCAGGTGCGCACCGACGGGTCGCGGACGTTGATGCGGTGGGGGCTGCTCAGCTCGAGCCCGGATGCGGTGATCGTGCCCAGGCGCAGGACTTGGGCGGCGGCGGCGTGGCTCACGACGCTGTCGGGGCGTGTGCGGCGTTCCTCGATGTCGGCGGCGGGGTGGAGCGCCAACCATTGTGCCGCCCAGTCGCCGAGGGTTGTCCAGGCCGTGGACTCGGGGATCTCGTAGACGCCGTGGTGGACCCGGACGATGGCCTCACGGGCAGCGAGGCGGGCCAGGACGTAGGGCGCGACGCCGAGGTTGCGGGCTTGGGCGGTGGTGAACAGGCCGAACTGGCGATCCGCCAGCCCGCGGATCGCGCCCCACCGGCCAGCGTCGATCATGCAGCAATAATAGCAACGGGAGTGATCGGTGAGGCTTTCCGAGCTGTCCGAGCGCGGCCCGTCCGTGCAGACTGGCCCGCGTGCCCCGGCACAGTGGTCACGGTGTGCCGGGGCGGTCGACGTCGTCATCCGCTGGTGGGGTGCAGGACTTCGCGTAGGCGGGTGCCGATCCATAGCGGGACTGGTGGGGTGACGGCGTTGCCGTAGCCGTCGATCTGGTCGCGGCCTTTGCCCCACACGGTGAAGGTGCCTTTGTGGTCGCCGAAGTCGGGGTCGAATCCGCAGCCGCGGCCGACCTCGTGCGGGGTCATCATGCGGAAGAAGCACTCATCGAGCGGGATGTCGGCGAGGGCGTCGCGCCAGTGGGAGGCCAGCAGGGCGGTGGTGTCGCGGCTGGTCAGGGTGCCCAGTGGGTCGGTGAGCGGGTGCGCGGCGGTTTCGGTGCCGGTGCTGCCGTTCTGTTTGAACCAGCCTGCGAGCAGGGCGGGGTCGCCGGTCGCGGTGAGCAGGCCGGGGGTCTGTTCGGCGGTGATCGTCGGCATGGCCTGGGCATGGCTGGTCGGGGTGGTGTGCTTGCGGAAGGGCACCACACCCGAGGACACGATGCTCAGGGTCTCCGAACCGCCCTGGGTGGGCAGCGCCTCGTCGAGGCCGCGTGGTGCGCCCTGGAAGTTGTTGATGGCCATCGCGACCGGGGGAGTGAGCAGGCCGGTAGTGTTGGTGGCGGGCTGGGTCCACAGCGGCTGACCCAGGGTCCGGGTCCGGCACTGCGATCCGGGGCGCTCGAAGGTGTTTCCGGCGGCGACCATGATGGCGCCGGTACTGAGCAGCGCGGTCTTTTGCTGCGAGGTCTGGGTGGCCATCGGTTGCAGCGGATGGCGTTCCACGCCGCGTTGGGCCTTGGCCGGCATCAGCACAGCGGGGAACTCGGCGAACTTCTGGCGGCACCGCTCGGCACGGGCCATGGTCGCCGGGGCCAGCGGCTTGGTCCGCTCGCCGATGCGGGTGCCCAGGTGGGTGAGGTCCAAGGCCGTCAACGACGGTGTGGCGGTGGGAGAGACCTCACCGAAGCAACGCGGGCAACGGTAGTTGTACTGCTTGCCGTAGCGCACCGATCCGCTGGCGGGCACGCCGGTCTTCCACGCCCACATCGCCTCGACAGCCTCATCGCAGGGGCCACACCACGCCTGGGGGCGGTGATCGAGGTCGGGAGCGGGCAGC
>NZ_JAUZVK010000051.1:0-5565 GCF_031844505.1 Gordonia sp. AC31
GACCACAATTCGGTCGGTGCGGGAGCGTCGTGGTCGCGAGCCGGGCCGCTTGCTGCAAAACCGACCATCTCCTGCGTGTCGAGTGAGGTCGCGCACCGGATGCGGATGCCGCGCCCAGCATGGCCTGCGAGGTCTCCGACAGTCTGTCGCCAGCGTGAGGCCGACTCCGCAGGAGTGAGCGCATCGAGCCGGTCCTGAGCCACCATTCCCGCATACGTGGCCTTCCAGATGGCGGTGTGCAGGCTCGAGATCTGATCGATGTCGCCTGCAACCACCGGCCGAATCTCATAGCTACCCACAGACACCGGGTCTACCAGACCTCGACCTCAGTGCGAGCGACGTCGGTGAACCCGCGCAGATCTGCGTCCTCGCCTCGGCTGTCTCACCGCCGTGGCACCATGTCGGTTGATGAACGACGGGCAAGGTGAGAGTGGATCGTCGCGATCCGTCTCAGGGGTAACCCCTGGGTGCACTTCACAGCTGGTCCCCGCGTCCGACGCCGGCGCGCACGCTGCACGTGCCACACGGCGCCGCTGCACAGTTCTGGTCACCCCATCCGTCGTTCATCACCACGACAGCCCACGACGCGACACGGCGCCGTGACCGAACCGTTCCTGCAACCGCATGAGGCAGCGGAAGTCGCTGCGGCCTTCTCGCGCACGTATACCGCCTGGACGTGGCCGGAGATCCTGGCGGCAGTGAGAGCGGTCCTGCCCGCTGAGGTCACCTCCGAAGTCGCCGCCCGCATCATCGAACTCTCGCCTCACGAACCGCGACATCCCGCGACCGTGATGATCCAGGCCCTCGCGCCGTGGACCCACCCGGCACACGTCGCCGCTCAACCCGTCATCGTGCACGAACCACGTTCTGCGGGAACGGTGTCCGACGCTCTGCCCGATCTCTACGATGTCGAGCAGTTCGCGCACTGGCTCGACTTCACCGTGCCCGAGCTCGAATGGTTCGCCGACCGCGGCCAATGGCTACGAACGGCGCGCCCGCCGTTGCGTCACTACCGAATCTGGCGGCGTGAGAAGCGGGACGGTGTCCGGGTCATCGAAGCTCCGAAACCCCGTATGCGCGAGACGCAACGGCGCCTGCTGCGACGGTTGATTGAGCGCATTCCGGCCCATCCCGCGGCGCGCGGTTTCGTACCCGGGTCGTCACCGGCTGCTTTCGCGTGGCCGCACACGGACCGTCCCGTGGTGCTGCGCGTCGACCTCCGTCATTGCTTCGAGACGATCACCGTACCGCGCGTCCGAGCAGTGTTCCGGCAAGCCGGCTACCCGCCGCACATAGCCCGCCTGCTCGCCGAATTGTGTACCACGGCAACGCCTGTGGACGAACTCCGCGGTATCGATCACACGCACGCAGCCCTTCTCCGGGAACGGCATCTGCCGCAAGGTGCGCCGACCTCGCCGCATCTGGCGAACCTCGTGATGCGGCGGCTCGATCGGCGGCTCGACGGGTACGCCCGCCGTCACGGCCTCCGCTACACCCGTTACGGCGACGACCTCGCGATCTCGGGCGACGCGATGAACGCCGACCGCGCGCTGTGGACCGTGCTCCGCATCGTCGAAGACGAGCGATTCACCGTCCACCCGGAGAAGGTCCGGATCATGCACAGCCATCAGCGCCAACAGCTCGCCGGTCTCGTCGTCAACGACCGTCCGCAGGTTGCCAGATCCGACTACGACAATCTTCGGGCCCTGCTCCAGAATGCGAGCCGGCACGGGGCGTCGTCGCAGAATCACGACGAACACCCGGACTTCCGCGCACACGTCTACGGTCTCATCGCGTGGGTGGGTGCGACGGGGGAGACGCGTCGACGCCGGTTGCTGAACATGGCCCGCACGGTCGACTGGGACAGCTGAGAACCTCTGAAGACGGACCAAACGCCCGAACAATCCCGAACCTCACACCGGCTGCGGTTCGCTGTGAGACCACTGTTACCTCGGCCTTCCCCGCAGCGTGCCCAGTCGCAATGCCGGTGGACCAAGGTCCGTGCATGGACAAACAACTGCTCGAACGCAGCCTGGCACTCGTCGACCTTCCCGACTCGGGCCTCACCGTTCGCTTCTACGAGATCCTGTTCGACCGCTATCCGACCGTTCGCGCCATGTTCGGCCGCGACACCAGGGCCCAGGCCGAGATGTTGCGCAGCGCCGTCGCCTCGGTCGTGGAGCATCTCGACGACGCCGAGTGGCTGACGACGACTCTGCACGCGTTGGGGCGGCGACACGCCGGTCTCGGCGTCACCCGACCGATGTACACCGCGGTCGCGGAATGCATGATCGCCGCGATGAGCGAGATCGGCGGCGAGTCCTGGACCCCGGCCATGACGCTGGCCTGGGACCGCGCACTCGGCGCGGTCGCGACGATCATGCTCGACGGCTATCCGGACGACGGCGTGGTCGACATCATGCCGGCAGATCGACGCAAACCCGGAGCTGCCTGACCCGCCCTTCACCCGATCCCGGCGACGCCCGCACTTCGACTCGCCACGGTCCCATCGACCGACCCCACCGGAGAATGCTCGACCACCCTTCGACTGTCGACGACCGACGAATCCACGTGCGACCCGCACCGCCCGACTACACGGCCACGGCCCGGCCACCCTGAATCGCACGCCCTCCGCGATACGATCCCGCTCGGAAGTGAGGGCTCGTGACTGCTGTTGTAAACCCGCGACGTGCGCTGGATCGATACCTGGGATCAGCCCGGGCCCGGTGGGCGACACTCGCCGTCTTCCTCATCAGTTCGGCGGTCGCCATCGTCGTGCTGCCGAACCAACCGCCGGCCCCGTATCGCATCGATTTCGACGTCTACCGCATGGGCGGACAGGTCCTGCTCGACGGCGGCGACCTGTACGGCATCCTGCCCCGACTCGCGGAAGGCTCGTACCTCCCGTTCACGTATCCACCGCTTGCCGCAGCGCTGTTCTCGATCTTCACGGTCGTCCCACTCGGCCTCGGTCAGGCCCTGTTCACCGCGATCTCCATCGGCTGCCTGCTGGTGGTGTGCCGCATCGTCCTGTCCTGCCTCGTCGAGCGGCCTGCTCACCAGTTGTGGTGGCTCGCAACGGCCGCCGCGACGGTCGGCCTCTGGCTCGAACCCGTCCGCGACACCCTCAACTTCGGACAGATCAACATCGTGCTGATGACGCTCGTCGTCGTCGACGTACTGCTGGGCCGCGGCAAGTGGTGGAACGGGCTGCTCGTCGGACTCGCCATCTCGATCAAGCTCACCCCCGCGGTGTTCCTGCTGTTCTTCTTCGTCCGCCGTGACTGGCGCGCGCTCGGCATGGCCGCGGCGTCAGCGGTCGCCTACGCCGGTCTCGGCCATCTCCTGACACCGAACGACTCGCGCACCTACTGGACATCGACCCTCTTCGACACCGACCGCATCGGGAGTCCGCACTTCGCGAACAACCAGTCGATCAAGGGTGAGCTCGGCAGGCTCGGCATCGAGTCCGACGTCGCGTGGTTCCTCGTCTCGCTGATCGTCGGCCTGTTCATCGCCTGGGTCGCGTGGCGTCTGCTGTCGGTTGGACCGGCAGGTCCACAGCCGTCCAGTCCGCACGATGTCGCGGCACTGATGACAGTCGCGTTCGCCGCGCTGTACTGCTCGCCGGTCGCGTGGGACCACAGTTGGGTCTGGGTGGTCCCGCTGCTGATCCTGCTGACCTTCCTCGCGACCACGCCCGCGGCGTCGGCGATCTGGTGGTGGCTCGTCGGTTCCGGGCTCGTCATCTTCGCCGTCGCGCCGCATCAGCGAATCCCGCAGCGGTACGACGCCGAGTTGTCCTGGGTCTGGTGGCAGCATCTCGTCGGGTCGTCGTACCTGCTCTGGGGTCTGGCGGTGCTGGTCGCGCTGGGGGTCTCGGGGCCCCGGGTGCTGACCTCCCGACGGTCGGCCGACACGCTCGCACAACTCGCATGAACACCCCGTCTGCACACTCCCCTTGAAACAGACGCTAAAATCCGTTCCAATGGTGCATAGTGATGTAACGCACATCGGAACAACGGGGAGTGGCAGGTTCATGACGAGTCGGAAAAAGCAGATCCAGAGCGTGCTGGCGAAGGCGAGCAGCATGTACCCGAGCTCGGAACGCCCGCTGGCCGAGCCACCCGCCGGGTCGGACCTCAAGCCGGTGATGGGCGATCCGGGGATTCCGTACCTCGGCAACACTCTCGAAGCACTGGTCGACCCGCTGAAGACGGCGATGGAGCGCTTCGAGCGCTACGGCCAGGTCTCGTGGTCGGGCGCGCTGGGCATGAACATGGTCACACTCGTCGGTCCGGATGCAATCGAAGCCGTCTGGATGAACCGAAAGAAGGCGTTCTCCAGCGAGCTCGGCTGGGAACCGATGATCGGCCCGTTCTTCCGCCGGGGCGTCATGCTGATGGATTTCGACGAGCACATGCAGCACCGCCGGATCATGCAGCAGGCGTTCAGCCGGCCGCGCCTGACCGGCTACCTCGACATCATGACCCCGCACATCGAGAAGACCCTCGCCAACTGGGAGGTCGGCAACGGCTTCAAGATGTACTCCCGCACCAAGGACCTCACGCTGTCGCTGGCGACCGAGGTGTTCATGGGCGCTCACGTCAGCGAGTCCGAGGCGCACCGCCTCGAGCACGCCTTCGAGGCAGCCGTGCGTGGCGGCCAGGCGATCGTGCGCAAGGACGTCGGCAACTGGACCTGGGCGCAGGGACTCCGCGGCCGCGAGGCGCTGCAGGAGTACTTCCGCTCCGAGATCCCGCTGCGTCGCGGCAACGACGCCGACGATCTCTTCAGCGTTCTCTGTAATGCCGAGAGCGACGAGGGTGAGACGTTCTCCGACGAGGACATCGTCAACCACATGATCTTCGTGATGATGGCCGCGCACGACACCAGCACCATCGCGCTGTCGATGATGACCTACTTCCTCGGCAAGCACCCCGAGTGGCAGCAGCGTCTGCGCGAGGAGTCCCTGGCCCTCGACAAGCCGACGATCGACTACGACGACGTCGACAAGCTCCCCAGCATGGAGCTGGCCTTCAAGGAGACGCTGCGCCTCAACGCCCCGGTCGGGATGCTCTTCCGCATGGCGATCGAGGACACCGAGGTCTGTGGCCACTACATCCCGAAGGGCACGCTGCTCGCCATCCATCCGTGGGCGACGATGCTCCGCAAGGAATGGTGGCCCAACCCGACCCACTTCGATCCCGAGCGCTTCTCCGCCGAACGCCGCGAGGACAAGGTCCACCGCTTCGCGTGGGCACCCTTCGGCGGCGGCGCACACAAGTGCATCGGCCTGTATTTCGGTGGCATGGAAGTGAAGTCGATCCTGCACCAGATGCTGCTGCGTTTCGAGTGGGACGTCCCGGCCGGTTACCGGCCGGAGCTGACCTACGGTACCGGCCCGACCCCGGCCGACGGCCTCCCGATCAACCTGCGGCACCGCAAGATCTGACGGTTCCTCACACCCGAGGAGCGAGCCGCTCCACCGCTCCCGGGGGTGCGAGTAGCGCAAGTACCAGCCCACTGCTCCCTGAGGTGCGAGTAGCGCAAGCATCAACCCAC
>NZ_JAUZVK010000052.1:0-5425 GCF_031844505.1 Gordonia sp. AC31
TTTTTTCATGGAGAGTTTGATCCTGGCTCAGGACGAACGCTGGCGGCGTGCTTAACACATGCAAGTCGAACGGAAAGGCCCAGCTTGCTGGGTACTCGAGTGGCGAACGGGTGAGTAACACGTGGGTGATCTGCCCTGCACTCTGGGATAAGCCTGGGAAACTGGGTCTAATACCGGATATGACCAACTGTCGCATGGTGGTTGGTGGAAAGCTTTTGCGGTGTGGGATGGGCCCGCGGCCTATCAGCTTGTTGGTGGGGTAATGGCCTACCAAGGCGACGACGGGTAGCCGACCTGAGAGGGTGATCGGCCACACTGGGACTGAGACACGGCCCAGACTCCTACGGGAGGCAGCAGTGGGGAATATTGCACAATGGGCGCAAGCCTGATGCAGCGACGCCGCGTGAGGGATGACGGCCTTCGGGTTGTAAACCTCTTTCACCAGGGACGAAGCGTGAGTGACGGTACCTGGAGAAGAAGCACCGGCCAACTACGTGCCAGCAGCCGCGGTAATACGTAGGGTGCGAGCGTTGTCCGGAATTACTGGGCGTAAAGAGCTCGTAGGCGGTTTGTCGCGTCGTCTGTGAAATTCTGCAACTCAATTGCAGGCGTGCAGGCGATACGGGCAGACTTGAGTACTACAGGGGAGACTGGAATTCCTGGTGTAGCGGTGAAATGCGCAGATATCAGGAGGAACACCGGTGGCGAAGGCGGGTCTCTGGGTAGTAACTGACGCTGAGGAGCGAAAGCGTGGGTAGCGAACAGGATTAGATACCCTGGTAGTCCACGCCGTAAACGGTGGGTACTAGGTGTGGGTTCCTTTTCACGGGATCCGTGCCGTAGCTAACGCATTAAGTACCCCGCCTGGGGAGTACGGCCGCAAGGCTAAAACTCAAAGGAATTGACGGGGGCCCGCACAAGCGGCGGAGCATGTGGATTAATTCGATGCAACGCGAAGAACCTTACCTGGGTTTGACATACACCAGACGCGGCTAGAGATAGTCGTTCCCTTGTGGTTGGTGTACAGGTGGTGCATGGCTGTCGTCAGCTCGTGTCGTGAGATGTTGGGTTAAGTCCCGCAACGAGCGCAACCCTTGTCCTGTATTGCCAGCGGGTTATGCCGGGGACTTGCAGGAGACTGCCGGGGTCAACTCGGAGGAAGGTGGGGATGACGTCAAGTCATCATGCCCCTTATGTCCAGGGCTTCACACATGCTACAATGGCTGGTACAGAGGGCTGCGATACCGTGAGGTGGAGCGAATCCCTTAAAGCCAGTCTCAGTTCGGATTGGGGTCTGCAACTCGACCCCATGAAGTCGGAGTCGCTAGTAATCGCAGATCAGCAACGCTGCGGTGAATACGTTCCCGGGCCTTGTACACACCGCCCGTCACGTCATGAAAGTCGGTAACACCCGAAGCCGGTGGCCTAACCCCTTGTGGGAGGGAGCTGTCGAAGGTGGGATCGGCGATTGGGACGAAGTCGTAACAAGGTAGCCGTACCGGAAGGTGCGGCTGGATCACCTCCTTTCTAAGGAGCACACAACATCACCCATTTCTGCCGGCGTATGTCTGTGCGGTGGGTGTGTGTTCGAGGGTGAAACATCAGACAGGCCCACCTCTTCTACACCGGTAGAGGGATGGGGGGTCACTGCGGGTCCGTGAGGGCTGGCGGGTTCATTGTCACGCTATCGGGGTTCTGAGAGAACACATGCGTGTTGTCTCTGACCTAGCTCATGACTGGGGTGCGGGTGGTGATCGTGACTGTGATGGTCGCGGGAGCGCGTGCACGGTGGTGGGTGTGTGTTGTTTGAGAAGTGCATAGTGGATGCGAGCATCTTTATTTCAAACCAATGCTTCGACTGTTGTTGGAGTGCTGGTCTGTGATTTAGCAGAATTTGTAGTGTTGTGTGATGTCTACATTCGATCCTCGTTCATGGCCGGCCTGTGTGGCTGGTTTGTTGGGGGGTTGTTTGTAGGTGTTGTTGTAAGTGTGTAAGGGCGTTCGGTGGATGCCTTGGTACCAGGAGCCGATGAAGGACGTGGTAGGCCGCGATAGTCCTCGGGGAGTTGTCAAACGAGCTGTGATCCGAGGGTGTCCGAATGGGGAAACCCAGCACGAGTGATGTCGTGTTACCACCAGCTGAATGTATAGGCTGTGTGGGGGGAACGTGGGGAAGTGAAACATCTCAGTACCCATAGGAAGAGAAAACAATTGTGATTCCGTGAGTAGTGGCGAGCGAAAGCGGAGGAGGCTAAACCATGCGCATGTGATACCGGGTAGGGGTTGTGTGTGTGGGGTTGTGGGGTTCGTCTTCTTCCATCTGCCTGTGGAAGCGTGAGTGAGAAAACTGTGTGTTAGGTGAAGTGGCCTGGAATGGTCTGCCGTAGTCGGTGAGAGTCCGGTAGCTGAAAACACATGGTCTTGCGTGACGGTGTCCCCAAGTAGCAGCGGGCTCGTGGAATCTGCTGTGAATCTGCCGGGACCACCCGGTAAGCCTGAATACTTCCTGGTGACCGATAGCGGACTAGTACCGTGAGGGAAAGGTGAAAAGTACCCCGGGAGGGGAGTGAAATAGTACCTGAAACCGGACGCTTACAATCCGTCAAAGCCTGTGCCTTCGGGGCGGGTGATGGCGTGCCTTTTGAAGAATGAGCCTGCGAGTTAGTGCTCGGTGGCGAGGTTAACCCGTGTGGGGTAGCCGTAGCGAAAGCGAGTCTGAATAGGGCGTTTGAGTCGCCGGGTCTAGACCCGAAGCGGAGTGATCTACCCATGGCCAGGGTGAAGCGTCGGTAAGACGTCGTGGAGGCCCGAACCCACTTCAGTTGAAAATGGAGGGGATGAGTTGTGGGTAGGGGTGAAAGGCCAATCAAACTCCGTGATAGCTGGTTCTCCCCGAAATGCATTTAGGTGCAGCGTCACATGTTTCTTACTGGAGGTAGAGCTACTGGATGGCCGATGGGCCCCACAGGGTTACTGACGTCAGCCAAACTCCGAATGCCGGTAAGTGAGAGTGTGGCAGTGAGACTGCGGGCGATAAGGTTCGTAGTCGAGAGGGAAACAGCCCAGATCGCCGGCTAAGGCCCCTAAGCGTGTACTAAGTGGAAAAGGATGTGGGGTCGCGAAGACAACCAGGAGGTTGGCTTAGAAGCAGCCACCCTTGAAAGAGTGCGTAATAGCTCACTGGTCAAGTGATCCTGCGCCGACAATGTAGCGGGGCTCAAGTACACCGCCGAAGCCGCGGCACTCACACGTTAGCCCGTCGATCTTTTACGGAGGGTCGACCAGGTGTGTGGGTGGGTAGGGGAGCGTCCTGCATCCGTGGAAGCGCCGGAGTGATCCAGGTGTGGAGGGTGTGGGAGTGAGAATGCAGGCATGAGTAGCGAAAGCAGAGTGAGAAACTCTGCCGCCGAATGACCAAGGGTTCCTGGGCCAGGCTAATCCGCCCAGGGTGAGTCGGGACCTAAGGCGAGGCCGACAGGCGTAGTCGATGGACAACGGGTTGATATTCCCGTACCCGTGTATCCGCGCCCATGCTGAATCAGTTGTACTAACCATCCTGATCCCCCAGGAGCACCTTCGGGTGCCGAGTTGGGGTGATGCATGGGACCTTGGCTGGTAGTAGGCAAGCGATGGGGTGACGCAGGAAGGTAGTGGGGCCAGTCAGTGGTTGTACTGGTGTAAGCCTGTAGGGCGAGTGATAGGCAAATCCGTCACTCACAGAGCCTGAGAGGTGATGCGTAGCCGTTGTGGCGAATTCCATGATCCTATGCTGCCGAGAAAAGCCTCTAGTGAGTTGGTACACGGCCCGTACCCCAAACCAACACAGGTGGTCAGGTAGAGAATACTAAGGCGATCGAGAGAACTGTGGTTAAGGAACTCGGCAAAATGCCCCCGTAACTTCGGGAGAAGGGGGACCCATCCTGGTGACGATCTTTTCGGTCTGAGCTGGTGTGGGTCGCAGAGACCAGAGAGAAGCGACTGTTTACTAAAAACACAGGTCCGTGCGAAGTCGTAAGACGATGTATACGGACTGACGCCTGCCCGGTGCTGGAAGGTTAAGAGGACCGGTTAATCACTTCGGTGGTGAAGCTGAGAATTTAAGCCCCAGTAAACGGCGGTGGTAACTATAACCATCCTAAGGTAGCGAAATTCCTTGTCGGGTAAGTTCCGACCTGCACGAATGGCGTAACGACTTCTCTGCTGTCTCAACCACAGACTCGGCGAAATTGCAGTACGAGTAAAGATGCTCGTTACGCGCGGCAGGACGAAAAGACCCCGGGACCTTCACTATAGCTTGGTATTGGTGTTCGGTTCGGTTTGTGTAGGATAGGTGGGAGACTGTGAAGTGGGCACGCCAGTGTTCATGGAGTCGTTGTTGAAATACCACTCTGATCGTATTGGACTTCTAACCTCGGACCCTGATCGGGTTCAGGGACAGTGCCTGGTGGGTAGTTTAACTGGGGCGGTTGCCTCCTAAAAGGTAACGGAGGCGCCCAAAGGTTCCCTCAGCCTGGTTGGCAATCAGGTGTTGAGTGTAAGTGCACAAGGGAGCTTGACTGTGAGACGTACATGTCGAGCAGGGACGAAAGTCGGGACTAGTGATCCGGCACCGGCAAGTGGAAGCGGTGTCGCTCAACGGATAAAAGGTACCCCGGGGATAACAGGCTGATCTTCCCCAAGAGTCCATATCGACGGGATGGTTTGGCACCTCGATGTCGGCTCGTCGCATCCTGGGGCTGGAGTAGGTCCCAAGGGTTGGGCTGTTCGCCCATTAAAGCGGCACGCGAGCTGGGTTTAGAACGTCGTGAGACAGTTCGGTCTCTATCCGCCGCGCGCGTAAGAAACTTGAGGAAACCTGTCCCTAGTACGAGAGGACCGGGACGGACGAACCTCTGGTGTGCCAGTTGTCCCGCCAGGGGCACTGCTGGTTAGCTACGTTCGGAAGGGATAACCGCTGAAAGCATCTAAGCGGGAAGCCTGTTCCAAGATGAGGTTTCTCACCCCCTTTGCGGGGTTAAGGCCCCCCACAGACCATGGGGTTGATAGGCCAGAACTGTACGCACAGCAATGTGTTCAGGTGACTGGTACTAATCGGCCGAGGACTTACCAACAACACCCACAACATCACCAAACACGACAGTGTTCCTGGTTGGTGTTCGCATCCACTATGTACTTCTGAAACAACACACTCCTCCGGGTGGCTTCGCCCCCCGGACACCCCCCAACAACACCACGGTGTGACGGGGTGGTGAGAGGTGACAAACAAACACACGCACACTACATGAGCGTGTTGTTTCACAAAGTTACGGCGGCTATAGCGGAGGGGAAACGCCCGGCCCCATTCCGAACCCGGAAGCTAAGCCCTCCAGCGCCAATGGTACTGCACCCTAATCAGTGTGGGAGAGTAGGACACCGCCGAACACAA
>NZ_JAUZVK010000053.1:0-5109 GCF_031844505.1 Gordonia sp. AC31
GAAGTAGACGCGCCCTCTGCAAGCTCCTTAGGGGGGCAGGTCGTTCTTTCGGATCAGGGAGCAGAGGGGCTGTCGCCGCTCGCCACTCGCCGTGCGAAGCCGGAGAGGTGGCTCCGCAATGCCTGAATGCGATGTTGCCGAACGGTTTCGGGGTCGTCTGTGGAGAAGATGGCCGACGGCTTGGCGCGGACGTTCGCCGAACACTCGAAGTTCGAGCAGATCAACGTCCCGACCGTGTTGCCCTTGCGTCCCGCGGCGCCGGCGAGTTTCGCACTGAAGAAGGCGACCTCGTTGGGTAGATGCACGTCCTCGCAGAACGAGCACAGGGGACGGGTTCGCGGCTGGCGGCCGCCGAGACGGAGCATGATGCCCACGACGTCGTCGTCGGTCGGGATGACCACGTATCCGACCATCGGTAGTTTCGGGTCGCGCCAGCCGACGAAATCGATTCGCTCCCAGTCGAAGTCGTCGAAGTCGGGTGGAAGGGTCACGCTCTTGCGTTCGCGCAGCGAGGCGTTGACGAACGACGAACGGATCTGGGTTTCGGTCAAGGAATGCATGAGTGGATACACCTCAGGTGTCGGAGGAGGAAAAAGAGTGCACGATTCGACCGGCGCGGTCCACAACTGCGGGGACGCGCGCCGATCGGAGCGGGTTAATCAACCGTCGGCGCGCACGACGCCGACGACCTCCTCACGCCCGGAGGGCGACACACTGACAGACACGAGGACCGATGGTGAACCGCCGAACCTTCGCTGTCAACTCGATTACGGCGACCGCGCGCTCACAAGATCCGTCCCCGCCCGAACCAAACGGCTGAGCGGGAACGGATCTCGTGAGCGACGACTATCAGGCAGCGAGGAGGCCCGCGATCCGCACCACCCGCTGCGCCATGTGTTCGAGCGCGGCCTTCGTCGCGTCGTCGAGCTCGTTCTTGTTCTCCGGACCCGTGACATGGGAGACGCCGTACGGGTTGCCGTCGGCGAACTTCAGTCCGTCCGTGTACCCGGGCGGGACGAGGATGCCGCCGAAGTGCATCAGCGATGTGTAGAGAGCGGTGAGGGTAGTCTCTTGCCCGCCGTGGGCGGTGTTGCTGGAGGTGTAGGCGGCGTAGGCCTTGTCGGCGAGCTTGCCCTCGGCCCACAGTCCCCCGAGAGAGTCGATGTATGTCTGGAACGGCGAAGCAGTGCTGCCGAACCGCGTCGGGCTCCCGAAGATGACGCCGTCTGCCCAGACGATGTCGTCGCCGGTCGCGGCGGGTAGGTCCTTGGTGGCCTCGTAGTTGGCCGACCAGGCCGGGTTCTCGGCGAACGTCTGCGGGTCCCGGGTTTCGGCAATGTGGCGGACTCGGACCTCGGCACCGGCGGATTCAGCGGCATCCGACAGCACCTGTGCCATCGCAGTGCCGTGTCCGGTGGCCGAGTAGTAGATGATCGCCAGCTTGGTCATGTGTACTCCCGTCTCGGTGATTGGCATGTGCCACCGACGGGTACCCACGAGCCGTGAGTCGACACCCACGCGCATACCGGGTACTCGTCGTGGACGGGATTCGTAGCCCCGTCCCGAACGGATAGTTGCGCGATGCTGTTCATCGGCACCTCCGGCTGGCAGTACCGGGACTGGCGCGGTGCCTTCTATCCCGAGAAGCTCCCGCAACGGTTGTGGTTGGACTACTACGCGCAGCGGTTCCCGACCGCCGAGGTCAACAACACCTTCTACCGGTTGCCCGAGCGGAAGGCGTTCGAGCGCTGGGCCGAGACGGTCCCCGCCGACTTCCGGATGGCCGCGGAGATGAGTCGCTATCTGGGGCACATCAAACGGCTCAACGAGCCGGCCGAACCGGTCCAGCGGTTCCTCGATCGGTCGGCCGGGCTCGACGGCCGGCTGGGACCGGTGCTCCTCGGAGTTGCCGCCCACTCTCCGCGCCATCCCCGACGCCCTCGACGAGACGCTCGCGAGGTTTCCGACGTCGGTGCAGGTCGCCGTCGAACCCCGGCGCGAGTCCTGGTGGTGCGACGAGACAAGGACGGTCCTCGAGCGGCACAACGCGGCGCTGTGCTGGGCCGACCGGAAGAACCGAATCCTCAACCCTCTTTGGCGCACAGCCGATTTCGGATACCTGCGCCTTCACGACGGGACGTCTCGACGACCGATGAGCTAGGGAACCCGGGCGATCGACAGTTGGTTACGCCGTCTGTCGGAGTCCTTCGACGATTCGTGTGACGTCTACGTCTACTTCAACAACGACCCGGGATGCGCCGCGATCGACAACGCCGCCATCATGATCCGCCGCGCGCGACGCATGGGCACGACGGTGAAGACCGTCGGAGACTGACCCCATTGGCGGTCCGTCATTCGACGGAATCGGAGCGTCGGCCCGGTGGCGCCGCCCGCCGGTCTCGGTACGGTACGTGCATGTCGATCATCCTGATGCTCGCCGTCCTGCTCGTGCTGCTGGCGGTTCTCGGTGCCGGGATCGTCGGCATCGTCGTACTGGTGTCCCGTAAGTCGAAGAACTCGGCTGTCGACGCCGGACGGAATGGGATGGGTGGCTGGTACCCGGACCCGCAGTATCCGGACGTGGACCGGTACCACGACGGCCACGCCTGGACCGCTCACACGCGGCCCGCATCGGCGCAGACTAGTAGCCGGCCGGCTCACCTCGCGTGACCGGCGTCACCTCATTTAATTGGCATCTAAGGTGCCAATTTGTGTTCTACTTACGACATGCAACTGACGCGCTTCACCGACATCGGCCTCCGGGTCGTGATGCGGCTGGCCGTCTCGGGTCAACATGGCTCTGTTGCAACAGCTCTCACCACCAAGGATCTCGCCCGCGAACTCGCGGTCCCATACACACACGTCGCCAAGGTCGTCGGAAGGCTGTCGGAACTCGGCGTCGTACACGCTCGGCGCGGTCGAACCGGCGGGCTGACGATCACCGAACTCGGCCGCGATGCCCGCGTCGGGTGGCTCGCCCGTTCGCTCGAAGGTGACGGCGAGGTCGTGGAATGCGAAGGCGCACAACCCTGCCCGTTGCGCCACGCCTGCCGGCTCCGGGGGTCCCTCGCCCGAGCGGTCGCCGCATTCTATGAGAGTCTCGACTCCGAGACGGTCGCCGATCTCGCCCGCGAGCCGACGACCGCGGTGTTGCTGTCGCTGTCGTCCCGGCCGCCGCGGGACGGACCGGTATCCGAAGCTGCCGCACCCACAGCGACCTGACGCTGTAACCGCCTGCTGCGGTGGTGGTTTCGACAAGCTCAACCAGCGGGGGCGACGCTCGACCCGTCACACATTCTTCCTGCGCACCAACCCGATGAGCAGATGAACAAAGGAGTTCTCATGCTGTCTGACACCCAACGCGCGACGATCGCCGCCACGCTTCCCGCCGTCGAAGGGTCGCTTGCGGAGATCACCCCGCGCTTCTATCGCGGACTGTTCGCCGCGCATCCCGATCTGCTCGACAATCTCTTCAACCGCACGCACCAGAAGTCGGGTGATCAGCCGCAGGCCCTTGCCGGTTCGATAGCCGCGTTCGCTCGTCTCCAGCTCGAGCCCGACGTCCGTCGCCAGCGTTTCATCCTCGACCGCATCGCACACAAGCACGCCTCACTCGGGGTCACAGCCGATCAGTATGCCGTTGTGCACGAGCATCTTTTCGCTGCGATCGTCGAAGTGCTCGGCGCTGCGGTCACTCCCGACGTCGCGGATGCCTGGGATCAGCTGTACTGGGACATGGCCGACCTGCTCATCGCATCGGAAGCCGAACTGTATGCCGCCGCCGACGTCGGTCCCGGGCAGGTCTGGCGTGAGGTCCGGGTCACCGACCGCGTGCAGGTCTCTCCCGACACGATCGCGCTGACCGTCGATGCAGTCGACGGTGATCTGCCGAGATTCCGACCTGGACAATACATATCGGTGCAGGTCCCCCTGGCCGACGGCGCCCGGCAGATCCGCCAGTACAGCCTCACGGGCTCGCCGGCGGAGTCGCGATGGCGGTTCAGTGTCAAACTCGCCGGCGAGGTGTCGGCGCATTTGCACGAGCACGTCTTCGAAGGTGACCTCCTCGATGTCAGCACGCCCTTCGGTGACCTGGTGCTGCCCGACGACGACGCTCCGCTCCTGCTCGCTTCGGCCGGGATCGGCTGCACACCTGTGATCGGGCTGCTCACCGCCCTGTCGGAGAAGCGCGACACCCGGCCGGTGACCGTCCTCCACGCCGACCGTTCGCGGGATCGTCAGCCGCACCGCGGCATGCTGGCTGCGCTGGTCGACTCGCTCCCGTCGGGCCGGCTGATCCAGTGGTACGAGAGCGCCTCGCCGCACGTCGTCTCGGACGCGATCCGCATCGGACAGATGACCCTCGACAACCTCGACGTCGAGAGGGATGCTCACATCATGCTCTGCGGTCCCACCGGATTCCTGTCGTCGATGCGTGAGGCCTTCGTCGGTCGCGACGTCGACGAGAGCCGGATTCACTACGAGACATTCGGACCGGAACTGCTCCGGACCGGCGCCCGATGAGCACCGCGGGCGCGGTGGTGACCGCGCTGACCTTCTTGTGGCTCGGAATGGTGTTCGCCATCTCGTTCATCGAGGCGCCGCTCAAGTTCCGTGCCCCCGGGGTGACTCTGCCCATCGGTCTCGGCATCGGCCGGTTGGTGTTCCGGGCGCTGAATGCGGCTGAGATCGTCTGGGCGGTCGGCATTCTGATCGCGGTTGTGTGGGGCTCGTGGTCCGGCGCTGCCGTGCCGATCACCGCCGGTGTGGCGATTGCCGCGCTCGCCGTTCAGTTGGTGGCCGTCCGACCGGCACTGACCAAGCGATCCGACGCAGTGCTCGCCGGACACGACGGACCTCGAAGTCACGCCCACCTCGTCTACGTCGGCTTCGAGGTCCTGAAGGTCGTCGCGCTCGTGTGGCTCGGCGCCGCCGTGCTGATCGGTGCTAGCTGATCCCTCCCCAATCCGGAAGAACGACAAGACCATTGATCCCTGAGGTGCGAGGAGCGATAGCGACGAGCCTCGAAGGGTTTGGCGACGCACCTCACCAGGACCCTTCGTGACGGCCTCCGCAAGCTCCGGCCTCCTCAGGGAGCAGGGGGGTGGC
>NZ_JAUZVK010000054.1:0-4581 GCF_031844505.1 Gordonia sp. AC31
TCCTAGCCGCCGCCACCCGCCAGTTCGCTGATCGTGGATTCTCCGAGGTGTCCCTCGACGACGTCGCCGAAGCCGCGGGCGTCACCCGCGGCGCCGTCTATCACCACTTCCGCAACAAAGGCGCGCTGTTCGCGGCGGTCGCCGCGGCCTGCCATCAGCAGGTCGCCGATGCGGTCGTCGCGGCGGCCGAAGCCGCCGGCACCGACCCGGCCGGTCAGTTGAGTGCCGGGTCGCACGCGTTCGTGGACGCGATCACCAGCGGAGCGGCCGTGCGCATCCTGCTGATCGACGGACCTGCGGTGGTCGGCTGGGACGAGTGGCGCCGACTCGACGAGGCCGGGTCGGCGACCCATCTGCGCGAGGCCCTCGTGGCGGTCGGCGTCGACGGCGAGTTGGTCGACGTGATGACGATGCTGTTGTCGGGTGCGATGAACGAAGCCGCCCTCTGGCTCGCCCGGCATCCCGACGACGACACCGCACGCGAACGCGCCCACCGCGCGCTGGATCGGCTGCTGGCCGCGATCGTGTGAGGAATCCAATAGAATCTCAATGCGATTCGTCCCGGAAGGCGGCTCGAATCGCAACGCGAACGGTGGGCCTTGCGGCCTATCGCCGTTCGACCTCGCGCGGCGGATGGCCGTACCCGCGAGGCGCATTCGTCGCGTCGGCCGTCTCGACCGCGGTGACGGCACCCGACGACGCCAGTACGACGCCGCCGAGAACTGCGCCGAGGAAGGCCACGATCGCGACCGGACCCCATCCGGCACGTGTGACGTCGCCGAGGAACGCGATGCCGACCGCCCCGGGCAGGACCGTCTGCCCGACGACCAAGGCGGCGGCCGCACCGTTGACCGAGCCGGTCTGCAGCGCCACCGTGAACAGGTAGAAACCGCCGATCCCGCTGAGCAGCAACGCATACAGCGCGGGGTCGGTGAACAACACCGACAGATCGAGTGGGTCGAGACCGTCCAGGATGCGAGAGGCCACCGCCATCACACCGAAGACGGCCCCGGCGATGAGCCCGGTCACCGCCGCGATGTGCTTACGCAAGCGGCGCATCACGATCACGCCCAGCGCGATCAGCGCCGGTCCGGCAACGAGTACCGCCCAGTGCATCCACGCATCGTGCTCCACACCTTCGCGGCCCGCCGAGAGCGCGAGCAGCACCAACGACAGCACGATCACCGCCCCGGAGATCCAATCCCGCAGCGTCAGACTAACTTTCAGGACCACCATCGCCAGCAACGCGGTGGCCACGAGCCGCGCGGAGATGATCGTCTGCGACAAGAAGAGCGGGATCAGCCGTGCCGACGCGATGGTCGCGACGAAACCGATGATGTCGAAGACGAATCCGACGAGGAACGGCACCGTGAGCATGGTGGCCGCCGTGGAGCGCAACGACGGATGCGCGGCGGCCGACCGACGGCGCTCCTCACGGATCGCCGCTCGCTGCGCAACCTGCTCGGCGCCCAGCGCCTGCAGCACCGCTGCCGCGGCGAACGCCAGCGAACCGATCACCGCGATCACGATGCCGGCGGTCATGACAGGAGCTCAGCTCAACGCGGCGTGAGCACGTCGGTGCCCACGAACTTGGCGAGCTCGGCGGGCAGCCGGACCGAACCGTCGGGTTGCTGGTGGTTCTCGAGGATCGCGACCAGCCAGCGGGTGGTCGCCAGCGTTCCGTTGAGCGTCGCGGCAGTCTGCGGTTTGCCGTTCTCGTCGCGGTAGCGGATCGAGAGGCGTCGTGCCTGGAACGTGGTGCAGTTCGACGTCGAGGTCAGCTCGCGATAGGTGCCCTGCGTCGGCACCCAGGCCTCGCAGTCGTACTTCCGCGAGGCAGACGAGCCGAGGTCGCCGCCGGCGACATCGATCACGCGGTACGGCACGTCGATGGCGGCGAGCATGTCCTTCTCCCAGCCCAGCAGGCGCTGGTGCTCGGCCTCGGCGTCCTCGGGCCGGCAGTAGACGAAGCCCTCGACCTTGTCGAACTGGTGGACGCGGATGATGCCGCGGGTGTCCTTGCCGTAGCTGCCGGCCTCGCGTCGGAAACAGGTCGACCAGCCGGCGTACCGCTTGGGACCGTCGGACAGGTCGAGGATCTCGTCCATGTGGTACCCCGCGAGCGGCACCTCCGACGTGCCGACCAGGTACAGGTCGTCGTCCTTGTCGAGGTGATAGACCTCGTCGGCATGGGCGCCGAGGAACCCGGTTCCCTCCATGACCTCCGGCCGGACGAGCACCGGCGGGATCATCAGGGTGAACCCGTTCGCGGTGGCCTTCGCCGCGGCCATGTTCAGCAGTGCGAGCTGGAGTTGCGCACCCTGGCCGGTAAGGAAGTAGAACCTCGACCCCGACACCTTGGCGCCGCGCTCCATGTCGAGCAGTCCGAGCGACTCACCGAGTTCGAGGTGGTCCTTCGGGTTCTCGATGTCGCGGGGCTCGCCGACGTGCTCGAGGACCACGTAGTCGTCCTCACCGCCGGCGGGCGCCCCATCGGCGACGATGTTGGAGATGGCCCGATGGGCCTTCGCCGCGGCCGCATCGGCCTCGGACTGGCGCGCCACCGCAGCTTTGACCTGCTCGGCGAGCTCTTTGCCCTTGGCCAGCAGCGCCTGCTTGTCGTCGCCCTGAGCCTTGCCGACCTGCTTGCCGAGAGCTTTCTGCTCGGATCGCAACGCGTCCGCCTCGACGATGGCCGCCCGGCGCTCGGCGTCGGCGGCGAGCAGCGCGTCCACCAGGCCCGGGTCCTCACCGCGGGAGCGCTGTGAGGTGCGGACGAGGTCGGGGTTGTCGCGAACAGTCTTCAGGTCGATCACGACTTCAAACCCTACTTGAGAGCGCGATGCGAACCCGATCACGCCGTCGGGTCCCCGGGGAGGTCTCAGCTCCACAGACGACGCAGGTCCTCACGGCCGAACATCGCTGCCGCGGCATCCGCGGCCGGAGTTCCCACGTGCGGGTCCGCCCCGGCGTCGACGAGCGCCCGCACCACGTCGTCGAAACCCTTGAACACCGCGCCCGCCAACGGCGTCTGCCCTTTGTCGTTGGCGAGGTCGGTGTCGGCGCCGCGGTCGAGGAGGGCCGACACCGTCGACGCGTGGCCGTGGTAGGCCGCGAGCATGAGGAGCGAGTCACCGGACTGGTTGCGCAGATCGGCCGGGACGCCGGCGTCGAGGTAACCGGCGAGCGTGTCGGTGGCACCGGACCGCGCCATGTCGAAGAGTCGGGTGGCCAGTTCGACGACCTCAGGGCCCGGGGCGTCGATGCCGGGCCCGGCCTCGAGTGGATCGTCGGAATTGGCTGCCACTCCCGCGAGTGTAGGCGTGGCCGACACTCCCTCGATCTGGGTGAGGCCGCGGGCACCGCATCGTGTGGGAGACTCGGCGCAGTGACTCCTCCCGACGCGCAGCACGAATCCGGCGGACCCGGCGAGAGTTTCCTGACGGTCGTCATCGCGTTCGTGTCGAACCTCTTGATCGCCGTCGCCAAGACCGGCGCCGCGATGATCACCGGCTCCGCGTCGCTCGTCGCCGAAGCGGCCCACTCGTGGGCCGACACCGGGAACGAGATCCTGCTGCTGATCGCGGAGCGACGTGCGCATCGGCCCCGGGATGCCCGTCATCCACAGGGCTACGGACGCGAGGCATACATCTGGTCGATGTTCGCGGCCTTCGGGTTGTTCGCGGTCGGAGCCGCGGTGTCGGTGCAGCACGGCATCACCGAACTGCTGTCACCGGAGCCGGCGACGGATTACGGCATCGCCTATGCGGTCCTGGCGATCGCCGCGGTACTCGAGGGCATTTCGTTCGTGCGGTCGTATCAACAGGCAAAGCGCGGCGCGGTCAAGCGTCGGATCGGTCTGCTGCGACAGGTCTTCCGCACCTCCGACCCGACTCTGCGTGCCGTCTTCGCCGAGGACGCGGCCGCGCTCATCGGTCTGGCCATCGCCTTCGTCGGAGTGCTCCTGCACCAGATCACCGGGTCGGCCACCTACGACGCGATCGGGTCGATCCTGGTGGGCGTGCTCCTCGGAGTCGTCGCCATCGTCCTGATCAACCAGAACAGGCGATTCCTGCTCGGGCAGGCGGTCGACGACGCCGTCCAGCAGCGCGTCCTCCGGGACCTGCTCGCGCACAACAACATCGAGCGCGTCACCTACCTGCACGTCGAGTACACCGGGCCCGTTCAGCTGTTCCTCGTCGCCGCCGTCGATTTCACGGGTGACGACGCCGAGTCCTCGGTGGCCACCGCTCTCCGGCAACTCGAGAACGAGCTGGAGCGCGACCCGCGAATCACGGAGGCGGTACTCACCCTCTCCGCCCCCGGCGACGCGGACCTTGTGCCCGACGCACCCTGATCTCACCGGGGGTCTCGTAGCGCAAGCGCACGGATCGGGTCGTGCCTTCGCTACGAGATCCCTGGTGATTCCGTTTCACACTGTGGAGTTGTCAAAGGTCTTGTGGCGCCGGGGTCGACGCCGGAGGGTCTGGTCTGCGCGGGGCCGGCAGCTATACGAGAGCGTCGTCGAGTCGCATGGTGCGCCGGTTGTAGGCGGGTCGGGGTAGGCGCCGTGGGTCGATA
>NZ_JAUZVK010000055.1:0-4463 GCF_031844505.1 Gordonia sp. AC31
GCACACCAGCACATCGATATGTCGCAGCTGCGCGATCAACTCCACACCCAACGAGCTGTAACCGGTCACGTTGTCGGGGTTGGAATACTGGTCGGGACACCACGCAGCCTCGTCGCGCTCGAGCAGGGTGCGCACGCGGTCGCGGCGGGCTTGTTGCCAACCCCCGACCGGATGGGGATCGCTGACGACATCGACCTGGGCGCCGTATGCGGCGAGCATCTGCCGCAAGATCGGTTCCAGTCCTGGATCGGTCACCAAGGTCACCGGATGCCCGAACACGATGCCCGCTAAAGCCAGGCCTAATCCCAGTGTCCCACTAGTTGATTCGATGATCCGCGCCCCCGGGGCCAGCTCTTCACGGGCGCGGGCGCGTTCCACCATGTGCAGCGCAGGCCGGTCTTTCATACCACCGGGGTTGAAGCCTTCCAGCTTGGCCCAGAAGCCGCGCCCGTGCTCGGCGAAGGGTTCCTCGATGCGCAACACCGGGGTGCCGCCCACCAGCTGACGACTCAGCCCAGCACGGGGCGACGCGGCTTCGGCGGGGAAGGTACTGGCGAATGGATCACTGGTGGTGAGGCTGTAGGAGACAGTCACACGGGCATCCTCTGCGTTGTTGAACAGGACGCCGCCGGGCAGAAATCAGATCATCAGTGTGAGAGGGAACTGTGTCGTAACGTTCCACCCGGCGACACCGCCACCTTGCCCACCGAACCTCAAGGCTGATCGGCAGCGTGGATCAAGATCTGCTCAAGAATGCCCACGAGGTTGGATGATCGTGTAGACCACCGCCACCATAGGAGCGTGCCCCAAGATCGCAACGTCGTCGACGACCTCCATATGCCGGTGGTCCGACCACCGCACGGTCTGCACGCCCTGGTGATCGAAGATGAGCCCGACATTGCCGAAGTCGTTGCTGACTACCTGCAGCGCAGCGGATTCACGGTCACCGTTGCGCCCGACGGCCAGGAGGGAGTCGCCGCCGCACGCACGGCGAGTCCGGCAGTAGTCATCCTCGACCTGGGCTTGCCGTCACTCGATGGCGTCGAGGTCTGTCGACAGTTGCGCACCTTCACCAACGCCTACATCGTGATGGTCACGGCCCGCGCGGACGAAGTCGACACAGTCGTTGGCCTGTCGGTGGGGGCCGATGACTACCTCACGAAACCATTTCGCCCTCGTGAGCTGATGGCGCGCATCGACGCCATGCTGCGCCGACCACGGCCGACCCCAACCGGCGAGTCGCACCCGCGGACGATAGGGGAGCTCACCCTCGACCCTCAGGGTCGTGAAGTCCAGGTGGAGAGCACACCCGTGGAGCTGACTCGGACTGAGTTCGACGTTCTCGAAGCGCTCACGCGGCGGCCCGGTGTTGTGTTCAGTCGAGAGCAACTGCTCACCGAAATCTGGGGACCCGACTGGGTCGGCGATGCCCACGTCGTCGAAGTCCATGTCGCCAGTCTGCGCCGCAAACTCGGTGACAGCGCCGTAGCCGGCCGATTCATCCGCACCGTTCGCGGAGTGGGCTACCGGATGGGTGACGGCCAACCTCGAGGAGCCAGCGATGAACGATGAACGTCGACGGTTACGTATCCCCGGCAGCTTCGGCTCCCGGCTCATGCTCGCTCAAGCTATCGTCATCGCCGGCGGCGGCATCAGCGTCGCGATCGTGGCACTATTCGTGGCTCCACACACCTTCCACGACCACCTCGGCCAAGCTCGCCTCGAGCCAGGGTCAGTTCAGGCCGACCATGTCGAAGCCGCGTTCACTTCCTCGATCGTCGTCTCAATGTCTGTCGCATTGATCACCTCGACGATCCTGGCCACGGCCGTCAGCTGGTTCCTGGCTCGCCGCGTACAACAGTCAGTCGCCAGTGTCGCCCGCTCAGCCGTGGCTATTGGCGCCGGCAACTACCGCACGCGCGTACCCGATCGCCAGCTCGGCACCGAGTTCACCCAGCTCAGCCGAGCTATCAACCAACTTGCACAACGGCTGGATTCACAAGACGACATCCGTAAGCGGATGCTGTCAGACCTTGCCCACGAACTGCGCACCCCACTGACCACCATCGGCGCGATCACCGACGCCATCGAAGACGGAATCCGGGCTCCCGACTCACAGACCTTTGACGTCGTGCGCACCGCCACCACCCGCCTGCAGCGTCTCGCCGAGGACATCGCGACCGTATCCAGCGCCGACGAGCATCAGATGCCCCTCCACCCGGCGACGATCACTGTCAACGAACTGCTCATCGCGACCTACGAAGAAGCCGCCGACCTGTTCACCGACGCCAAAGTCACGCTAGGCATCGTCACCACCGCCGCGCGCGTACACATCCATGTCGACGCCGAACGAATGAGCCAAGTACTGCTCAATCTGCTCACCAACGCGCTGCGACACAGCTCCCCGGGCCAGCGAGTCGTAGTGAAAGCCGACACCGCCCCGGCACACGCGGTGCGCATCAGCGTCGTCGACTGCGGTGACGGCATTCCCCCTCAACACCTTCCACACATCTTCGACCGCTTCTACCGCACCGACTCCTCACGCACCAGAGACGCCGGCGGCAGCGGAATCGGCCTCACCATCGCCCGCTCTATCGTCGAAGACCATGGGGGCACCTTGCTCGCCGAAAGCCTGGGAGCCGGACACGGAGCCACCTTCACCATCACGTTGCCGACCACCACCCGACGTCACATCCACCGCAGCACCCCTGGAACCGAATTCTCCGTGGCCTTCAAACACCGCCCGCGTCGCGGCGCTGCCGATGCGCTCCAACGGGACCAAGCTACTAACTGAGGTAGTCCGTCGTAAGATTGACCCGCATCTAGAGATGGTGGGTGAAAATGACTGGGCTGGGTTCACTGGAACGCGCAGTGATGGACGTGCTGTGGTCAGCCGGTGCGGCGATGTCGGTGCACGACCTAGTCGAGGAACTCCACGACCGCGAACCGGCCTACACCACAGTGCTCACCGTCGTCACCAACCTGCACAAAAAAGGGTTCGTCGGTAGAGAAAAAGTCAGCCGCGCCTACCGGTACTTCCCCATGCAGACCCGTGAAGAGGCCACCTCACGCACCTTGCGTCAGGTCCTCGACGCCAGCGGGGACTCCGCGGCAGTACTGATGCACTTCGCCCAGACCGTGACACCCGCCGAGCGTGAAGTGCTCAGCGAATACCTCACCCTTAAACCTCGCCACACCCGCGGCGGCGGCACCAAAGCCTAAGCCATAGAAACCCTCCGACAAGGGAAACTCCGGCGAGGCCCAGGCCCGACTACTCAACCGGTCGCGCGCCCCTTGACTGCTGGGAGTAGACGCGCCACCAGCGCACCGGCCACACCCGCAGCGAAGGCCGCAGCACTCAGAGCCGACACCCAGTCGTGCACACCCACAGCGGTCAGCACCCGCAGCTCAACCGGATCACCGCGCCCGACTCCTGAGCGGGGGTCGGATGGCACGAGATCCGACGTTCGGAGCAGCATCACCAGCCAGAACGCGGCCACCGCCTCAAACATCACCACAGCAAGACCCACCGCACGGGAGATCGTACGGGCAGGACCGCGCGGGCCGAACCGACCCGCACGCCGCACCGCGACACCGTCAGTCATGCCTCACCACCTCCCCGCACACCCGCATCACACCCCACTTCTACTAACCACCTTCGTATTTTGTGGCCATCGGGCGTGGGCGCCGGGAACGAGGGTCTCGAAGCAATCACCACAGGAGGCCGGCCGGGCCAGGCGGAAGACTATCGCGGCCACCAGACCGAAAATCGCGATCACACTGCCAGTACGGACCCACCTCGGGGGTCGATTGAGCTCTGCCCTCAACGCCAACTCGGCAATCGGATCAGCAGGCACCACATCACCCTCGATCGGCCCGCCCGTGGCGGCGAACACGATGAACACCCACATCGCCGAGGCCATCCACACGAGCGAGTCCACCATCACCGCCAACGACGCGCCGTGCAGACGAGCAGAAGACAGCATGAACGCCCCAACACAGAGCAGCGCCAACACGATAGCCGCCGCGAAAAAGCCCTGGGGAGCAACCACCATCACGCCGCCGGCCGCACTCACAGCAAGCGCACACGAAACGAGCGCCCGCCAAGCCTCCCCACCTCGACCCGGCCGACGGGCAGCGGCGACACCACACGCTACGACCGCACCGAACAGCCCCAAGAGTGCCCCTTGGGCCACAACGCTTGCGATCACCGCGCCTCCAACAGCCATCTTGAAACTAATCCAAATAGTAGTTCAGATGAGCCGGAGGACGCTGAGCGGAGGGGGAGTAGCCCTACCCCATGGATGAACCGAGGCCTCCCGAGGCGAGGAACCCTGGGCCGCGCTCACACCAGTCCCTAAAAGGTGTCTGCCACCCGACTTCGAGAGTGACCGCGCGGTACACGCCAAACTGGCGTGCCCGTAACTGGAAGCGCAACAACCAAGTGCTCTCTGGTATCAGAT
>NZ_JAUZVK010000056.1:0-4356 GCF_031844505.1 Gordonia sp. AC31
GAGTTGGAGAAGACGTTCGCGATCTGGGGTGGCCCGCCGATGGTGCTGCGCATGGACAACGGCCCGTGAGTTCATCTCAGAAGCCCTGCAGGCGTTCTGTGCAGGGTCGGTGGGGATCTCCTACATTCCGCCCGGCACACCGTGGAACAACGGGTTCATCGAGTCGTTCAACAACCGGCTGCGTGACGAGTGTTTGAACCGCAACTGCTGGCCCACCCTGCTCGAGGCCCGCGTGGTCATCGACGACTTCAAAGACGACCACAACCACCGACACCGACATTCGGCACTGGGCTATCGAACCCCGGCCGAGTACGCTGCCGGATGCACCCACCAGCATCACCCCGTGGGCTGCGAGATCGACTGACCGACTGCAAGAAGATACTGGCTCTAGAACTGCCTGGACCGGTTATCGGGGACCTGCCAGGCGTACTCCTCGAGATACACGTCACTGATTCGCTTGAAGAACATCAGCGGGAAGATGTACGCCTTGAAATCGGCCTGGTCGACGGATCCACGCAGCAAGTCGGCTGCGGATGCCAGATAATTCTCTAACTCCGACAACGACATTGGTCGAGACGACTGCGGAATCAGCGCCAGCGGTAGCGCGTGTGCCTCGTCTTCACTCAAGTGGGTTCCCTCCTGGTTCTATCCACCGATGTGGGGCATATGACTGGACGTCGAGTAGTTGTCGAAACCGCAAGTGTCCAAACCAATCGACAAGGGGAGTAAGGCCATCACGGACGAGGTGGTACCGGGTCCGTCCCTCCTCGCGGGTGGATCTGACGAGATTAAATTCACTGAGCGCGGAGGTTCTCGTATACCGACAGCGCACGAGTTCTCGTCGACGTGGCGGTGCGTGACCAGCGAGCAGCCGATCCAGGTAATGTTCGGTCGTATCGTCATGTGTGTGTCTTCTGTGCGCTGGCATAACGGCCCCAAGGCTGAGAAGCGAGTTCAGCATGCCGCTGTGTCACTTGGTCGCTGTATCCGAGCATCTCTGCGACGACCGGGGCTGGGACTTGGGTGACGAGTTCCCGAATCGCAGTGTTACGTGCGCCCAGGAGGTTAATGCCGAGGTCGCGAAGCCTAATCATGAGGGTGTTGGGCAGTAAGTGCTCTCCACATCTGTACCCAGGGAAGAGCCACGGACTGTCTGCTCCGCTAGTCCGCAAGTTTGGGCGTCGCTCGATGTGTTGTCGAAGAAGCGAGTCGAACGGGGCGGGGACAGGGGAGCGCGTCACTCCAAGCTGCAAAGCAAGACCGTCTGGGGAGATGATCACTTTCGCCATAGGTAGCTCGGTGACCTTCACGAGCGGCTGAGCGTAGAGAAGCAGCAGAGTACCGGCCACGCGGTAGGGAAGTGACTCACTATCGCCTTCGAGGAGTTCTCGGATCCATGCGAGGCGTTGGTCTTGCGTCAGCAGGCGGACGGTATTGGCCTGGCGAAAGCCGAGAGACACCGACCGATTGATACGTGCGTTCGCACACCACACGAGGAAGGTCCGGATCGCGTGCCTCGTCGTTGGGCCAGTTGTCACCCACTGGTCCACGTCCTGCTGGACGCATGTTGCGATGGTGCGGCCGTGTTCGTCGCGAAGCCACTGAAGGAACTTCAGCGTCTCCGTGATCTCTTGCTTGGACCATTGCACTGGCCCACGTGTTGATTTGCCGGTGTGGGCAATTTCGTTCATCCGTCGTAAATGATGCCAGGTAGCAAACTGGCGGACAGGTCGCTCGATGTCGGCATTGGCAATGTTCGCGAGCTTCTCTTCGAGCCATCGTTCGAAGAGTGCGATGTACTTATCGCGAGCGGGAAGTGCCTGGTGGTGCAAGAGCACTGATCGCAGGTGCTCGACGTGTTTGCCGCGCGGTACATACTGGTCCAGCCCGTCGTGGCTGAGTGGTGTCGCACCGGAGGCTATCGCTGACAATAGCTCCTGGACCTTGTCGGAGCGCTTCCACGTGAGGATGCTTTCCGGGCGGTCAGCGGCGCAAAGCGCATCGATCAAGATCTTGATGCCCTCGGGGGAGCCGTCTCGCAATAGGTCGCGTTCCAAATCGGATCGCAGTGCGCAGCGCGCGCAGCTTCCGCGACGGTAGGGACGTGCTTCCTGTTCGCATGCGCGGCAGCGATAGTCCTGACGGATTCTGGCGCAGTCACGGCAGACGGGCTGGTCGCCGATGTCTAGGCGACCCGGAAGCATTCGGTTCATTCCGCAACCGGGGCAGTGTCCGTAGAGGCTCGTGGCGTCGTAGTAGCAGGAGTTACAGATCCTGCCGTCCGGCCACGTGACTCCGGCTTTGCGCATGTGGCGTTCACAGCGAGCGCACTGAAGATCGCCGTCGGTCGCTTGAGGCCGCCCGCGAACAGTGTTGCGTCGGCGTGGTTCAATCGTCGTCACTAACGATCCTTGCTCGTCGTGGACGGACAGACTTGTTCAATTCGACAACGTTCTCACGGCCGGCGCTCGCCGCCTTCTTGCGAGCATTGGCAGCGGTCACAGTTACCAGATCCTCTGGGCCGCAGTCGAAGATGTCGCAGAGCGCGGCGATGAGTTTGAGTGAAACACGCTCGGGACGTTGGTGAACCAACCGGTAGACCTGTGGCCGTGACAGCGTGATTCCGCGCTCGTGAAGACGGGGGATGAGGTCCGTACTGTTGTGCATCTGATTGCCGGCCATCAGCTCCGCGAGCCGCCAGGTGTAGTCGACGTCGCGCTTCACGATGCTCCACCATTCTCGGTGGACGAGAGCGCGGCAGAGATGGTGGCATCTAGCGCGGTACGGAGGGTTCGGGTGCGATAGTCACTGCTTACGCAGGTGTAGATGGCCGTGGTGGATGCGTGCTCGTGTCCCATTTGATGTTGGACAAACATAGAGTCCCAGCCGTCTTCGAGGAGGTGCGTCGCGTACGAACGTCGGAAGGAGTGAAGGTCGAGTCCGGCCGAGAGATCGAGCTCGTCGCAGTAGCGTCGGAATCGACGGATGAGAGTTGTTTCCGATACCAGATTTCCGCGTTCGCTGGGGAACAGGTCGATTCCATCGTCCATGTGGGGCTGCCCGTTCTCGAGCCAGTCTGCGATGACTTCGGGAGTCCAATCGAAGACGGTGAGGACGCCGCGGCGCTTGGGAGGTGAACCCTTCTTAGCTTTGCCGTAGCGCACATTGACGACGCCGAACTTGCCGAATTCTTTGGCGTGGGGGTTTCGAGCGAAGTCGACAGTTTGGAGGTGGGCCAATTCGTTGAACCGCAGACCGTAAGAGTATGCGAGCTTGAACATCACCGAATCTCGGTACGCGGGGAGCCATCCCTTGCGACCTGATGCCGAGACCGTAGAAACCTGTTCATCGGCATGGTCGAAGAAGTCCTGAATCTCACGCTTGGTGAACGCGCGCTTGTCCGGCCGTGATTCGCTCTCCTGGACATGCTGCGCGGTGTTCCAGTCGAAGAAGACCTGCGAGGGATGAGTACCAAAGAGTTCCTCGCAGACACGGTCCCAGCCGTAATCCGGATTGGCGACATAGGAGCAGAACTGCCGCAGCCCTACCTGGTAAGACCGGATAGACGACTGGGACAGATTGTGGATGGATCGTAGATCGCCGAAGAACTCGTCGACCATCGCCACTGTCCAGGTCCACGGATGCTCGTTCGAGTGTTGCACGAACCGCTCAACCTGCTTGATCCGGGCATCGATCGTTTCGAAGCGCAGGTTGCAACTGAGTTGTTGGTTCCGCCATCCCTGAAGCATCTCGGCGAGAGTCTGTTCCTCAGGATGTAGCGGCCGGACGGCACTGACGAGATACGCGCGACCAACGTCGTCCACCGCCATGGGAAGCCTCCGTCACCTGTCTCATCTGTTGCATCAATGATTCATCGGATGCATCATCAAGTCAAGGCCCCAGGTCAGCGAGTCGTGCGCAGTGCCCGACGGCGGCCTTGTGGCCGGTGTGTGTGCTACTCGAAACACGGTGGATCGCGGTGGAAGCCGTTGGTGGACAGGGGGTTTGAGGGAGTGATCGTGGGGACCGCCGGCGGTCTGGCTGTGATTCATCTGATGCAATATGCAGTGGTTAGGCTGACATAATCTAAGTTATCGGTACTTGCAAAAGTACTGGGGCACTTAATAATTCGGGTCGAGTCGACTTCGCTGCCAGTGGTCCGGCGGCGTGAAGAGCGCCAAGCGGCCGCGCCGATGATCGGAACCGGCCACACGGCGCCGACCCAATGGACTAGGAGTGCCACGAACTAGATTTATTTGCTTTGGAAGCAACAGGCGCGCCAGTAGTCACTTTGTTTTGGGCTGTTGTTCACGTGGTCGCTTGGCCCGTGTCACCTTCATCTAGATGAATAGACGC
>NZ_JAUZVK010000057.1:0-4152 GCF_031844505.1 Gordonia sp. AC31
CGAAACCCAGGAGTCACGTTCTTACACAGACATCTTGACAAGCTCCACGATCTCGGCGACCTTCTCCTCACTGATCGAAGACTTACGGCCCCGACCAGCTCGTACCTGCCCGAACTTCGTCAACCCGTCCTCGGCGAAAACGGAGCCATCACGTGCACGATCAGTCGGGGGAGAGCGGCGCCAGGCCGCCCCTGACAACAAAATCGCCGCACTAGTTTCCGATCATGACCCGAATGGGCTTCGCTGTTGCGGCACCGGCAGAGGTTGTGCGACGGCGGCGAGGTTTCCGTTCCAGCTGGCGGAGGCCAGGCCAATGTTAACCGTCAGGGTCGCCTTGCCGAGGCGTGGGGTTGAAACGTCAAAAACGTAGATTGCTAGCCGACTCTCGCCTGGTGCGATGACACCGGCTAGGTCAGGTTTGCCGACCAGTGGTGCTTCGATTCCGTCGGCCCCGTACGTGAGGTCCGGATCGAGAATGCTGTATGTCTGGATCGGATTCGATCCAGCCCTGTAGCGCACGTTGATGACAGTTTGCGTGCCTCTCGTGAAGGCCGCCATAGTGACGCGTTTGCCGTCGTAGCCAACGAGGGGTTTCCCAAACGGTTCGATGATGTAGCCGTCGCTGGTCGTCGGGACGGCGACAGCGCTTCCGACGGTTCCGCACAAGGCCAGCACGAACGGGACCGTGGCCGCAGCAATGAGTCTAGACAGGCGCTTCATTCGCGGAATTCTAGATGACGCCCGCTCGATCTACTACGTCGTTGGCTGACGCATGTGTTCGGAGTGGCTGACCTCAGTGACAGCCGGTGTGAGAGTTGCCGATAGGACTCCCGCAGCTCAGCAGCTTCGGAGTCTCGGGTCCGTGTCACCGAGTCTCATCTAAGTTGCCAAAATTCCAACTGTGTTGTCACCCCGACACGCTGGCGTCGCCTCGTACGGTCACGGCCCGTCGAGGCTCGGGGCTGGTGGTAACCCTGCATATTCGGTCGCTGCATAATGTGGTTGCACGTCTGGTGAGGCGTTGAGAATCTTGTCGTGTGGAAGCTGTCGCGTCGAAAGAGAAGAATCAGCCGGCGCCGCCGCCTCCCGCTCCTGCTGCGCGATCCGATCGGCATCGCCGGTCGTAGTACCCGAACGAAACCCGCCGTCGATCTCTGCTTGACGGACCCCGTTGCGTAACGCCTCGGGGTGCACTCCGAGGCGATCGGCGATCCGGTTGATCGCATCCCGCCACGACTCCGGAGCTATCTCACCGCTGCCGTCACGGTGAACGGCTTCTGTGCTAGCGCTATGACTCTCATGGTTGCGAGTTGGCACCTCTGAGCGGCGGCCCGATGTACTCGAACCAGTCGTCGAGGGGTTCAGAGGGGGGGTGTGTGGCGGGGTGTCACGCGCGGGTTGTGATCTCGTTCGAAGGAGTGAGCGAGGTTGAGTAGTGTGCTTTCAGCGAACGGTCGCCCCAACAGATCAAAGCCAACCGGGAGTCCCTGCGGGGATAGGCCTCCGGGCACCGACAGCGCCGGTAATCCAGCGCACGGCGCGATGTCTGCGGTGATCGCTGCGTCGACCCGCTCGTCGGGGATTAGTGGAGGCTGAATTTGCGTGGTGGGATGAACCAACGCGGCAACGCCGTGGCGATCCATCAGCCCGGTGATCCTGTTCTTTAGGGCTCTGCGTTGGGCCAGGGCGACACCGTAGAGCGGATTCCTGCGACCGCCGGTTGCACGTGACGCCAGCAAACGCGATTGCGCGTATGCGACCGACGTATTGGATGCGATCACGGCGTCGATGCCGGCGACCGGTCGTCCTGGTAGATGCCTGAGGTAGTTGTCGATGTCCTCGCAGGCTTCGTACAACACGACATCGGCAACGAGTGCCTCAGTCTCGTCCAGTTCAGGAATCTCCACCAGAACGACACCGCTGTCGCGAAGGCGGGCCAGAACCGATTGCATCACTGCCAACACACCGGGGTCACCGCCCGGGCCCGTCGGGCCGGTGAACATCGAGCGAGCCACGCCGATCCGGGCGCCTCGCAACGCCTGCGCGGACAACGCAGCGTAATAGCTCGGAGGGCGCTGTCCGACCGCCCGAGCTGTGGTCGCGTCGCGTGGATCGCTGCGCCCTGCGATGACGTCGAGAACCATCGCCAGGTCTGCGACGCTCCGACCTATCGGCCCAACGGTGTCCTGGGTGGACGCCAACGGTATGACACCACCAATGGATGCGAGCCCCTTGGTTGGGCGCAAACCGTACAAACTGTTGTGCGCGGACGGAATTCGGATCGATCCGGAAGTATCCGATCCCAGTCCGACAGCTCCGAAGTCGGCGGCGACGGCAGCGCCCGTACCGCCGCTGGATCCCCCGGGGTTATGGGTGAGGGAGTGAGGGTTGCGGGTCTGGCCCAGGCGAGAGCTGTCTGTGGAGATGAAAATCGCCCACTCACTCATGTTTGTCTTCGACAGGACGATGGCCCCGGCAGCACGCAATTGCGCCACCACGGTTGCATCGGACGCCGGGACACTACCGGCGAGTAGTCGGGATCCGGCTGACGTCGGAAGGTCTGCGGTGTCGAAGTTGTCCTTGACGACGATCGGAATACCGTGCAGCGGACCTCTCACGCGGCCAACGCGCCGTTCCTGATCGAGCCGCGCGGCGGTGTCCACAGCGTTCGCATTGTCGGTGATGATCGCATTGATTCTGGGACCGCGCTGGTCGTAGGCGGCGATTCGCGCGCGATAGGCTTGAACAAGATCGACCGAGGTGGTCTCGCCTCGCTCGAGTGCCCGCGCGAGATCAGTGACCGACAAGCCGTCGGGTCGAAAATCCGGCGGCTTACCGGGCGTCGTCGGCGACGTGGGTGTAACCGCTGACGAGACGCCGTCACCGAAAGTGACTGCCGAACCGGCTGCTGCGGTCACCGCGGCCGCTGCAGAGAGAAACCGCCGACGGCTCACCCGCTGCCGATCATCCATCAGATAACTCGCTTTCAATCGTAGAACCAGCTCCACGCGTACTCGCCTGGCCCGCTGGTGCTCTTACGAAGCGCGATCGAAGAGTCGATCCGCGCAAGGTCGACAAGGTTCTAGGTAGGAGTAAATCTCCCACGCGACCGGGACACGTGTGTATCAAACGCAGCGAATCTCTTTAGCGAAGAGAAGAGAAACAGGTCACACTTCGACGAGTGCTGGCTAACTCAGCCAAGTTCAGCGGCGCCCGTCCAGTAGCGCCGACCGACGGAAGGCGGAACTCGGCTACGGTGCAGACCCGCTGGCGTGGCCATCTGGCGTGTCCCCCGTGAGCCGGTCCGGGTTGTTTTAGAGTCCTGATTGCCCTGATGAGGGCGGAGAAGGGACGATGAAGACCATGGCAGGACGCAAGCGTCACTCGGCGGAGGACATCGTGCGCAAATTGCGCCGGGCCGACGAGTTGGCCGCCGAAGGCAAGACCGGCGAGGAGATCGCCGCCGATCTCGAGGTGTCGGCGGCCACCTTGTACAACTGGCGCCGCCAGTACGGCGGCATGGACGGTGACGCCGCGAAGGAACTCAAAGAGCTGCGCGAGCAGAACAGCCGACTCAACCGGTTGCTCGCCGATGCCGAACTCGAGAAAGACGCGCTGCGGGAGATCGCCAAGGGAAAATTCTGAGCCCGACCGCCAAACGCGCCGCCATCGACATGCTCAAAGACGTCAAGAACATGTCAGAACGCATGGCGTGCAAGGTCGTTGGGCTTTCCAGGTCGGCCTATCGACGGCTACCGCACGCACACACGCCAGCCGACCCCGACGCCGCACTGCGTGAGCAGCTACGCACGTATGCCCGCAAACACCCGCGGCACGGGTTCCGGCGAGCGTGGGCGCACCTGCGCTTCGACGACGGCATCGAGATCAACAAGAAGAAAGTGCATCGACTGTGGAAAGAAGAGGGCCTGCAAGTGCGGCGCGCTCCGCGCCGCAAACGCGCCGGCCAGTCATCGGTCCCGGTCGTTGTCGCGGACGCACCGAAAGTGGTGTGGGCATTGGACTTTCAGTTCGATTCCACCGTGGATGGGAAGAAGATCAAGATCGCGTCCATGGTTGACGAACACACCCGGATGTCGTTGCTGAACATCGTGGACCGCTCGATTCCGGCTGAGCGGTTGATCGAGGAGTTGG
>NZ_JAUZVK010000058.1:0-4144 GCF_031844505.1 Gordonia sp. AC31
GGGAATTATGTCATAACGTAGGTTATCGGCGAATCTTGGAGAAAATCAGGTCATTTCGTCATCAATGACGAAACTGTGGAGCAATCACGAACCGTTCGGCCGTCGAGGCGTTCTCCAAGCTGATCCTGCGGAACGAGTACACCCTCTCCGACGTCGAGAAGGTCATCGCCGGGGACACCGATGCCGTCGACGTGCCACCCGACTAGACCCCGTCCAGCGGTGGGCCGCGACCTCTCACGGTCGCGGCCCAGCGCCCCGGCCCCGCTCACACCCGCCACCTCGAGGAACCATCGTGACCATCACCGCCGAACTTTTCCCCCGCTGCGCCCTGCCCGGCTGCGCGATCCCCACCGACACCCAGGGCCACCCCTGCAGACAATGCCGCCGTGACCTCGGAACCCTCGTGCGCCACAACCCCGGCGGCCGCCGACGCCCAAACCGGCCGCGACCACGACGTCGCCCTGGCCTACCGGGCTTAAGAACAGCTACGCATCGCCGACGCCGCCGAACAACGCATCGCCCTCCAGATCGGTCAGCGCGAGAAGCCCGGACAGTCCAGTTGGCTGTGCGAGAAACGCCGAAGGTGTGACATTCTGTCCGTTCCGTACCCGAGGAGTGCGAACGTTCTGTAGGTATCGCGCGACGGGCGGTGCGACCACCATGGATGCACTGCGCATCGTCGCGCGCCATGCCCGAACGCACCCCGCCCAATCGGGGGCCGACACTTCCTGGACGGACTCCATGACCGCACTCGACGCCGCGACCCCGTCGGCACCCGGACCGGGCCATTCGGGCCCGCAGGCCGAGGCCGAACTCGAACTGATCCCCGAGTCCGCGAAGACCCATGACGTGCGCGGACAGTTCTGGATCTGGGCCGGTGCGAACATCGCGCCGATCAACTGGGTGCTGGGTGCACTCGGCGTCACGATGGGCCTCGGGCTGTGGGAGACGGTGGCGGTCCTCGTCGTCGGCAATGCCATCGGCATGACCATCTTCGGCGTCTTCGTCGTCATCGGTCAGCGCACCGGGGTCACCGGAATGGTGCTGTCGCGAGCCGTCTTCGGACGCCGCGGCGCCTACGTTCCCGCCGCCGTCCAGGCCCTGGTCTGCATGGGCTGGTGCGCGGTCAACACCTGGATCGTTCTCGACTTGGTGATGGCGCTGCTCGGCGAGATGGGACTCGTCGACCCGGACCTCGACAACAACGCCGCACGGATCGTCGTGGCCGCGGTCATCATGGGGATGCAGGTGACGATCGCGTGGTTCGGGTACCGGGTGATCTCCGCGTTCGAACGATGGACGGTGCCTCCGACGGTCGCGATCCTGCTCGTCATGACCGTCGTCGCGTGGGTCGGCCTCGACGTCGACTGGGGACAGACGACCGCTCCGGAGCTCACGGGATCGGCCCACATCGGCGCGATCACGGCGGTGATGACCGCGATCGGCATCGGCTGGGGTCTGACGTGGATCGGTTACGCCGGCGACTACTCGCGCTTCGTGTCCCGGGACGTCCCGTCGCGCAGGCTGTTTCTCGCCAGTGCACTCGGGCAGTTCATCCCGGTCGTCTGGCTCGGAGTGCTGGGTGCGTCCCTGGCGACATTGAGCGACTCCGCCGACCCGGGTGAGATCATCGTCGACGCCTACGGCGTTCTCGCACTGCCGGTTCTGTTGCTGGTGATCCACGGACCGCTCGCGACCAACATCCTCAACATCTACACGTGCACGGTGTCGACGCAGGCGCTCGACATCCGCGTCGACCGGCGCGTGCTGAACCTGATCATCGGCGTCGTGGCGATGGCGGTCGTCGTCTACTTCGTGCTCAATAGCGACTTCGCGACCACCATCGACTTCTGGCTGGTGTCGATCGTCGGCTGGTTGAGCCCTTGGGGCAGCGTTGTTCTCGTGCACTGGTTCCTGATCGCGCGGCAACAGATCGACGCCGAGAGTCTGTTCGCCACACCGGCGGACAGCGTCCTGCCGATGGTCCGGCCGACCGCCCTCGTCGCACTCGCTCTCGGTGTCACCGCGACCTGGATGTTCATGTACGGGATGCTGCCGGCACTGCAGGGGCCGGTTGCGGTCGCACTGGGCGGGATCGACCTGTCGTGGCTCGCCGGGGCAGTCGTTGCCGGCACCTCCTACTGGACCATGGAGAAACTCACCGCGCCACGCGCTGCCTGAAGCCCGTCCCGCCAGAGCCGTGGCGGTCGGCGGCGACGACGGGCGAAAGCCGCCTGCCGCATCAGGTCGTCGACTAGGGTTCGGCGCAGTGGAGGCAACGCGGCCTCCTGGTGAGGAGGTTCCATGGCCACCGTCCACACCGCGACCGGCCCGATCGATTCCGCTGACCTCGGGAACGTGTTGGTGCACGAGCATGTGTTCGTCGTCGGCGAGGAGTTCCGGCAGAACTATCAGGACGATTGGGACGAGGACGAGAAGGTCGCCGAAGCTGTCCGCGACCTGACCGAACTGAAGGAACTCGGGATCGACACGATCCTCGACCCGACGGTTCTCGGTCTCGGCCGGTACATCCCACGCATCCAGCGGATTGCCGAACAGATAGACCTCAACATCGTCGTCGCGACCGGGTTGTACACCTACAACGACATCCCGTTCCAATTCCACTACGCGGGACCGGGAATGCTCTTCGACGTCCCGGAGCCGCTGGTCACCCTGTTCACGAAGGATCTCACCGAGGGCATCGCGGACACCGGTGTGCGGGCGGCTTTCCTCAAGTGCGCCATCGAATCCCAGGGACTGACACCGGGTGTCGAGCGCGTGATGCGCGCGGTGGGACAGACCAGCGCCCAGACCGGCGCGCCCATCACCGTGCACACCGATCCGCACAGTCAGTCGGGACTGGTCGCCCAGAAGGTCCTGGCCGAGGAAGGGGCCGACCTGACGAAGGTCGTCATCGGCCACTCCGGAGACAGCGTCGACCTCGACTACCTGATGAAACTCGCCGACGCCGGTTCCGTTCTCGGCATGGATCGTTTCGGGCTCGACCTCCTCCTGCCGTTCGACGAGCGCGTGAACACGGCCGCCGAACTGTGCAAGCGCGGCTATGCCGACCGCATGGCCCTCGCGCACGACGCCGCCTGCTTCATCGACTGGTTCGACCACGAGGCCAAGAAGCAGGCACTCCCGAAGTGGAACTATCGGCACATCAGTGAAGAGGTGTTGCCGGCACTACGGGAACGCGGGGTGAGCGAGGCCGACATCACGACGATGCTCGTCGACGTGCCGCGACGCTACTTCGAGTAGCGGCGCGACACGGCGACAGGGTCAGCGCAGGCTGCTCTGGTACCGGCGCATCCCGCGGAGCCACCGGTCGTAGTCGGCGCCCTTCTGCCGGTACATCTCGAGGACCTCGGGGTGGGGGAGGATCAGGAAGCGTTCGTCGGCGACGGCGTCGAGCACGATCGCGGCCACCGCCCCGGGCGTGAGCACCGTGCCCGCGGTCTCCACGGCGCGCTGCATCAGTCGTTGCTCCTCGGTGGCGGAATCACCGTCCGGCCGCAGCAGTTTGGTGTCGACGCCCATCGGGCAGAGGCAGCTCACCCGGATGCCGTCGTCGCCGTGGGTGATGTTGAGCCACTCCGCGAAGCCGACCGCCGCGTGCTTGGTGACCGAGTACGGGGCATTGCCGATCTGCGTGAGCAGACCCGCGGCCGACGCCGTGCTGACGAAGTAGCCGGTCCCTCGTTCCACCCACTCCGGGACGAGGCGCCGAGCTGCTCGGATGTGGGCGCGGAGATTGACGTCCAGCGTGAGATCCCACACCGCCTCGGCGGTGTCGACACCGCCACCCACACCCACGCCGGCATTGGCGAAGTAGAGATCGACCGGGCCGAACGTGTTCTCCGCCAGCCGAACCGCGGCGTCGATGTGCTCGTCGGATGAGGCGTCGCCGCCGATCGCGGTCGTCGAATCCCCCAGTGAGTCGGCGACGGCCAGGGCGCCGGACTCGTCGAGATCGGTGACGACGACCCTCGCGCTCGCATCGACCAGCGCATGCGCGATCGCCGCGCCGATACCCGCACCGCCACCCGTGACGATGGCCACCTTGCCTGCGACGTCCATGGATCTCCTTCGATCGCCGATGTGTGGGGTCCAGAGTTACCAGACGCGAGGGCGAAATCCC
>NZ_JAUZVK010000059.1:0-4002 GCF_031844505.1 Gordonia sp. AC31
GGCAAGACCTACCTCGCCCAGGCGCTTCTCAACGCGGCGTGCCGAAAGTACTACACCGCGAGGTTCTTCCGACTCGACGACCTGGCCAACCGGCTCGCCGTACTGGAGCCGACCTCGCAGCGCCGGCTGGACTTCCTCACTGACCTGCACAACTGCGACCTGCTAGTGCTGGACGACTTCCTGACCACGCCGGTGGCGCCGCACACCGCGGCGGAGCTGCTCAACATTCTGGCCGCTCGCGAAGGCCGCGGGTCGACTCTGGTGACCTCGCAGTTCGATCCGCCCGATTGGTACAAGTCGCTCCAGGACGCGGTCATCGCCGAGTCGATCCTCAACCGGATCGTCGCCGGCGCCGAGATCATCGCCCTCGACGGACCAAACATGCGACGACACCTCGCCACGGCAACGCCATAGCGGCCCAGCGGTCGGACGGGCAGATGCCGCTATCCGATGCCCGTCCGACCGCTACCCGATCATCAGAACCGCGCTTTCCGAAAGGCGTCCCAAACAGCCTGCTGGGGTGGGTGCCGATGACAGGTGACCAGTCCCTGGGCGTCTGCATCTACAGTTGCAACGGCCCGGTCTCCGTGGGTATCGCCACCGATGCCGGACTCGTTCCCGAGCCCGGCATCCTGGCGCGCATGATCGGCGAGCAGTTCGAGACCTTCGCCGGTTGGAACGAGTAGCCCGGCGGAGATCACAAAGCGGATCAGCTCCCACAGGCTCTCGGCCCTCACCGACCCCCGACCCTCACCGTCGCTGGTCCCGAGCCCCCGCAGAACTCCTCACCATTGCGGCGCCGGGACCTCGGGGTGCTCGGCGAACCACGTGCCGATGTAGGACCCGACTTGGCTCAATTTGGTGTGAGGCATCCCATATTGACGGCTCTGCCTGCGGGGATAGTGGTCGAGCAGCCGGTTTTTCCGCACTAAGCGGGTAGGCCGGGGTGGCTGGGTAGATTCGATATTCGTGAGCCCCTACGTCCGAACCGTGAAGACCGCGTCGGGGGCGACGGCGGTGCAGGTGGTTTTCTCTGAGAGCCGGGGTTCGAAGAAGCTGAAGCACGTCGGTTCGGCTCATGACCAAGAGCAGTTGGCTCTGCTTCAGGCCAAGGCGCAGCAGATCATCGACGGCGAGCAACAGTCACTTGACCTGGGAATTGACCTGACGCCAGCAGGCACGGGGTCCAAGCAGGCGCCGGTGCCGGTGACCTCCGAACGGGCGGGCCACCTGATCGAGGCCATCACCGGCGCGTACAGGGCGCTCGGGTTCGACGAAGCGACTAAAGGCGATCGGGTGTTCGCTGACCTGGTGGTGGCCAGGATCGTCCAGCCCGGTTCCAAACTCGATTCGGTGGAGACGTTGGCCGAGATCGGCATCGTCAGCGCCAGCTACGCCACGATCAAGAGGCGACTGCCGGCGTATTCCGCCGATGAGTTCCGCCAGCGCCTGACCGCGGCATGTGCCGCGCACGCCGGGATCGGCCCCGGCGTCCTGGTCCTCTACGACGTCACCACTTTGTATTTCGAGACCGATGAGGGCGATGAGTTCCGCAAGCCCGGCTTCTCCAAGGAACGCCGTCTGGAACCGCAGATCACCGTCGGCCTACTCTCAGATGCGTCCGGGTTTCCGCTGGCAGTAGGCGCATTCGAGGGCAACATGGCCGAGACCCGCACCATGCTGCCCATGCTCGAACGGTTCGCTGCCACCTACAAGGTTGATGACATCACCGTCGTGGCCGATGCCGGCATGTTCTCCGACGGCAACAAGAAGGCCATCATCGACGCCGGTCTGCACTACATCCTCGGCGTGCGCACCCCGGAGGTCCCGTACGTGCTGCAGGCCTGGCGCAAAGCCAACCCCGAGGCCGAGTACACCGACGGGCAGACGTGGACGATGTCCGACCGGAGCGGTCGTGGGCCGGACGGGGTGCCGCATTCGGTGACGTATTACCGGTACTCGTGGGACCGGGCTCGCCGCACCCTCAAGGGCATCAACGAGCAGGTCGACAAAGCTGAGAAGGCCGTCGCGGGGAAGATCGGGATCAAACGGAATCGTTTCGTTGACCTCAAAGCGCCGAAGAAGCAGGTCAACTGGGCGCTGGTGGACAAGAACCGAGCATTGGCCGGGATCAAGGGATACGAGACCTCCCGCGTAGATCTGACCGCTGACCAGGTCATCGGCTCCTACCGACAGTTGTTGAAGATCGAGAAGTCGTTCCGCATGTCCAAGTCAGACCTGAAGGCACGGCCGATCTACCACCACAAACGTGACTCCATCGAGGCGCACCTGACCGTGGTCATGGCCGCGATGGCGGTGGGGCATCTGCTTGAGCAACGCTCCGGATTATCTCTGAAACGTCTGGTCAGAACGCTGAAGCGGTACCGCACCTTCGAGCTGACCATCGCCGGCCAAACCGTCCACGCCGCCTCACCGCTGCCACCGGAGATAGCCGAGCTCATCACGAAGCTCGAGGCCCCATGACTACCGCAATAATTTGAGCCAAGTCGGGGGGACCTCGGGGTGCTCGGCGAACCACGTGCCGATGTAGGACATGTCGATACCCTGGTCGCCGGCGATGAGCTCGAACATCGTGCTGCCGTCGATCGCTTCTCGCAAGATGTCGGCATGTCCGCTGTGCCGCCCGATCTCGTTGACGGCGAGCAACACGGCCCAGCGTCCGTTGAACGCCGGGAGGTCCGGCGGGAACCACGGCATCTCAGCCGGAACGGGCACGGCCACGTCGAGGTCCACACGTCGCAGATGCTCGAGCGCCGCAGCATGCCGTCGGTCGAACTCGGCGAGGACGTCCTCGGCGGTCGCGTCAGGCGCGACCTCGTTGACGGTGGCCAGGTGCTCGAAGGACTCGACGAGCGTCCGGCCGGTCTCGAGCGGTCCGGGCCCGGCGGCGGCGCGCGCGATCCAGGTCTCGGCCACCTCACCGATGTGCAGGATCAGCCATCCGAGTGTGAGCTCGCTCGTCTCGATCGGGCGGGCTCGGAGTTGGTCGCCGGTGAGCCCGGAGACGATGGACCGTGCGTTGGTGAGCCAGACGTCGACCCATTCGATGAGGCTGTCGAGCTCGGTGGTCGTCGTTGCTGCGAATAGTGGCATGACTACTCCTTGGTGTCGGTGGTGCTGATGTGGGCGTGGTGGGTTGTTCGAGCGTGAAGTTCGCGGCCTGGCGACGTGTCGCCGGGACGGTTCGTCGACGGGGCGAGGCGCCGGCGAACTGACGCGCCGACGTGGTCAGTGGGTCGTGGCGTAGAGGTCGCGTAGCAGGCACATCTCGGCTCCGTGGTGGATGACCTCCCGGTTGATGTGGAGCACGAGCATCGCCATGGGCGCGTCGGCCCACGGTCCTTCGTCGGGGCCGACGGGTGCGGCGAGTGCTTCGGCATCCAGGCCCCGTACCCCGTCCATCCAGCCGGCGTAGACGGTGTCGAGTTGGGCCAGACCGCCGGCGGCGTTGCCGGCGTAGTCGTGGGTCATGTAGTCGTGCGGTGGTCCCCCGAAGTGGGAGTGCCAGCGTGCCCCGAGGACGCCGACGACGACGTGACCGATGCGCCACGCGATCGTCGTCAACGGGGCCGGATCGGGCTCAGGAAATGCGAACTCGATCGTGAAGTCGCCGGATCCTCCCTGGACCGCGGCGAGGCCGGTGCCCCGGGGGCGTACGCCCCAGGTCCGCTCGTCGGGCGCAGGGGAGAAGTGGTATTCATCGTCGGTCATCCCGTCCAGGCGGGGGCGGAGTTGGTCGGTCCAGTGGCGTTCGAGTTGGTCGACGAGCTGAGTCGTCCAGTCGATCGTGAGGTTTGGTGTTCATCGGATCCTCCCGGGCTGATCGAGCGTCTCGTGATGTGTGGCTTTGCGGTCAAGCAGAAGCATCACACGCCAACCGGACAGGGTCAAGCCCAGCGTTCCAGTGATCACGAGACCCAAGTGTGCCACCTCTGCCTACTAGAGCGAGGCAGGCCAGCCGACTTAAACGCGGGCGTAACC
>NZ_JAUZVK010000060.1:0-3863 GCF_031844505.1 Gordonia sp. AC31
CTGAGGTGGTGTCGTGTCTGCGGGTGTTGTCACACGGCGCATCCCCGCGGGTGGAAGCGATCTCTGGTGGCGTGCTGGCGGTGGTGACCGTGGCAGCGATTGTCCGAGCGGTGACGATCGCGGTGCGATCGGCGGTGCGGATGCGCGGTGCTCGTGAGGAGTATCTGCAGTCGTTGCGGTTGGTGGGCGCCCGCAGTGAGCGCTATCCCGATGTGTGGTGGCTCGCCGACGGGCGGCCGATGGCGTTTTGTCTGCCGGGCAAGGATGCCGGCATTGCCGCCACGACCGGGTTGCAGGCGGCGTTGTCCGGTGAGGAACTCGATGCCGTCGTTGCTCATGAGCGCGCACACCGGCGGCAACGTCATCACACCGTGGTGTTGGCGGCCCGCGCTCTCGGGCGTGCGTTCCCGCTGATTCCGTTGTTCAGCCGCGCGGGCCGTGAGGTCGCCGGCTTGGTCGAGCAAGCCGCCGATGCCCGCGCCGCCCAGCTGGTGGGTGCGCGGGCGGTCTGCTCGGCGTTGGGAACGTTGGCCCGTTCGGGACCTGTAGCGGGCCCGGTGGGTGTGTTGTCGATCAGCGATTCGTCGTCGGTGGGGCCTCGGTTGAGCCGCTTGGACTCCGGTCACCGGTGCCGGTCGCGACGTCATCATGTGGGTGCCGCCGCGGCCGTGGCTGGTGTGGTGGCGGTACCGACCACGCTAGCGGTGTCCGGTGTCGTCGCGGCGATGGTGATCGCGATGTGTGTGTAGCCCAGACCGACCCGGGCAGGTCCGACCGCTAGGGGTTGTTGAGAAGCTGCTGCATCCTCGCAATTTCGCTCTCCTGATCAGTGACGATCTGACGTGCCAGGGCGATCGCCTCGGGCGATTGGCCGTCTTGAATCTCGGTCTTGGCCATGGCGATGGCGCCGCGATGGTGTTCGATCATCTGCGTCAGGAACAGGCGCGACGCCTCGGCTCCTTGCGCGTCGCGTAGCTGCTGCATCTGTTCTGGCGACATCATGCCCATCATCGACGGCATCGGGGAGGAACCCGGCGCCATCGACGTACCCATGTCCATGTTGTGTCCCTGGCCCTCGAGTGGGGCTCCCCATTGCTTCAGCCACGACTGCATCTGGTCGATCTCGGGCTGCTGAGCGTCTTTGATCTGCTGGGCCAGACTGACGACCTGGGGGTTGATGTTGTCCTTCTCCAACAGGATGTCGCTCATCATGATCGCCTGGGTGTGGTGGGGGATCATCTGCTGGGCGAACGAGATGTCTGCGCTGTTGTGTTCGGCAGTGGCCGCCGCTGACGATTCGCTGTTGGCCGCGCTGGTACCCATCCCCGACATCGAGGAATGATCCTCAGTCGAGGTGTCCGAACACGCGGCCACCACTGTCAGAACAGCCGCCGCGGCAGCAACGACGACACCGGTTCGTGTGACTCTCATCGATCTCCTCCTCAAGAGTGATACTTCGCCACCGCCCGGCGGCGCTTCGATAACAATTCTACTAACACCGATAGTAGTTAGTCGCCTGCCCGGCACCCACAAAACGGGCGGTGAACTGCGCAAACAAAGCCGCTAATGCCTGATTAGTTCGCTTCGTAGTGGAGCCGCGTGTGACTGGTGGGGCACAAGTGACTTGTGGTGTGATCTCGCGGGTACACGCATGGCACTCGTGCGTGGGTCTACGACGTCCGCGGGAAAGGTCCGACCGCATGCAGATGGTGTTGACATCGCTACGGCTCAAGGCGGGGCAGCAGTGGGGCCCCAAAGCGCTGGGGGTGGCAGCGGCGGTGTGCGTGGGCGTTGCGCCTGTGATTGCCACCGCACCGGCGGCGGCCTCGACCGATGGACATGTGGCCGGGGAGCTGATCGCGATCGTGCAGGACTCGGTGAAGGCCGCTTTGGGTGGTGCCGCGGCGGCGAATTTGGGGAAGCCGATCACGCAGACGGCGTCCTGCCTGGGCGCTCAGGCCCAGTCGGGCAGCGTCGGCGATGCGGGCAGTGCAGCCGCACTGCAGTGCTTCGGCACGTTTTCGCTCATTGATCCGATAGACGGGTTCCGGATCATCGACGCGTTACCGCTGGCCCGGCTGGTAGCCACCCTGATCGCCGCAATCGTGCCGCACGATCCGAACGAGCCGCATGGCCCCCAGCCGCAGGAACCCGGAACGCCGACACCGCTGCTGCCCGGTAGTGGCGGTGCGGTGGCGCCGACTGCGGGCGAGATCACGTCCACCTTCGGTGACGGACGGGGCCATCAGGGCATTGATATCGGCAATGATCTGGGCGCGCCCATTGTCGCGGTAGCTGACGGGGAGGTCATCACCTCCGGACCTGCCGAGGGGTTCGGGTTGTGGATGCGGATCCGGCACGATGACGGCACGATCACCACCTACGGACACAACGACGAGAATCTGCTCGAGCAGGGCGCGCGAGTACGGATGGGCCAATCGATCGCCACAGTGGGCAACCGTGGGGTCTCGACCGGCCCGCATCTGCATTTCGAGGTTCTCGACCCGACGGGAGTCAACGTCGATCCGGCACAGTGGCTGGCCGATCGCGGGGTGGTTCTGGCGATGGCCGCTGATGCAGACGCCCGCGCGCCGGGGCCGGTGGTGCCGCAGTGGGTCGGCGAACCACGCCTGTGACGAACCCGGCGTGGTGGGTGGCTCAGGAACGAACGAGGCGAGCGATGGCCGCCGAGGCTTCAGCGATCTTCTCCTGCGCCTCGTCCCCGCCGGCGTGGGCGGCATCGAGCACACAGTGGGTGAGATGGTCGTCGAGCAAACCCAGCGCGACCCCCTCCAGCGCCTTGGTCAGCGCCGAAATCTGGGTCAGGATGTCGATGCAGTACTGCTCCTCGTCGACCATCCGATAGATACCTCGGGATTGGCCTTCGATGCGCTTGAGGCGGGCCAGGTATTTGCCCTTATCGCTGATGTAACCGTGGGAAGAGTGTTCCGAGGCAGAGGATTCTTCCGGGGTGGAGGATTGTCCCGGTGCGGACGCAGCGGTCATGGACTCACCTTCTCAATGGATCTCGGTCGGTTGTGCTGCAGTCCACGCACTGTACTCGCGCCTGGCTGCAGGTCGAGTCGGCGTAACAGTTGCGCGTTGAGTGCGACCACGACCGTCGAGGCTGACATCAGAATCGCTCCGACCGACATCGGCAGGACGAACCCGATGGGCGCGAGAATTCCGGCGGCCAGCGGTACAGAGATCAGGTTGTATCCCGCTGCCCACCACAGGTTCTGCTTCATTTTTCGGTAGCTGGCGTCCGACAGCTCGATGACCGACAGCACCGAGCGGGGGTCGTCGCTGGCGAGGATGACCCCGGCCGAGGCGATCGCGACGTCGGTGCCGGCCCCGATCGCGATGCCCACATCGGCCTGGGCCAGGGCGGGGGCGTCGTTGACGCCGTCGCCCACCATCGCCACCTTGCGGCCTTCGTGCTGCAGTTCGGCCACCTTGCTGGCTTTGTCTTCCGGCCGTACACCGGCGAACACCCGATCGATACCGAGGTCGTGAGCGACGGTGTGCGCCACTGCTTCGGCGTCGCCGGTAATCATCACAACCTCGACCCCGCGGGCGTGCAGCACCTCGACGGCTTGGCGGGATTCCCCGCGCACCTCATCAGCAAGTTTGAGAGCTCCAATCAGCTCAGTGTCGCGGGTGACATGCAGGATGATTGCGCCGTCGGCGCGCCAGCGATCAGCGATGGCCAGTTCCTGATGGCCCTGTTCCTCGAGCATGCGGGGCCCGCCCACCCGCACTGTGGCGCCCTCGACGCGAGCGGTCACACCGACCGCCGGTGACGAGGTGAAGTCGGTGGCCGCCGGCACCGGCCGCGCGCGGTCTCCGGCAGCTGCGACAAT
>NZ_JAUZVK010000061.1:0-3231 GCF_031844505.1 Gordonia sp. AC31
AGGGGTGGGCCACGCCGCTTGCTCCGCAGGGTGGGCCTAGAAGAGCCGGAACTCCGTGCTCTCCGCGCCGCGAAGCTCGTCGTAATCGAGCACGACGCAACGGATTCCGCGGTCCTCGGCCAGCGTGCGGGCCTGCGGCTTGATCTGCTGGGCGGCGAATACGCCGGCCACCGGGGCGAGTGTGGTGTCGCGGTTGAGCAGCTCGAGGTACCGGGTGAGCTGCTCGACGCCGTCGATCTCCCCGCGCCGTTTGATCTCGACCGCCACCGTGGCACCCGATGCGTCCCGGCACAGCAGGTCCACCGGCCCGATCGCGGTCATGTACTCGCGGCGGATGAGCGTGTGACCCGGACCCAACGTCTCGACATGCTCGGCGAGCAGCTCCTGCAGGTGCGCCTCGACGCCGTCCTTGACGAGGCCGGGGTCGATGCCGAGGTCGTGCTGGGAGTCGTGCTCGATCGACGCGATGGTGATGCGGAGTTCCTCGCCCGCCTTGTTGGTGACGACCCAGTACGCCTCCGCCTGCGTACCGTCGGGAACCTGCGCCTCGGTGAGCCAGCACGGCGGACTCATCCAGTTCAACGGCTTGTAGGCCCGGTCGTCGGCGTGCACGCTCACCGATCCGTCCGATTTGATCAGCAGCAACCGCCGGGCCATGGGCAGATGGGCGGTCAGCCGCCCGACGTAGTCGACCTGACACTCCGCGATGACGAGACGCACGTGCCCACCCTAGTGGTGTGTCCCGGAACCGGGCGGCGCGGCCCGCTCACTCGTCGTAGTAGTGCTTCAGCAGAAACGTCTCGGCATCGACGACCGCGTCGTCCATCGTCGAGTGCACGTGCGGAAGCGCCGGGTCGAATCCCCGGAGTTCCGGCGGCGCATCGAGATCGGGCACCGCCGCGTCGTCACGGTGCCGATCGACGCTGTCGCGGACGACGCCGTCCGGGTCGACGAGCGCGGCCCGCCGGCCGCTGTCGTCCAGCAGCCGTTTGATGCTCAGCACCATCGTGCGTGCGACCGCGTCGATTACCCCGATGCGGGAGATCTCGACGATGACGACGGTGTATGCGTCGATGTCGGCCATGAGGCGCCGCTGGACACTCTCGGCGCCGGCGAAGGTCAGGTCTCCCTGCAGTTCGTACACGCGGATGCGGTCGCGACAGGTCCGCAGATAGCTGCGCTCCTGCTCGCCCCATTCCGCGCTGACGGGGGTGTCGGCGAGGTCGTAGACCGACCGGATCGTCACCCGACTCTCCCGTGTCACGTTGAACATGTGCAGACCCAGGTCGGTGGACAGATGCCGACACACGTCGACGCCGCGGACGCTGTTGCCGTGACCGTCGAGCCGTGGCGAGTACACGCCGATGCCGAGTTGCCCCGGCAGCACCGCGAGGATCCCGCCACCGACGCCGCTCTTCGCCGGCAGGCCGACGGAGGTGACCCAGTCCCCCGCGCCGTCGTACATCCCGCACGTCGTCATGACACTCAGCAACCGCTGCGCGGTCTCGTTGGAGAAGACCGTCCGACCCGTGCGGGGATTCATCCCGCCGTTCGCGATCGTCGCGCCGATCCCGGCCAGGTCGTCGGTCGTCACCCGAATCGAGCACTGTCGGTAGTAGAGGTCGAGAGCGGCGTCCGGGCTGGTCTCTAGAGCCCCGAAGCTGTCTAGCATGTAGGCGATCGCGCGGTTGCGCGAACCCGTCGCGGCCTCGGAGGCATAGACCCCCTCGTCCATCGTGAGGCGCCGTCCGGCACATCCGGAGTAGAACTCGAGCACCTCCCGGAAGGCGGCGTCGACCGCCGCCTCGGCCACGTCCCGGGTCGGCGGCAACAGCATGGATGCGGCAAAGATGGCCCCCGCATTGATCATCGGGTTCTTCGGGCGTCGGCGCTCGTCCACGCTGATCTCGTTGAATGCCTCGCCGGATGGCTCGACGCCGATCTTCGCGTCGACCGCCGCGGTGCCGTGCTTCTTCAGGACCATCGCATAGGTGAGGGGCTTGGAGACCGACTGGATGGTGAACGCCGTCGCGGAGTCACCATGTGAGTAGGTGTGGCCGTCGTGCACGCACATCGACAGGCCGTAACCCTCGGGGTCGACGGCGGCCAGTTCCGGGATGTAGTCGGCGACATGACCGGATCGGTCCGAATGGCATTCGTCCATGATGTGGCTGAGGTAACCGTCGACGAGGGAGTCCATGACCCCATCTAAGCGTGTCCCCCGGCACCCCGTCGGAGATGACTAGGCTGGCGATGACCGGGACCGAGACACCGACGCTGGGAGTACCGATGAAGCTGCTCGTCGCATACATCGCCACCTCGGGAGGCGACGACGCGGTCGCCCTCGGCGCATGCCTCGCGCGGACCTTCGACGCCGAACTCGAGCTCTGCATCGTCATCCCACCCGAGCCGGACAGCGCCGACCCGTCCGAACAGGTCTCGGTCGAACGCCTCTCCGACGCCCTGGACAATGCGGCCCGCCGCTGGCTCGACGCCGCTGCCGCCAGACTCCCCGACGACATCCAGACCACCACGACGATCGCCGAACACGCCAACCCCGGGGAGGGTCTCATCGTGCAGGCCCGGCGCACATCGGCGGACATGCTGGTCATCGGCGGCGCGGGTGGCGGTATCCGCGGCCGGCACACACTCGGGACCGTGGTCAACGACATCTTGCATTCCGCACCGGTCCCGGTGGCGGTGGCGCCACCGGGGTTCGCGCATCTCGGCGCCGACGAGGTGCGAGAGATCTCGGTCGCGATCGGTAGCCGGCCAGGCACCCAGCTGTTGTTCCAGACGGCGTTGCGCAGCGGTGTCCGTGCACATCGGCCCATCCGGCTGATCTCGCTGGTCGCCGTCGACGACGTCCAACCCTGGCGCACCGAGCCGGAAGAACGGGCCCTCGACCACGCTCGCGAACACGCGCGACGCAGTCTCGAGGCGGCCAGAGAACAACTGCCACCGGACTTCCCGGTCAGCTCGGCGATCGCCCAGGGGTCGACCATCGAGGAGGCGGTCGGCTCCCTGGACTGGCAGGACGGCGATGTGGTCATGGTCGGCTCCAGCCGGCTGGCGGCGCCCAACACGCTCTTCCTCGGCACAACCGCAGCGAAAATCCTTCGCGCGGTGTCGGTTCCGATGATCGTCGTTCCGAAGGGCACCGACTGATCACGTCTCGACCCAGAAAAGCATTGTGGCCCCTCACGAATCGCGAGGGGCCACAATGGGATG
>NZ_JAUZVK010000062.1:0-3035 GCF_031844505.1 Gordonia sp. AC31
ACGAAAGTCCTGGTGGTAAGGCCACCACACTGGACTTCCCGAAGCCCTGCGATCCGTCACTAGGTTTGATACGCACGTCGTCGAGCGGCGTTATGCGACTGGACACCCTCGTTCGACGTTCACGGCTACAGCTCGGGCCCGTAGTCGCGGGAGCGTTCCACCCTCGGTGCCGACGTCCCACTGGATGTCTCGGGTGCGGGTGTGCTCGGCGCCGAGCGTGGGGCGCGAGTGTCGCCGAGCAGTTCTCCGATCGAGCGCGTTCTCTGCGAGGTCCACGCACCGTCGTCGGGGTTCCACTGACCGTTCCCAGTCGCGTCCGTCAGGATCGGTTCGATGAGGCTGTTGGCGGCCGCGAGCGCGGCGTCGGCCTGGTGCAGGTGCGCCGGCAAACCGCTGTGGACGGCGTGCTGGGGGTAGTCACGTTCCCAGGTCGGGTTGGGCAGGACCAACGGCACCGGGATCGTCAGACCGCGGCGGTGTTCTTGGTGGCGGATCGCGGTGTGGAGCTGCTCGGCGTCGAATGACTGGGTGCGGGCGAGGATGACGAGGTCGACCAGATCGTGGGCGCGCGTGGAGGGGGTGTCGCCGTGGGGGCCGTGCAGCTCGTAGAGGGCGGCGACCTTGTCGGCGACCGCTTCGGCGGCGGCTTGCATCCGGATCACGGGCATGGGGTCGAGTTCGTCGAGCGCGAGCACGGGGTGAGGGCTCAACATCTCGGGCGGTAGCAGCATCTCCCGGTGGGTGGCGATGTCGAGTTTGGCGTTGGAGAACCGTTGCCCGGCAATGTTGTAGTGGATACGTCCGGCGAACAAGCCTGGGCTACGGGTCGCGGTGATCCTGACGTCGAACTCGCCGAAATCGCCGGGGCCGGGTTGGGCGGCCTGGCGCAGCGATCGCTGCATGTGTTCGGCGTCGAGGCGGGTGGCCAGGTCGGCGTCGGCGGTCGGGCGGGCTTGGGTCGGTGCCCGGAAGTGCAGGGCGGTGCCGCCGGTGAGAATCCACTGGTCGGCGTCGGGGGAGCGGAACAGCCGGGCAAGGAACAACTGGAGGGTGACGGTTTGGGCGAGCTCGTCGCGGCTGAACCTGTTCGTGCGAGCCTCAGCGGACAGGCGGGCTCTCAGTCCGGCGCGGAAGGCCTCTTCGGACGCATACGGCATCAGCCGACCAGCACCGGTTCGGCCGGCATCTGGGCCTGATCGAGCAGCGAGGCGAACAGCTCGGCGCCCGAGGCGTAGTTCCAGCGCGGCGCGGCCCGGTCACACACTGCGATCAGTTCGTCGGCGTCGACCAGCGACTCGCTCAGGCAGGTGTGCAGCGCGGTCCCGATGTGCCCGCCGTCGCCGTGGGTGACCAGCAGGTCGGCCACGGTACGGGCGGGTGTGGTCACCGGCAGTCCGTCGACGAGGTCCCAGTCGCGGCCGCGGGTACCGATCGGCCGGCGCCAGGTGCGCACCGAGGGATCGCGAACGTTGATCCGGTGCGGGCTGCTCAGCTCGAGCCCGGATGCGGTGACCGTGCCCAGCCGAAGCACTTGGGCGGCAGCGGCATGGCTCACCACGCTGTCGGGGTGGGCGCGGCGGTCCTCGACGTCGGCGGCGGGGTGCAGCGCCAGCCACTGTGCCGCCCAGTCGCCGACCGTGGTCCAGGCCGAGGATTCGGGGAGTTCGTAGACGCCGTGATGCACCCGGACGATTTCCTCGCGCTCGGCGAGCCGGGCGAGTACGTAGGGGGCGACGCCGAGGTGGCGGGCTTGGGCGGTGGTGAACAGGCCGAACTGGCGATCCGCCAGGTCGCGGATCGCGCCCCACCGGCCAGCGTCGATCATGCAGCAATAATAGCAATCGGTGTGGTGGGTGACCGGCACGAGAACCGCTCCTCTTCTGCTGGGGTGTGGGTCTGTCCGGCCCGGCGTGGCTGGTGTCGCCGGGGCCGGTGATGGTTACGCGCCTCGGGGGTGCAGGACCTCGCGGAGTCGGGTGCCGATCCACAGGGGGACTGGTGGGGTGACGGCGTTGCCGTAGCCGTCGATCTGGTCACGGCCTTTTCCCCAGACGGTGAAGGTGCCTTTGTGGTCGCCGAAGTCGGGGTCGAATCCGCATCCGCGGCCGACCTCGTGGGGGGTCATCATGCGGAAGAAGCACTCTTCGAGGGAGATCTCGGCGAGGGCGTCGCGCCAGTGGGCGGCGAGTAGGGCGGTGGTGTCGCGGCTGGTCATGGTGCCCAGGGGATCGGTGAGCGGGTGCGGGGCGGTCTCGGTTCCGGTGCTGCCGTTCTGTTTGAACCAGCCTGCGAGTAGGGCGCGGTCACCGGCGGCGGTGAGCAGGCCGGGGGTCTGCTCGGCGGTGACGGTCGGCATGGCCTGGGCGTGGCTGGCCGGGGTGGTGTGTTTGCGGAAGGGCACCACACCTGAGGACAGGATGCTCAGGGTTTCCGATCCGCCCTGGGTGGGCAGGGCCTCGTTGATGCCGCGCGGTGCGCCTTGGAAGTTGTTGATGGCCATCGCGATCGGGGGAGTGATCAGGCCGGTGGTGTTGGTGGCGGGCTGGGTCCACAGCGGCTGACCGAGGGTCCTGGCCCGGCACGAGGACCCGGGACGCTCGAAGGTGTTTCCGGCGGCGACCATGATCGCGCCGGTACTGAGCAGCGCGGTCTCTTGTTGCGAGGTTTGCGTCGACATCGGTTGCAGCGGGTGGCGTTCCACTCCGCGTTGGGCCTTGGCCGGCATCAGCACGGCGGGGAACTCGGCGAACTTCTGGCGGCAGCGTTCGGCGCGGGCCATGGTCGCCGGGGCCAGCGGTTTGGCCCGATCGCCGATACGAGTTCCCAGGTGGGTCAGGTCCAGGGCGGTCAGCGATGGCGTGGTGGTGGGGGAGACCTCGCCGAAGCAGCGCGGGCACCGGTAGTTGTACTGCTTGCCGTAGCGCACCGATCCGCTGGCGGGCACGCCGGTCTTCCACGCCCACATCGCCTCGACGGCCTCATCGCAGGGGCCGCACCACGCCTGCGGGCGGTGGTCGAGGTCGGGGGCGGGCAGT
>NZ_JAUZVK010000063.1:0-2652 GCF_031844505.1 Gordonia sp. AC31
TGACGACGGACACGAGAGACTGCCCGTAGGCGGTCACGAGGGTGCCCGCTGGCGGACGTGAGAGTTGCCCGCTGGCGGTCATGGGATCTGCCCGACACGACATTGTTTCCCGGCCCGCTTGGGCGGTTCGGGGCCCCTCCTCGGGTGCGATAGCGGTGCTGAAGCGCCCATCGCCCCGAGGAGGGACAACATGAAGTCTGCCGAGGAGATCATGGAAATTCTCGAAGCGTTTGATCTGACAGGGTCCTATCGGGATGCCGGCGAGCTCGCCGGGGTCTCGCATCACACTGTTGCCCGCTATGTGACTGCTCGTGATGCGGGCCGGTTGACCGACAAGCCGGCGGCCCGGCCGCAGCTGATGGATGAGTTCATGCCGAAGGTCGAGGAGTGGGTGGAGCGCTCGGGCGGCAAGATCCGCGCGGACGTGGTCCACGAGAAGCTGCTCGCGGTGGGGTTCACCGGTTCGGAGCGCACCACGCGTCGGGCGGTGGCGGCGGTGAAGAAGTCCTACCGGCTCGGCAACGTCCGGGTGCACCGGCCGTGGGTGACCGAGCCGGGCCTGTGGTTGCAGTACGACTTCGGTGACGGTCCGGTGATCGACGGGGTCAAGACCGTGCTGTTCTGTGCGTGGCTGGCGTGGTCGCGGTTTCGGGTGGTTCTGCCGATCCGCGACAGGACCGCCCCGAGTGTGTTCGCCGCTTTGGATGTGACGTTGCGCCGCCTGGGCGGGGCGCCGACGTATGTGCTGACCGACAACGAGAAGACCGTCACCGTGGAGCATGTGGCGGGAATGGCGGTGCGCAACCCGCAGATGGTGGCGTTCGCCCGCCACTATGGGGTCACGGTGCTCACGTGCGAGCCCGCGGATCCGGCTTCCAAGGGTGGCTCGGAGTCGACGGTCAAGGTCGCCAAGGCCGACCTGGTGCCCAAGGACACCAACTTGCGCGGTGAGTACTCCTCGTTCGCCGAGCTGGAGGGGGCGTGCGAGCAATGGTGCGAGCAGGTCAACGACCGGGAGCACCGCATCACTCGGCGAGCCCCAGCGCAGATGCTCGCTCAGGAACGGGCCCGTCTGCACACCGTGCCGACCGAGGCGTACACGGTGGCGCTGGGGACCACGCGGCAGGTGCCGGTGAACTCGCCGATGGTGACGTTCGAATCCGGGCAGTACTCGGTACCGCACACGCTGCTCGGCGAGACCGTCTGGGTCCGCGCCCATGGTGCCGGCGCCGGTGAGCAGATCGTCGTGGTGCACGTCGGACCCGCTGGGCCGGTGGAGGTGGCCCGCCACCTGCGGGCGACCCCGGGAAGCCCGCGACTTGCCGATGCGCACTTCCCAGACGCCCCGGCCGGTGCCCTGCACCGCCAACCCCGCGCCCGCAACGCCGCGGAGGCGGCGTTCCTGGCACTCGGTGACGGGGCCCGGCTGTGGCTGACCGAGGCCGCCGCTGCGGGCACGACGAAGATGCGCGTGAAGATGGCCGAGGCCGTCGCCCTGGCCAAGTTGTTCGACCCCGACGAGGTCGACTGGGCGCTCGGGCACGCGGCCCTGCACAACCGGTTCGCCGAGGCCGATCTGCCCTCGATCCTCAACCACCACGCCGCCTCCGGCGCTACCGGGCAGTCGCACTCTGCGGGTGAGGACCGGTCGCTGACCCAGGGCACCGCCGGATGGGCCGCCCTGGGCCAGCAGTCACCACTGGCCACCGATTCTGAGGAGGAAGACCGATGACCACCACCGAGGTTCCGGCGCTGGGTGTGCCGGCCAGTCCGCCACTGCCCGCCGACCTGGACGCCATCCTGCGGCGCCTGCGACTGCCGCACATTCGCCGCCACGCGCCCGAAGTGCTCGCCACCGCCAAGTCCCAACGCTGGGACCCGGCCGAGGTGCTGCGCGCTCTGCTGGCCGAGGAGGCCAACGGCCGTGACCGGGCCTCGCTGGCCACACGCCGCGCCACCGCCGGATTTCCCACCGGCAAGACCTTCGACGCCTGGGACGAGTCCGCCTCCTCGATCCCTGCACCGACTCAACAGGCGTTGCGGACGCTGGAGTGGGTGCATCGCAAAGAGAACCTCGTGGTCTGCGGACCCTCCGGGACCGGCAAGACATTCCTACTCGAGGCGCTCGGACAGCAAGCCGTCGAGCAGGGGCTGAAGGTCTCCTGGTTCACCCTGGAAGACCTCGGCGTGCTGTTGCGCAGGCACCGCGCCGACGACACCGTCACCAAGGCCATCGCAAAGATCCTGCGCGCCGACCTGATCATCGTCGACGATATCGGACTGCTGCCGGTGGCCACCGACGCCGCCGAAGGGCTTTACCGCCTGGTGGACGCCGCCTACGAGAAACGCGCCATCGCGATCAGTTCGAACCTGCACCCGGCCGGTTTCGACGAGCTCATGCCCAAGACCATCGCCACCGCGACAGTGGACCGGCTCCTGCATCACGCTCACGTCTGCCAGACCAGTGGCGACTCCATCCGCCTCACCCAAGCACTCGCCGGCCAGGGGGTGAGGCCCTTGACCTGACAATCCCGGGACCGGAGATGGCCAGCCCCTGTGGGCAGATCCCATGGCCATCTCCGGGCAGATCTGGTGACCGTCACCGGGCAGGTCTCACGACCGCCCCTGGGCAGAACTCAATGGCCCTTGACA
>NZ_JAUZVK010000064.1:0-2644 GCF_031844505.1 Gordonia sp. AC31
CTGCCATTCCCTAGCCTAACAACCGAACGGAAATTAATGACTCAGGACACTAGATCCGCAGCAACTAACGATTTTCTTTCCGGTGCATACTATAAGAAGATCGCTCAGACCCTTGAACGCGGAAAGTTTGATCTTCTTTTCCTTCCGGATGCTCTCGCAGTCGAGGACAGCTACGGCCATGATCTGCAAACAGGCGTCGGACTGGGCGGCCAGGGCGCGATCGCACTCGAGCCCGCCACGGTGGTGGCGACGATGGCCGCCGTGACCGACCGGTTGGGACTTGGAGCCACCATCTCCACCACGTATTACCCGCCGTTTCACGTCGCCCGTATCCTGGCAACGCTGGATAACCTGTCCGACGGGCGGGTGTCGTGGAACATCGTGACATCGCTGAACGATTCAGAGGCAAAGAACTTCGGAATCGATGCTCATCTTGAACACGACACCCGTTACGACCGCGCGGACGAGTTCGTCGAGGTCGTACGTAAGCTGTGGAACTCGTGGGACGATGATGCGCTGCTGTTGGACAAGATCTGCGGCCGGTTCGCTGATCCTAAGAAAGTTCATTACGTCGATCACCGTGGTGACTGGTTCGACGTGCGCGGCCCCCTGCAAATCCCCCCTTCAAGTCAGCGCGAGCCAGTACTCCTCCAGGCCGGATTGTCGCCTCGCGGTAGACGTTTCGCGGGCCAGTGGGCCGACGCCGTGTTCAGCATCTCGCCGACGCTGGAGATGATGCAGCGCACGTACCAGGACATCAAGGGGCAAGTGAGTGCCGCGGGTCGCAACCCCGACGCCACGAAGGTTTTCACAGCTGTCATGCCCATACTTGGGGAGACCGAGGCGATCGCACGCGATCGCCTCGAATACATCAACGGTCTCGTCCACCCCGAGGTCGGTCTGTCGACGTTGTCGAGTCATAGTGGAATCGACTTGTCCGCCTTCCCCCTAGACGCGAAGTACTCCGACATCGTCGCGAGCTTGGGGGACGCGCACATCCCCACCATGCTCCACATGTTCTCCACGGTTGCGAGCGACGGCGAGGATCTGACACTGGCCGACCTTGGAAAGCGTTATGGCACGAACGTGGGTTTTGTCCCGCAGTGGGGAGGAACGCCCACCCAGATCGCCGACAGACTGGTCGAGTACTTCGATGCGAGAGCGGCTGATGGGTTCATCATCTCCGCCGCCTATCTGCCCGGCGTTTACGAGGACTTTGTCGACCAGGTGGTGCCGCTGTTGCAAGAACGTGGGGTATTCCGCGACGAGTATGAGGGATCAACGCTGCGCGACCACCTCGGCCTGGAACTGCCAAGCGGGGCGGCGGCGCTGTGACCGACACCAGCTCAGCGGTCCACACCCTCGCGTACAGCAACTGCCCTGTTCCCAACGCCCTGCTGGTTGGCCGCGAGTCGCAGTTGCTCGCCGAGGCTGGCATCAATCTGGACGTGCTGGGAGGGCCGCTGGGCTCCTTGCACTTCACCTACGATCATCCCGCTTACACCCGATTCGGCGGAGAGATCCCGCCGTTGGTGAGTGAGGGCCTGCGTGCACCGGGTCGCACACGCCTCCTGGGCGTCACCCTGTTCGAGGGAAAGCTGGGCTTTTACGCGGCCGACCCCACCCTGACCGCACCGGAGCAACTGGCGGGGCATCGTGTCGGCGTATCCGCATCGGCAATCCGGATCCTGCGCGGCGACCTTGGTGACTACCGACAGCTCGACCCGTGGCGCCAGACTCTCGTCGCACTGGGCACTTGGGAGGCGCGAGCCCTGCAGCACACCCTTCGTCACTCCGGCGTAACAGTAAACGATATCGAGCTCGTACCCATTGAGACGGCGGGAGTCGACTTACCGCAGGACCGACTCAGCGCATCGGCATCAGTGAACGGTTCGGACCTCTTTCCCGCCGTCGGGGCCCATCAGGCACAAGTCTTTGCCGGGGGGACGGTCGATGCGCTATTCAGCTGGCTTCCGTGGTCCGCGGAGTTCGAAGACCTCACCGGTGTTAGACCGCTGCGTGACCTGAGCTTGGACAGGACAAGCCACTACGCCAGCGTTTGGACAATCAGCGCGCAACTCGTCGATAAGAACCCGTCACTCGTGCAGCATCTGGTGGATACGGTGGTCCGGGCAGGCTCCTGGGCGCGCGATCATCTGACCGAGACAGTCGCGATTCATGCCCGCAACCTCGGTGTTAGCGAGACTGCGGTGACACGCGGTTTCGGCGAGCACTTCACCGACAACTTAGTACCCACCCTCGACCACGATGCGCTCACTGTCCTTGCTGCGACACAGCGGTACCTGGTCGACCACGATCTGGTGGATAAGGCGATCGACCTGACTGATTGGTCGGCCCCGGAATTTCTGCAGACGAGCCTGCGTACATGCGCGGCCGGCACATCAGCGATTGGAGAATACGAATGACAGTCACCGACGACACGGCGGCGGCCACCGACCGGCGGGCGGGCGATCCTCTCGCGGTGGCTCGAGACCTTGCTGCAAGCTGGCGGGAGGGAATCGTCGAACGGGATCGCGATGGGGGGCCAGCCACCCGTGAGAAAGAGGACTTACGCCTAAGTGGTCTGCTGGCGCTCGCGGTACCCGAGGAGCACGGTGGTTGGGGCGCAGATTGGCCGACGGTC
>NZ_JAUZVK010000065.1:0-2077 GCF_031844505.1 Gordonia sp. AC31
GCTCAGGCAGCTGCTGACCGTCGTCGTGCTGCTTGTCGTCTAACGCCATGCTCATAGATTGTCCTCTCACTGATGAGCACCGGACTTACACAGACCATCTGACACCCCCGGTGGAACGTGGCCGGTTGAGGTGGGCGTTGCTGAAGAATCCTGACAACCTCACCGAGAATCAACAGCGGCTGCAATCCATCGTCGTCAGCGACGTAAACAGCCAGCTTGCCCGCGCCTATCAGATGAAAGAAGAGATACGACACATACTTTCAGGTGCCTACCCTTCATGTTGGGCTCCGTTGCGACGATGGATTAGGAAGGCGGAATCCTCCGGTATCCCCGAGATTCGCACTATGGCGACGAGTATCCGTAAACGTGAAGTGCAGATCCACAACGCGGTCGAGTGTCAGATGAGCAATGCGCGAGTGGAAGCAACGAACTGCCATCTCCGATCATTGACGAAGCGGTCGTATGGATTTCACACACCCGAAGCTCTGATCGCGATGGCCAACCTCACCCGAGGCGGCGCATGCCCGACGCTTCCCCATCAAAGCTGACGGGAATCCGCCCACTTATACGTCAGGAGATCCTCACGTGTTCGGTGTGCCGTTCGGCGTTCGTGAACTCTTCGATGCACCGAGCGTGCGCGCGATGGCTGCTCTCGTCGACGCGACCCGTCGCACCGACAGCGGTTCACCCGCCGAGACACCAGACCTCGGTTCGATCCCGCGTCCTGCCCGCCTCGCGTTGTCGCCGGCGCAGCAACGCATGTGGTTCATCAACCAGTTCGATCCGGGGTCATCGGCCTACAACATCCCGTTCGCCCTACGGGTGCGTGGTCGTCTCGACGTCGTCGCCTTGCGCGCGGCACTCGCCGATGTGATCGACCGTCACGAGGTGCTGAGGACGCGTTACCCACAGGGCCCGGATGGCCGGCCGTGGCAGGACATCGCCGCGGCTGACGACGTCACCGTCGACCAGTGGTGGCGGACCGCCGGGGTGGAGACGCTGTCCGCGGAACCGTTCGACGTCACCTGCGACCTCCCGATCCGTGCGGGCATTCTCGGATCCGATCCCGACGACTGCGGTGCACACGACCACGTGCTGGTCGTCGTGCTGCACCACATCGCCGCCGACGGCGAGTCACTGGCGCCCCTGGTCGACGATCTCCTGCACGCGTACCGGTCCCGCGTCGAGGGTCGCGCGCCTGTCCGTCCTCCGCTCCCGGTGCACTACGCGGACGTCGCGCTCTGGCAGGAGCGCGCCCTGGGCTCGATCGACGATCCGGACTCCGAACTCGGCAGGCAGTCGCGCTGGTGGCGCGATCACCTGGCCGGCCTGCCCGAGGTTCTCGAGTTGCCCACCGACCGACCCCGGCCGCCGGTGGCGTCCCTCCGCGGGGCGGTGGTGGACCTCGACCTGCCCGAGGGTCTCGCACCCCGCATCGAGTCGTTCGCCCGCGCACACGGCGTGACCGTGTTCATGGTCTTGCACGCGTCGGTCGCGGTGGTGCTGTCCCGGTTGTCGGAGACGTCGGACATCGCGGTCGGTTCACCGGTGGCCGGCCGTGGCCGTGCCGAACTCGACGCCCTGATCGGCATGTTCGTCAACACTCTGGTCCTACGCACGGAGGTCGACGCCTCGGCCACCTTCGAGCAACTGGTCCGGTTGGTGCGCGACACCGACCTCGATGCGTTCGCCGCTGCCGACGTGCCCTTCGAAAACCTCGTCGATGCCCTCGCCCCGGCGCGCAGCGAGGCGTTCGCGCCGCTGACCCAGGTGCTGCTGACCCTCGAACAGACCTCCGTGGGGGAGTTGTCCGCGCCGGGACTGACGATCACGCCCGTCGAGGCCGGTGCGCCCGCTGCCCGGTTCGACCTCATGATCGGGATGTCCGCCGATCGGGACGACGCCGGTGCCCTCGCCGGCCTGGCCGGCCGGATCGTGTACGCCACCGACCTCTTCGACGAGCCTACGGTGCGACGCATCGGTGCGCGGATCGTCGACGTCCTCGACGCGGGCCTCGCCGATCCCGACGTGATCGTCGGCGACATCGACCTCGTCGACGCCACCGAGCGCGCCGCCA
>NZ_JAUZVK010000066.1:0-1980 GCF_031844505.1 Gordonia sp. AC31
GTCGTCATTCGACCTTTCGATTTCCCCTACCGTCGTCCTCGTCGGCATCATCGCCCTCGCGATTGCTGGGCTGCTACTGCTCTTGGCTACCTGCACCGCGCTATGGAGCCCCGATCCGGCCCAACGCGAGCACGCACGCCTCGTCCTAGCCGATCTACTCCACACCGTTCGCGTCCTGGGACGCGGAGACAACGGCGAGCCGCGGTCATGACCACAACCACACCCCGACGCCCGGTCGGGCGGCCACCGCTGTGCTCACCCTCCACTGCCCAGGCGATCGCAGACTGGCACGCACGCGGTTACAGCGACCAACAGATCGCCGACCGCCTCAACCATGCCGGCGTCCCGACGCCCTCCGGCGGGACGGACTGGACTCGCCAGCATGTCTGGCGGCTCCTAGGCACAGTGCACGTGCGGAAGTACGCGCGTCCAGCGGGGTCTGAGATGTAGCCGCAGTGAGGCCCCGGCCAGGGCTCTCCCCGTCGGTGCTACCAGATGTCGATGGTCTTCCATGTGCCTGCCTGCACTAGACCGTCAATATCTTCCCGGGTGAGGCGAACATAGTGTCCCGGGGAGACAGGAGTGTCAGCCGGAATTCTGTCGGCGCGCACAGGACGCACCTTCCCACTCAACCAACCCACCAACGCTGGTTCGCGGTCGGCGTCGACGCAGCGCTCCCATTGCAGCACTTTGCAATAGCAGGTCGTGGTCTCTACCGCACCGGTTGCAAACCCGCTCGTCACGTCTACAAGCAGCCACCAATCCCCGCCGTCGGTGAGGACCGGTGGTGGCGTGCGGTCGAACATCAGATGGTGCCCCTTGTCGTGTGCGGTCGTAGTTGACGGTCGACGAACGAAAACGCTTCCGCTGACTGCTATTGCGAGAATGGACGATCGTCGTCTGGGCGGTCAGATCGGTCGGCAGCTCGTTGCTGCTCGCGAGCGATCTGGCGTTGCTGTTCGGCGCGATCGCGCAACTGCTGGAGAAACTCTCGGTCGGCCTCGGGGTCCTGCGGAACGTAGCGGCCGGGGTGGTCGTATTCCGGGAACTCGCTGGCCGCACCCGCATGCTGCCGGCGCGGTCGCTCATCCGCGGTAGGACGTCCGACCGCTAGCCACACCAGCGCACCAACCAACGGCAGCATCACGACCAGGATTACCCAGGCGAATTTGGGCAGCCCGCGCACGGCAGCGTCGTCGGTGTTGATGATGTCGATCAGTGCGATCACCAGGATCACCAGGTAAATCAACCCGAGATACGGCACGTCTACTCCCTCTTCACGTCGGTCACCACACCTGCTGTATCCACAGCGGATGTCCGTTCAGGCTCTTGGTTCGGTCAACATAGACCGCGATCACGACCCGCCCGCCCGGGTGGGCGGCGGCCTCGGAGATGACCTGGTGACCGGTCACGTCGTTCCAGCTGGCGGCCTTGTCCGGACGGTAGTACGCCCTGGCGCGATAGCGGGAGTCGGTTTCGAGGATGACGCCCCAGTAGTCGTTGCCCAGTAGGGCGTTGATGACCCGGCCGGCGCCGAGGTGGGCGGCGGCCACGGTGTCGGCGTGGCTGAGTTCGATCACCACCACCCCGCTCTGCGACGTCTCGACGATCCGCGCCGCCTGTGCCGGTGGACTGGTCAGCGCCACCCCGCCCGTCGCTACCGCGAGACTGAGCGCCGCACCGGCCAACGCCGTGCGCATCCTCGATCTCGTCACCATTGCGTGTTCCCTTTCATAACCACGACCTTTGTTATCGCGAATAATAGGCTCTGCCGCTCTGCTTTGGTGTTGGTGGGATCGTTTCATCACGGCGATGCTGTGCCGGAGGACTGGCCAGCACCGCGCGCCCGACAGTGCCGGTCCGCCCCGATCGCGCCCGCCGAACGACAAAGGGCGCACAGGCAATTTCTGCGCGCTCTTTGTGTGGTCAGCGGACCTTACGTAGATAGACGTCGCCGGTGGGGACGCCGCCGGCGAACAA
>NZ_JAUZVK010000067.1:0-1919 GCF_031844505.1 Gordonia sp. AC31
GATCTCGTCGATGATGATCAGTCGGTAGCGGCGGAGCCGTTTGAGTTCGGCGGCCAGGCGGCCGGTGGTGTGTGCCTCGGTCAGGCGGGTGGCCCATCCGGTGGCGGTGTCGAAGAGCACGGGGTAGGCGTTGTGTGCGGCTTTGATCCCGAGCGCGATCGCGAGGTGGGTTTTTCCCACCCCGGGTGGTCCGAGAAGGATCACGTTGTCGCTCTTGGCGATCCAGGTGCTGGTGGCCAGGTGGGCGATCACATCACGACGCAGTCCTGGAAGGTGGTCGAAGTTGAAGTCCTCGAGTGTTTTGACCGCAGGGAAGCGCGCGCCGCTGATCCGCAGCATGGTGCCGTTGGCTTCGCGTTCGCTGACCTGGCGGTCAAGAATCGCTGCGAGGTACTGCTCGTGGGTCCAGTTGTCGGTGCGGGCCCGCTCGGCCAATTCCGCCCAGCATCGGCGGATCGCTGGCATCTTCAACGCCCGCGCCGCGAACTCGATCCGTTTACCTGTTTGATTGTCGGACACAGTCTTTCACCTTTCAATGCTGGTGGATGTGGTGGGCGGGTGAGCTTGGGGCGGGGTGGCAAAGTTCACCCCGAACAGCTCGTCGTAGTCCGGTAACGCCCGGATCGGCACCTCGTGGCCATCAGGGTGGGCGCGGATGCGGGCGGCGTTTCGGGCCCGGTTGGCGAGGTCTTGGCGGCGGTAATCGCGGCGCAGTTCTTTGGCTGCTCGCACGTGCTGAGGGTCGGCGATGGTGACGTGGTTGGCCCAGCTGCGCGCGTGGTCGGCGACGGTGACCTCGCCGCAGAGGATGCGCACCTGCTGCAGGTCGGCAGTGATGTCGACGAACCGACCGATCACCGACGGGTGCACCGAATAGTCATTGCCGGCTACACGTACGTAGTAGTCGCGACCGAGTCGCACCCGGCTACTCAAGCCGATATGCGGTGCGGTCGGAGGTAGGCCGGTCATCTGCTCGAGGTCCTCGGCGAACACGTCACACGGGCGTCGATCACCGATCGCGCGCACCACTCGGGTGTTGGCATGATCGGCCAGCCACCGATCGAACTGGGCGGTGAAATCGGCCGGTGAGCTGAACTGGCGGCCCGGCAGGAACGAGCTCTCGAAGAACCGGTTGTTGCGTTCGACCATGCCCTTGTACTCGGGGTCTCGCGGTGGCGCCAGCTCCAGCCGCGTACCCAACGTGCCCACGAAGCCGGCCGCCAACGCGGTGGGTGTGCCCTTGGGGCCGATCGCGGCTTCGCGGTCCCACACCAGTTTGCGGGTCACCCCGCCCAGTTGCGACAGCAGCAGCCACATTCCCGTCAGGATGTCTCCGCCCTGGCGAGACGGGATCATCACCGCCGACCGGTACCGGGAGAACGCCAACGTCATCACCAACACCGGTAGCATGGCGAACTGATTGTGGCTCAGAGGGATTCGGTAGTCCGGAAACCACAAATCCCACTGTGAACAGCCGCCGGGCTGATAGATCACCCGATCGGCTGGATCTACCCCACGAAACTCTGGACGAATAGCCCGGACCCGGTCTTTGAGGACCGTCAACGACCTCGTCCACCCAACCCGCTCGGCGATCACCGTCGCCGGCATCGTCGGATACTCCCGCAGCAACGCCCGGATCTGCGGTTCGAACGCGTCGACCGCCGAGCCCGTCGCCGGCCGCGAGTACTTCGGCGCGGTATCCGAAGCCAACGCCGCACGAACGGTGTTGCGGGCCACCCCCAACCGGCGCGCGATCTCCCTGATCGGCACACCCTCACTGCGATGCAAACGGCGGATCTCTGCCCATTGCTCCACTGAAATCACCCTCCTAACAAGACGGGGGGGTCAAAATTCACCCGTCGTCAGGGGGTCAGTTTTCAGGCGTCGTCAACATACGGTGCGTCGGTATCGAAAGACAC
>NZ_JAUZVK010000068.1:0-1893 GCF_031844505.1 Gordonia sp. AC31
GGGTAGAGGGCGTAATTTTGGAAGACCATCGCCAGGTCACGTTCCCGCGGCGGCAGGGTGGTGACGTCTTTCCCGTCAACGAGGATGCGTCCCGCGCTGGGTGGGAGGAGCCCGGCGATCATGCGCAGCAAGGTCGTCTTACCGCAGCCGCTGGGTCCGAGAAGCACGAGGAAGTCGTTGCGTCCGGTGGTCAGCGAGACGTCGGCGACCGCGGTGGTGTCGCCGAAGTTGCGGACGATTCCGTCGAGTTCGATGGAGGCCATCAGACCGCGGCGGCCGTCATGGCCACGATCGCCTGGGCGATCTCGGGCACATCATCGGTGGTGAGCTGCGGCATCCCGGGGACGAGGCGGAACTCGGCGGTGACGTCGCCGCCGGCCACACTGTATTCGACGTAGCCCAGCTGTTCATGCGCTTCCGGGAGGTCGTCCTCACTGGGAGCGAGGAAGGCGGTGGCTGGCGCCCACACCTCGATTGCGTTGTTCCGCTGCACGTTCCGGTAGCGGTGGAGATGGCCACATCCGACCGCGCGCAGATCGATTCGCTCCAGCAGGCTGAGCAACCGGTCGCGGGCGACGGGTCCCACATCGACCTGGCGGACACTGACCCGCTGGTCCCCGATCTTCATCTTCACCTCGGCATGGTCGGCAGGCTCGTCGGTGGCCGCCCATAGCGGCTTGTGCAAGAACAGCAGCACCGGGCGGTCCGCCGGCAGGTCCTCCAAGGTGTTCTCGAGCCAGCGCCACTGATCGGCCTCGCGCTGCAAGCCGGACCCCAGCAACTCGCTGTTGATCCCGAGCAGAATCGCCGCGTCTGTATCGTGACGCCAGTGCCCGGGACCGAACGCGGCCTCGTGCGCGGCCACACGCTCATCGGTCACACTGAGACCGGCCCAGGCGTTCAGACCAGGCATGCCGACATCGTGGTTGCCCGGAATCACCAGCAGCGGGGCGCTGATCAGGTCGAGCAGCGCACGGGAGTGGGCACGATCGGCGGCGTCGTCGGGATGCAAGACCTGGATATCGCCGGAGTGCACGACCAGATCGGGCCGGACCTCATCGTTGAGATGCTGGGCCAGCAACCGGAAAGCGGCAGTGGTGGGACCGCCGGCCGCGGTCAGATGGGTATCGGAAATCTGCACGATCTTCATAGGAATCTCTTTCTCGATGTCAGCGGGTGAGGGCGGTGTGAAGCTGGTCGATCGCCTCGTCCGGCACTCCGTGGCCGGTCAGATAGGCACGGGCGCCGCCGTACTCGGCAGCCAATACGCGCAGCATCGCCTTCATGGATTCCGGACGGGCGCCGCGGAGTACCTCGTCGGTGGGGTCGGCGGCGCCCGATTCCGCCGATACTGCGGCGAAGAACTCAGCGGTGAGATAGTCGGCGGTGAGCGCATAGTCGGCGGCGACGATATCGTCGGGCATTCCGATGGCGGAGAGCACGAGGGCGATCACCACCCCGGTGCGGTCCTTACCCGCGGCGCAATGCACCAGAGCCGGCAGCGCACCCGGCCGAGCCAGATCGGCGATGATGGCCGCCAGTTCGGCGCCGCGCTCACGAATGAGCGCGATGTAGAGGTCACCGAGCGGGTCCGGCGAGGGATCGCTGGCGGCGGACAGCAGCGCCCGCGGGTCCAACGGCCGATGGAGAACATTCGGAACGAACGCGTCGAGCCCGGTGGGAAGCGCCGCGATCTCGGCGTCGTCGCGCAGGTCGATCACGGTCTGCAGGTTGAGTTCAGCGATATCGGTACCGTCGGCGAACTGCGCGGCGTCGGAGCGGAAGATCCGGCCCCAACTGGTATGGGCACCGTCCGGCAACTCGTAGCCACCGATATCACGCAAGTTGTAGGTGTTGCCGACAGATAGCCGGCGGAGTGGAAGTGTGGTCACG
>NZ_JAUZVK010000069.1:0-1793 GCF_031844505.1 Gordonia sp. AC31
CTAGGAGCCTGCTGAATTAGGGTCCAGCCTGGGTTGAGGTTCCTGCTGCGGGGATGTGTCGGTTCCGGGGTGTGGTCGTGGTGATCGATCTAGGTGGGGCGGCGGTGCCGCGGTTCAGGCGGTGGCCAGTGTCCAGGTGCCGTTGGTGATAGTCAGTCCGAGGGTGATCAGGCGGCGTAGGTTGATCGCGGCGGCGCGGTGGTGCAGCCAGTTGTTGTTGCGTTCGATTCCACGGTAGGGCACCCGCCGGTTACCGCGGGTGAGCCAGGCAATCGTCCGTTCGACCATGGGTCGATGCTGGCGGTAGGTGTCGGCAATAGTCTTGTCAGAGAAGTGTTGTCGGTGTTCGCGCTGGAGTTGGTGGTGTTCGCCGAAACTAATTTTGCGTCCACGAACCGCGGTGGTGCACCGTGCCCGAAGTGGGCAGTCTTGGCAGGCCGCACCGTAGGTGACGTGGCCTTTCGCGCTGACCGGCCGGGTCAGGTTGTTGGGGCAGGTCAATGTGTTCGCGTCGGCGTCGAAGGTGAAATCGTCGATGACGAAACCACCAGCAACCGCCGGCATGTGTGGCTTGGGTTTGATCACCGCGTTCCATCGTGTCCGCGCCAGCGTGGCCAGCATGTCACCGGAGGCATACGCTGAATCACCCAGCACCTCACGATCGTCGGCGTCGTCGGCGACGGTCGGATCGCTCAGCAACAACCGTGCCCCGACTGCTCCGTCGGAAGTGTCCGGACCAGCGGCTTTGGTCATCTCGATCGCGGTGACTAACCCGGTCTCCGGTTCATTGACGATGTGGCCCTTGAACCCGTCCTGCTGGCGTGCCCGGGTTTTGTGGGCGTGCCGGGTGTCGGTATCGACGGTAGAGATCACCCGGTCCGGGGCGGTCCGGGGCGCGATGCGCCAGCGTCCGTCGGTGCCATCAGAACCTGGTGCCGGTTCCACATCCTGGCCGGTCACCAATGCCAGCAATGCCACCGCCTGCGCCTGGGCCTCGTTACTTGGCTCCTTCTCGATGGCCTCGAGGTCCAGACCGTCGAGCACGGCCAACCCATCTTCGACAAGGGCGCTGATCAGGTCCTGTTGAGCACACTCATCATCCCAGGCGATCCGCGGCTTGCCGGGCCGGTCATAGCCGCCGCCGGTCAACGCGGCCAGACGAGTCGCACGCTGCTCGACCACCACCGCACCACCGTCGACCTCTCGGGCGACCCGCCGGATCGCCGCGATCACCTGGGTGACGGCGTCCTGGCGGGCCACCGCGTCATCGAAGATCGTCGAATCCAGCGCTCGACGGCTCTTACCCGCGAGCACCCCGGTGGTGGTGATGACCTCGCGTACCACCTCGAAAATGCGGTACGGCCGGTCGCTGGCTGCCAGTCGCCGACGCCAGTACGTCAGAGTCGACGGATGAAAACCTTTGTTACCCAACACGAATCCACACGCCGCTTTCCACCGCAGATCAAAAGTGACCGCATCAGCGGCTTCGCGATCGGACAAACCCTGCAGCGTTTGCAGCACGATCACCGACGCCATCGTGGCCGGCGGGATCGACGGACGGCCCCGGCCGCTGGGAAACAGGTCCGCGAACATCTCCGCAGGGAACAACTGCTCGCGATGAGCAGCCAAAAACGCGAACACACTGCCCTCGGCCAGCAAATGCCCGACGACCGAGTTCACATCCAGAAACTCACCCTGACGATCCGGCTCACCCTGCATACTCACCAGGATCCCAGCCCACCAGGCAAACCCGCTCACCCCACACCGAAACGACGCCGACTATTTCAGCAGTC
>NZ_JAUZVK010000070.1:0-1717 GCF_031844505.1 Gordonia sp. AC31
TCAGAACATGGCCGCCGCTCGCCACGCGGTCAGAACCCACGCCTCATCGAAACGTACAGGTCAGGATATGCCTCCACCGCGTGTAGACGGTCCAAGCCTCGCGAGTCCGGCGCGCCATCCAACTCCATGAGCATGTCGCGACCACCGATAAACGCCGATAGAACAAGATTATCGCTGGCCGCTACCAGAATCTCGTCGTCGCCAAGCGCGACGACGTATTGGTAGCCCGCTCGAATGTCGCGGGCGATCTGAGCACTGCGCTCGACCCAGGCCATGTGCTCACCTGTAGCCGTTTCAACGTCGCCAGAATACCCGACAACACCCTGGCCACTCACGATCTTGTGGGTAACGAATCGTTTCTCACCTGCGGGAACATCCTTGTTTTTTCTCTTTACAAGATTCTCGACGTAGCGATCGGCGGGCGGCGCCAAAGCCGTCGTCCGTTCATCCCAGTGATTCGAAAGATCTGGGAGCGGCACGGCGCCAACGAATCCTTCAAGGGGGCGGTGCAGAACCGTCAGCGCGTCCTCTTGGACTTCAGCGAATGAGTACCTTAGCGCGGGCCGCAGAGCTACCGCCAGCCGTGGTTCGAGCGATAGAAAGAAGCGCTCAGCATCAAACAGGGTCTCGACCACCGACCTACCCGCAACGCTATCGCGATAACCGTGCTGCGCCTCCTTGCGAGCCCGCTTCTGAAACTCAGAGGAATCAGGCCCACATAGTCCGACGTAGTCCGTCGGAAGATTTGCGTAGTCCGCCCAGTGCCACACCGCTCTCATAACCTGGGCGCCAGCGTTCATCGGGACGCTATAGGCGCGGTTCTGGACCAACAGGTCGTCGAAAGTGACTGGCGAATGCGTTTCACAGTTGCGTACAAGCTCTAACCCCGTCACTACCCGACCGCCGGGCGAACGCTCACGCAATTTCTTGTAGGGTTCGCCGAACTCCGGCTCGAAGACAGATTCATCGAGGATATTGACAACGAGACATGCGCTCGTTGCCTCAATGAGGGCCGCGGTTTTGTCTTCGAGGGTCGCGTACCAGTAGGACAAGATAGCGCGGCGAAGGCCACGCATCTGCCGCATTGCCTTGGCCAACCCGGCTTCGGTCAAGCGGCCTAGTGGGCCTCGATCCAGCTCTTCCGTCGGTGGTGCCATCAGTGCAGCTACTCCCTTCCCCTATCTTGGGCAGAACCAACGGTACTACCGGTACTGCCGTGCTGGTGCTTCTAGGCATGCCTTCACCGAAACTTCGCAACCCGTGTAGAGGCCAAACAGGTCGGCGTTCAGTTGCCGCTACGGGTCGGGGATCTTCAACTCCCAAGCCGATGGGTCTCGTGTCTGGGTCAGGATCAATCCGTTTGCTCCATGGAATGGAGTGTTGTGCGCCACCAACTCTCACTTGGGTCGCTGATACTGATGCCTATGTCTGTGAGCCCTACTTCGGCAAATGTCGCCGTAAACGCCCCGCTATAGTCGAATTCGGCACCGCGGCTGCGCGTCCAACGCTGGGGGTCGGGGTCCTCCTCGTCGACATCAGCGGTGAATGTGCCGTCAATCTCGCCGTCAATCTCAATTTGACCGTTCGCGTATCGCAATTCGTGGAAATAGACACCAATCGGGTTACGGCTCGGTGCGCTATTCATGCACATGTCGAGGTAGTCGTGATCACGTCCGCGCACCCACCGCTCAACCTGATCATCAACGTCGCCGCGAAC
>NZ_JAUZVK010000071.1:0-1612 GCF_031844505.1 Gordonia sp. AC31
CCTGACTTGGCTCATTTTCGCGGGTTCGGCGCGACGCATGGCTGTTGACCTGGTGTGATGGGTCGCGGTGTGGACACTAAATGCGGGCTCGTAGGCTGCTCGGTGTGGCATTTGTGCGCACGGTGAAGACCGCGTCGGGAGCGACGGCGGTCCAGATCGTGTACTCGAATCGGCGTGGTGCGCGCGATATCGAGCACATCGGGTCCGCCCACGACGAGCAGGAACTTGCTGCCCTGAAGGCGGCCGCGGCTGAGCGGCTCGCTTCAGGGCAGCAGAGTTTGGACTTCGGCATGCTGGCCGGGCCAGGCCCGTTGCCGATCACCTCGTCACGAATGGCAGTGTTGTGGGACTCCCTCAACCACGTGTACGACGATCTGGGATTCCGGGCCGCCACCAAGGGTGACAGCATGTTTCGTGATCTGGTGCTGGCCCGGATCATCGAGCCGACCAGCAAGCTCGACTCACTGCGGGTGCTGAGCGAGGTCGGCGTGGAAACCAACTCGTATGCCACCCTCAAGCGTCGGCTGCCGCGCTACGCCGAGGCCGAGTTCCGCGCAGCGCTATCGGCGGCGTGCGCTGCCCGTGCCGCGCTGGGACCGGCCAGCCTTGTGCTCTACGACGTCACCACCTTGTATTTCGAGACTGACAAAGCTGACGGATTCCGCGAGCCCGGATTTTCCAAGGAACGCCGTCTCGAACCACAGATCACCGTCGGGCTACTGACCGATGCGACCGGGTTCCCGCTTCGGGTCGAGGCGTTCGAGGGCAACAAGGCCGAGACTGCCACGATGCTGCCGACCCTGCGGGCGTTCATGGCCGCCCACAACCTCGATGATGTCACCGTCGTCGCTGATGCCGGGATGATCTCCGATTCCAACAAGAAGGCCATCGAAGCGGCCGGGTTGTCGTTCATCCTGGGCGAGAAGATTCCCACGATCCCGTACCTGATTTCGCAGTGGCACAACCACAATCCCGAGTCCACCCCGCCGGACGGGTTGGTGTTGACCCAGCCGTTTCCGGCTGGTTCGAAGAACAAGCGTCGCGATCATGTCGTCTACTACCAGTACTCAGCCGATCGGGCCCGACGCTCATTGCGGGGCATCGCCGAGCAGGTCGCCAAAGCCGAGAACGCGGTCGCCGGGAAAGCCCCGGTCAAACGGAACCGGTTCATAACCCTCAAAGGCACCGACAAGAGCGTCAACCGTGAACTCGAAACCAAGGCGCGTCTGCTGGCCGGCTGGAAAGCCTATGCCACCAATATCGCTGCTCCCACACCGGAATTCGTCATCGGCTCCTACCATCAACTCTGGCGGATCGAGACGAGCTTCCGCATGTCCAAGAGCGACCTCGCCGCCCGCCCGATCTATCATCGCCTCCGCGATTCCATCGACGCCCACCTCACGATCGTCTTTGCCGCCCTAGCGGTCACCCGCGCCATCGAATCCCGATCGCAGTGGTCAATCAAGAAGTTCGTCACCACAGCCCGCCGTTACCGGTCCATCACCATCCAAGCCGGCGAGCACCAGATCAACGCCGCCGACCCACTACCCAATGACCTGCAAGAAGCGCTCACCGCGATCCGCGGTGGGCACTAATTTGAGCCAAGTCAGGT
>NZ_JAUZVK010000072.1:0-1567 GCF_031844505.1 Gordonia sp. AC31
TATCGACGGCGCCTGTCTGCTCGGCGGTGGCCGCAGGTGGGTGGATCGGAGCTGAGGTGGTCATGGGGGGGTTCCTCGTTGGGTGAATGCCTCGGCGCAGTGCCCCGGGTGGCGCTGGTCAGCGAGTTAGTGTCCGGCGTGCGGATCGGCCGAGGGGGCCGTGGAGTCAGGTGTCGGGGCCGGGGCGCCGGTGGGGACGTCGAGAACGAAGGTGGCGGTATGCACAGCGCCCTGGACCTGGAAGTCGAGGTAGAGCAGATAGCGGCCCGGGGTGGGGGCGGTGGTGGCGAAGCGGACCTGTGGTCCCGCGAGTTGACCGGCGGTTGGTGCCGCGCCTTCTGGGTGAACATGCAGGTAGGCCAGGTCACCCTGTCGCAGGGCCACCAAGTGACCGAAAGCGCCCAGATACGGCTGCAGGGTGGTGACTGGTTGTCCTGCTCGGCGCACGGTGACGGTCAGTTCGGACTCGGCTCCAGCGCGCAGGTGCCCGGCCAGTTCGATGTCGAACCCGTCGACGGGTGACTGTCGTGATTCGGCGGCGGGTGGGGCCGGCTGGTAGTCACCGCTGACTTCGACGGTGCTGGTGAGGGTGAGGGGTTGGCCGGTGGCGGCGGGCACGAAGTCGGCGTAGATCCGGTAGCTGCCTCCCGTCGCCCACTGCCAGGGCAGCGTCCAGCGCCCTTCGGGCGAGAGAGTGGGGTGCACGTGTCGGAAGTGGGTGCCATCCGCGCGGACGACGATCAGGTGCAGCTGCTTGTCGTGCTCGGCGGCGAAGTCGGTGACCGCGGCCCCGGCGGCGTCGAGGATCTCAAAGCTCAGCGGTGCCTGCACCCCGGACGCATGGGGTGCCACCACATTCCCCAGGATGAAGCCGGCTGCTGCCATCGAAACTCCGCGAACCTGATCGGCCCCCGGAGACGAGGCGGATGTTCGCGACTGTGGTGCAGCATTGTGATCGGCATGGGCGGACTCAGCCGGGGAGGTCGACGCCCTGTCGGGAGCGACACCAGCGGCGATGGCGTACGCCGCAGCGAAAACTATCAGCAGGGCCGCGGCGAAGACGCCGAGCTTGGTTGGAACATTCATCGCTGGATTCCTGTCATCGGTGGTGGCGACACCCACGCCGCCCGGGAGAGGCTGAAGTCGCCAGTGGGGCAGACACTTCAGCCCCCCATCGGCTACTGCGCCAGGTGGTAGCCGGCCTCTTCGATCGCGCCGCGGATCGCGTCGGGCTCGATCGGGGCCGAGCTGGAGATGGTGACGTGCCCGCTGGCCACGTCGACGTCGACGTCAGTCACGCCGGCCAGTGCTCCGACTTCTTCACGCACCGACGACGCGCAGTGCCCACACGTCATTCCGGAGACGATCACTGTCGATGTGCTCATGAGATGTGCCCTTTCGGTACAGCAGTGGTGCCGACGACCCTCAGGGGGTCTGTCGCTGTGGCGTCTCGCCACACCACATTCATACCTTACCCCCCTAGGGTAATCAATGGGTTGTGGTGGGCTGAGCTTCGGTGGTGGCGGTGAAGCCCAGCCATCCGCGGCGGTGCAACAGCAACAGGGCT
>NZ_JAUZVK010000073.1:0-1514 GCF_031844505.1 Gordonia sp. AC31
GATAGACGGTATGAGGGCCTTGGGGCCGAAGGCCTCAAGCTGCAAACACATCGTGGGTTGCTGCTGCTGAGTTCACACTCTGCGGTAGCACCACATTGCAGATCAGGAGGCCTCCGGTGATTGTTCAGGGTACAAGTGTCGGATTGGATGTTCACGCACGCTCGGTGGTCGCTCATGCCATCGATGAAGACACCGGGCAGGTGATTCGGCAGACCTTGGTCCCCGATGCGGCGACCATCGTCAGCTGGCTACAAGGCCTGGCCCCGCCGGTGCGGGTGGCCTATGAGGCCGGTCCGACCGGCTTCGGATTGGCGCGGGCGATCACGGCGGCCGGGATGGGGTGTGTGGTTGCCGCGCCCTCGAAGCTGCAGCGGCCAGCCGGGGACCGCGTCAAGACCGATGCCCGAGACGCTGCACACTTGGCGAAGTTGCTGCGCCTGGGCGAAGTGGTGGCGGTCAGTGTTCCTGAGGTGGGCACCGAAGCCGCACGGGATCTGGTCCGCGCCCGCGAGGACGCCCGCAGCGACCTGATGCGCGCTCGGCATCGATTGTCCAAACTGCTTCTGCGACAGGGGATCGTCTACTCCGGCGGGAAACCCTGGACCGGTGTTCATCAGCGGTGGCTGCAGCGTCAACGTTTCGAGCTGCCGCTGCTGCAAGCCGCCTTCGACAACGACCTGGACGCGGTGTTGAGCGTGACCGCCCGCCGTGACCGCCTCGATGAGCTGATCGAACAGACCGCGGCCACCGATCCGTGGCAGGCGGTGGTCACCCGGCTGTCGTGTTTGCGGGGTGTGTCGACGCTGACCGCGTTCGCTCTGGCGGTCGAGATCGGCGACTGGTCACGGTTTAGCGGCGCCACGATCGGCTCCTACGCAGGATTGGTGCCCTCGGAATACTCGACCGGCGGGACCCGCAGTCAGGGATCGATCACCAAGGCCGGTAACGCCCACGTGCGGCGGCTACTGGTCGAGGCGGCCTGGCAACACCGACGCCCCTACGCCACACCCGGACAGACCATGCGCCGCCGGTGGGAGGCGGCCTCACCGGCTGCCCGCGCCCGTGGCCATGCCGGCAATCGTCGGCTACACAAGCGCTGGCAACAATTCGACCGCCGCAGCAAACATCCCTGCGTGGCCAACACCGCGATCGCTCGTGAGCTCGCCGGCTGGTGCTGGTCGCTGGCGGTGCTCGACGACTAACCAGCACTGACCCACAATCTTGGCCACCCGTCGCGGGACTCCCGCTGTGGTGAACAGGGAACGAATCCACGGCGTCGCTATGTGCGCCAGCACTTTTGGGTGCACGGTACGCACGTTTACATAGACCCGTCGGCCAGCGTTTTCATCTCCTGTCGAACACCGTTGAGCGGTAACCAACCCGCGTATATCAGTCCGACAACACCGTCGCGAGTAACGACCACCACACACCGCGGCGGGTGGCCAACCCCACAACAGCCCCTGAGAAGGAGGCAATTTCGCCATGGGACTTGACAGAGCAGCACTACATATCAG
>NZ_JAUZVK010000074.1:0-1497 GCF_031844505.1 Gordonia sp. AC31
GGCGGATTCAACTGGTCGTCGCAACACCATGATCATGGAGGTGTTTGCGGTGGCTACGGCGGACTGGAGTCGGAGGACCAGCGATGTGGCGGTAGGTGTTCGTCGGCAGTGGCGTGCTGATCGTGCACTTCGGCCGGCGATGCGATCGCCGGGGCGGCCGGAGCCGTCGCGGCAGGTGCAACGTGAGTTTTGGCGGGTGGTCGCGACGGGGGTGAGCACGGCACAGGCATCGATCGCTGTCGGTGTGTCGGTGCCGGTGGGTACACGCTGGTTCCGCCACGCTGGCGGCATGAGGCCGCTGAGTCTGGATGAGCCTTCGGGCCGCTATCTATCCTTCGCCGAACGGGAAGAGATCGCGCTGCTACGCGCCCAGGATCGTGGGGTGCGTGAGATCGCACGGTGGATCGGGCGGAGTCCGGCCACGATCTCGCGTGAGCTACGGCGCAACGCCGCAACCAGGAGCGGAAGCTCGAGTATCGGGCGTTGGTGGCGCAGTGGAAAGCCCAGCAGGCCGCCAAGCGCCCGAAAACAGCGAAGCTCGTGGCCCACGTCGAGTTGCGGGAGTACGTACAGGACCGCCTGGCCGGCGTTGTCCGCCGTCCCGATGGCACGATCGCTGCGGGCCCCACGCCACCGCCATGGAAGGGGCTTAACAAACCGCACCGGGCCAACCGGCGGTGGTCGCTGGCGTGGAGTCCAGAGCAGATCTCCCAGCGTTTGAAGGTCGACTTCCCCGATGATGAATCCATGCGTATCAGTCACGAGGCGATCTACCAGTCCCTGTTCATCGAGGGCCGCGGCGCGCTCAAACGTGAGCTGGTCGCGTGCCTGCGCACCGGACGTGCACTGAGGGAGCCGCGGGCCCGCTCGCGCAACAAGCCGCAGGGTCACGTCACCTCCGATGTCGTGTTCAGTCAGCGCCCTGCCGAGGCCGAGGACCGTGCCGTCCCCGGGCACTGGGAGGGTGATCTGATTATCGGAACTGGGAGATCGGCGATCGGCACGATCGTTGAACGTCGTAGTCGTGCAACACTTCTGGTGCATCTGCCACGCCAGCAGGGCTGGGGTGAGCAGCCGCCTGTGAAGAACGGGCCCGCACTCGGTGGCTACGGTGCCATCGCGATGAATGCAGGACTGACAGCGTCGATCGCCGCGCTGCCGCAGCAGTTGCGCAAAACGTTGACGTGGGATCGCGGCAAGGAACTGTCCGCTCACGCCCAGTTCGCGATGGACACCGGAACGCAGGTGTTCTTCGCCGATCCGCACTCACCGTGGCAGCGACCATCCAACGAGAACACCAATGGTGTTCTGCGCCAATATTTTCCTAAGGGAACTGATCTGTCGCGGTGGTCAGCTGAGGACCTCGAGGCCATCGCCTACACCCTCAACAACCGTCCTAGAAAAGTCCTTGGATGGAAAACTCCCGCCGAAGTCTTTGGCGAACAACTACACTCGCTACAACAACCCAGTGTTGCATCGACCGATTGAACGCGCCCA
>NZ_JAUZVK010000075.1:0-1485 GCF_031844505.1 Gordonia sp. AC31
GGCTCTTCCTGATTCAGAGTGCGTGTAGGCGTTCTGCCAGGCCGCCGGAGTGGATGAGTGACCGCAAGATGTAGTGGTTGAGGTTGCGGAAGCCGAGCGCGATCCCGCGTAGGTGTTCCAGGCGGCCGTTGATCGCTTCGACCGGGCCGTTGGAGGCGCCGGTGTCGAAGTAGGCCAGGATCTCTTTGCGTCGGGCCCACAGCGAGCGGCCGAGTTGGGCGAGTTCGGCGAGTTCTTTCGGCACGCCGGTATGGATGCGTTTGAGCAGCTTGTACATCGCGATCTTCCCGTCTCGCTTGTGCGGCTGGTCGTAGGCGTCGATCAGGTCCTGATAGACGGCGTAGGTGACCGCGACCGCCAGGTGTTCCTCACGCGCTTGGAGGCCGTTGGTGATGCGGGTCTTCTGCTTGTCGGTCAACAAGCCGATTCGGGTGAGCAGGGGGCGGCGGATTCCGTAGAGCGGGTCCCCGCTACGGCCGCGGTGTCCGCACGTATCCTGTTGTACGCGTTGACGACACACGGTGAGTTTGTCTGCGGCCAAGTGCACGACATGAAACGGATCCATCACCGCACGCGCCTTGTCCAGGGTTTCAGCGGTCGCGGTGCGATACCCGGAGAAGCCGTCCATCGTCACCACCTTGATTCGGTCACGAAACGCAGGATCGCGTGCGGTCAGCCAATCCTTCAACGCGGCTTTGGAACGGCCGGCGACCATGTCCAACAAACGTGCTGGCCCGGTACCGTCCACGATCGGTGTCAGGTCGACGAGCACGGTGACGAAACTCGAATCCCCCTTGCCGCGAACGTGTTTCCACTTGTGCTCATCGACCCCAAGGACTCGCACACCGTCCAGGCGGGCTGGTGCGGACGCCAACGAGCGGGCCGCGTCCAAAGCAAGGGTGTTCACGGTGTTCCAACTCATCCCGATCGCAGCGGCGACCGCCTTGACCGACATCTTGTCGACGATCATCGCCCGCAGAATCCAGGTCGTGGTGCGGCGGGTGACCTGTGCCCGCGGCGCCACGATCGTCGAGATGTCGGCACGAAAGATCGTGGTGGCACAGTCCGGGTTGTCGCACAGATGGCGCGGCACTGCGATATGCAGCCGGGTCGGGTGCCCCACGATCGGCAGATCAGCGACCTCACGATCGATGTGGTCACGCAGTCGTCCCGGCTGTCCGCATCCGGGACAGGTGTTCGTCGGTTCCAGGACCTGGCAGAACACGTGGGTGCGGTCCTCGCCGTCGAGGGCGGCACCGGTGATCGTCACCCCGAGCTCGATGGTGCGGCAAATGGTGTCGGCAATAGCGCTACGCTGCAACGTGGGTCCTGTCGGTGTCCGGGTGGGTGTGTGAGAGCTTTCATCCTCACACCACAGGACCCGCCTATATCTCCAGGCTCACCGCCCACACCCCGCGATCTTGCTCACCCCTACATCTTGTGGTCGCAAGAACCTGTTCCACGCACCGTCAATCAGGAAGAGCC
>NZ_JAUZVK010000076.1:0-1456 GCF_031844505.1 Gordonia sp. AC31
CGGGTGAGTCCCCTGGTGTGGTGGGGTTTCGGGGCTGGGGTGAGGCCGTCACGTTGCGTGTCGGTGCCCCTGTTGAGGCGGGCCATCGCGTAGTGGTCAGTGAGTTACCTACCCAGTGACTCAACAGAAGGACACACGACGCGATGACCCACGATCATTCTGCCTTGCTCGCCCAGCTCGATGCACTTACGGCCGCTGATTCCGGCGCGGTGTTCGCCGAGTTGATCCGAGCGGGCCTACAAGCCCTGATCGAGGCCGAGGCCAGCGAGAAAATCGGTGCCGGCCGCTATGAGCGTTCCGCGGAACGCTCGACTCACCGTAACGGCCACCGCACCAAGACCGTGTCAACGACCTCGGGTGATGTCGAGGTCAAGATCCCCAAGCTACGATCCGGGTCGTTCTTCCCGAGCCTGCTCGAACGACGCAGACGCATCGACAAAGCACTGCACGCAGTGGTGATGGAGGCCTACGTCCACGGCGTGTCCACGCGCTCGGTCGATGACCTCGTCAACGCCCTCGGCGTGTCCTCGGGCATCTCCAAGTCCGAAGTCTCCCGCATCTGCGCCGGCCTCGACCAGGAAGTGGCCGCGTTCCGCGAGCGCTCGCTGACCCACACCGAGTTCCCGTACGTGTTCGCCGATGCCACATTCTGCAAGGTTCGCGTCGGTGCCCACGTGGTGTCGCAAGCGTTGGTCGTGGCGACGGGAGTGTCGATCGACGGCACCCGTGAAGTGTTGGGTACCGCAGTCGGCGACTCGGAGTCCTTCGAGTTCTGGCGTGAATTCCTCGCCTCCCTCAAAGCGCGGGGTCTGTCTGGGGTGCATCTGGTCATCTCCGATGCCCACGCCGGATTGAAAGCCGCTGTGGCCCAACAGTTCACCGGCTCATCGTGGCAGCGATGCCGGGTTCACTTCATGCGGAACCTGCACGGTGCGGTGTCAGCAAAACAGGCACCCGTGGTGACCGCGGCGGTCAAGACCATCTTCGCTCACACCGAGCCCGCCGAGGTCGCCGCGCAGTGGGACCAGGTCGCCGACACCCTGGAATCGTCGTTCCCGAAGGTGGCGGCGATGATGGCCGATGCCAAACCCGACGTGCTCGCGTTCACCGCGTTCCCACGCGCGCACTGGCAGAAGATCTGGTCCAACAACCCCATCGAACGGCTCAACAAGGAGATCAAGCGCCGTGCCGATGTCGTCGAGATCTTCCCCAACCCCGCCGCGTTCCTGCGGTTGGCGACCGCGGTCGTGATCGAGGCCCACGACGAGTGGCAAGTCACCCGCCGCTACCTCTCCGACATCAGCATGGCCGAACTTCGCAAAGTCATCGCCGCCAAACATCAAGCCACCGAAACAGTCGACGAAACACGCCAAATCGCCTAACATTCACCACGACTCGTTGATCACAACGCGTGGCTCACGCCGGTCCGAAGTCCACCACCCCAAGGGGCGCTATC
>NZ_JAUZVK010000077.1:0-1415 GCF_031844505.1 Gordonia sp. AC31
CCAGGTGAAGTTGCGGGGGCAGCGGATCGAGTTGGGGGAGATCGAAACCGTCCTCGCGAGTGCCGACGACGTGGTCTCGGCAGTCGCGGTGGTGCAGGACGACCGGTTGGTCGCGTACGTCACCGGACCCGACGAGTCGGCGGTGTCGCGGCTACGAGACCATGCCGCCCGCAGGCTCGCGTCGTACATGGTTCCCGACACCGTCATGGTGCTCGACGCGTTGCCGCTGAACACCGCGGGCAAGGTCGACCGAAAAGCCCTGCCCGCACCGGATCTCTTCTCCACTCGACGGGTGGAACCGGACACGGACACCGAGCGCGCGATCGCCGGCACGGTCGCCGAGGTGCTCGGCCGTGCTGGGGACGCCACGGCGATCTCGGTGACGGACAGCTTCTTCGAGATCGGCGGACATTCACTGTCGGCCACTCGGGTGGCGGCGCGGGTCGCTCACGTGTGGCTCTTCTGACCATGAAGTGGGCTCCTATTCGCGAGCCTAACGCACGCAACGCCCAGTCTCGCATAGGTTTTGAGTTGCGAAGATCAATACCTAAAGGAGTGGGCGTTGCGCACTGTCAGAGTACTGCAGAAGTTGCTTGGGATCGAGCGTGCCCGTGTCGTGGGTGTCAGGTTCGATGAAGATGACCGCGGGCAGATGTTGGTGGTGTCGCTGGAACTGCACAAGAACGCTCGCTCACGGTGTCCGCAGTGTAGGAAGTGCTGCCCGGGTTACGATCAGCCGTCGGCACCGCGCCGGTGGCGGCATCTCGATATGGGCGGCTGGCGGTGTTTCCTCGAGCTGCCCGCCACGCGCGTGCGGTGCCCTCGACATGGTGTGAAGACTGAACTGGTTCCGTGGGCGCGTCCGGAAGCACGAGTGACCAGGGCGTTCGACGACACCGTCGCGTGGATGTGTGCGCACGCGCCGATGACCGCGGTGAGCGCCTACCTACGGGTCTCGTGGCGGACGGTGTCTCGCATCGTCGAGCGTGTGGTCGACGGCCATGTCGGGCTCACTAAACGCTTGAACGGGTTGCGCCGCATCGGTATCGACGAGATCGCTTACCGGAAGGGCCGTCGGTACCTGGTGGTGGTCGTCAATCACGACACAGGGCAACTGGTCTGGGCGGGTGAAGGCGCCAAGAAGGAGACCATCGAGCGGTTCTTCGATGAACTGGGTGATGTGCGTGCCCGCAAGATCACCCACATCAGTGCTGATGGCGCTGAGTACATCGGTGCGGTCATCGCCGAGCAGGCCCCGGGAGCGTACTGGTGTATGGACCCATTCCATGTGTTGCAGTGGGTCAATCAAGCGCTGGACAGGTGCCGCGCTCGGGTTATGAACCGAGTTGTTGGCCTGTCGACGGTGGAACGAGCTTGTCAAGATGTCTGTGTAAGAACGTGACTCCTGGGTTTCC
>NZ_JAUZVK010000078.1:0-1391 GCF_031844505.1 Gordonia sp. AC31
TGCCCCCGCCGACACCGTGACCGGCGGGACAGTCAACGCCGGCGGACACCTACGGGTGCGGGCGACCCGCGTGGGGGCAGACACCCAACTCGCGCAAATGGCCGCGATGGTCGAACGCGCCCAGACCGGCAAGGCCCACGCCCAGCGACTGGCCGACCGGATCTCAAGCGTCTTCGTGCCGGTGGTCATCACCGTCGCCATCGCAGTCCTCGGCGCGTGGATCGGCGCCGGCTATCCCCTGCAAGCGGCGTTCACCGCCGCGGTCGCTGTGCTGATCATCGCCTGCCCCTGCGCGCTGGGACTGGCCACCCCGACCGCACTGCTGGTCGGTACCGGCCGCGGAGCCCAACTCGGCATCGTGATCAAAGGCCCCGAAGTCCTCGAATCCACCCGAACCATCGACACCGTTGTCCTAGACAAAACCGGCACGGTCACCACGGGCCAGATGACACTCGTCCAGGTCACCACCTCCCCCACCACCACTCGCGCCGACGTGCTCGCCCTCGCTGGAGCGGTGGAAAACGCCTCCGAGCACCCCGTCGCGGCCGCCATTGCTGCTGGTGCAGCCGCCGAAGTCGGACAGCTCGACGAGGTCGAAGACTTCCGCAGCTTCGAAGGTCGAGGCGTGCGCGGCACGGTCCAGGGACGAGTTGTCACCGTCGGGCGTCCGACGCTGCTGGCCGAACACGACATCGCCGTGGATGACCCCCACCTCAACGAGGCACAGGCCGCCGCTGAGGAAGCCGGACAGACCGCCGTACTCGTCGGCTGGAACGGCCGCGCTCATGCGGTCCTGGCGGTCGCCGATGCGATCAAACCCACCAGCGCACACGCCATCGCCCGGCTCACCGCACTGGGTATGACGCCCATCCTGCTGACCGGCGACAACCAGACCGTCGCCGACACCGTCGCCGCTGAGGTCGGGATCGACACCGTCATCGCCAACGTCTTGCCGGCCAACAAGGCCGCCGTCATCACCGATCTGCAATCCGAAGGCAAGGTTGTGGCCATGATCGGCGACGGCGTCAACGACGCCGCTGCCCTGGCCCACGCCGATCTCGGGCTGGCGATGGGCACCGGCACCGACGCCGCCATGCATGCCGCCGACATCACCCTGGTCCGCGGCGACCTCAACGCTGCCGCCGACGCGATCGCCTTGGCACGCAGCACTCTGAAAACGATCAAAATGAACCTGTTCTGGGCATTCGCCTACAACATCGCCGCGATACCGCTGGCCGCGCTGGGACTGCTCAACCCCATGCTGGCTGGCGCCGCCATGGCGTTGTCCAGCGTGTTCGTCGTCAGCAACAGCCTGCGGTTACGCGCCTTCACCAGCCCGCCCCACTCATCGACCACAACTCCATCCACCACCCCCTCGACGTATACCCCCA
>NZ_JAUZVK010000079.1:0-1391 GCF_031844505.1 Gordonia sp. AC31
CGCCCCCGCCGACACCGTGACCGGCGGAACGGTCAACGCCGGCGGGCACCTGCGGGTGCGGGCGACCCGCGTGGGAGCGGACACCCAACTCGCGCAAATGGCCGCGATGGTCGAACGCGCCCAGACCGGCAAAGCCCACGCCCAGCGACTGGCCGACCGGATCTCAAGTGTCTTCGTGCCGGTGGTCATCGCCGTCGCCATCGCTGTCCTCGGCGCGTGGATCGGCGCCGGCTATCCCCTGCAAGCGGCGTTCACCGCCGCGGTCGCTGTGCTGATCATCGCCTGCCCCTGCGCTCTGGGACTGGCCACCCCGACCGCACTTCTGGTCGGTACCGGCCGCGGAGCCCAACTCGGCATCGTGATCAAAGGCCCCGAAGTCCTGGAATCCACCCGAACCGTCGACACCGTTGTCCTCGACAAAACCGGCACGGTCACCACGGGACAGATGACACTCGTCCAGGTCACCACTGCTCCCTCCACCACTCGCGAAGACGTGCTCGCCCTCGCGGGGGCGGTGGAGAATGCCTCCGAGCACCCCGTCGCGGCCGCCATCGCTGCTGGTGCAGCCGCCGAAGTCGGGCCGCTCGACGAGGTCGACGACTTCCGCAACTTCGAAGGTCGAGGCGTGCGCGGTCTGGTCCAGGGACGTGTGGTCACCGTCGGGCGTCCGACGCTGCTGGCCGAACACGGCATCGCCGTGGATGACCCTCACCTCAACGAGGCGCAGACCGCCGCCGAAGAAGCCGGACAGACCGCCGTACTCGTCGCCTGGGACGGCCGCGCCCATGCGGTCCTGGCGGTCGCCGATGCGATCAAACCCACCAGCGCACACGCCATCGCCCGGCTCGCCGCACTGGGTATGACGCCCATCCTGTTGACCGGCGACAACCAGACCGTCGCCGATGCCGTGGCCGCTGAGGTCGGTATCGACACCGTCATCGCTAACGTCTTGCCGGCCGACAAAGCCGCCGTCATCACCGACCTGCAATCCGACGGCAAGGTTGTGGCCATGATCGGCGACGGCGTCAACGACGCCGCTGCCCTGGCCCACGCCGATCTCGGGCTGGCGATGGGCACCGGCACCGACGCCGCCATGCATGCCGCTGACATCACCCTGGTCCGCGGCGACCTCAACGCTGCCGCCGACGCGATCGCCTTGGCACGCACCACTCTGAAAACGATCAAAATGAACCTGTTCTGGGCATTCGCCTACAACGTCGCCGCGATACCGCTGGCCGCGCTGGGACTGCTCAACCCCATGCTGGCTGGGGCCGCCATGGCGTTGTCCAGCGTGTTCGTCGTCAGCAACAGCCTGCGGCTGCGCGCCTTCACCAGCCCGCCCCACTCATCGTCCACAGTTCCACCCACCAACCCCTCGACGTATACCCCCC
>NZ_JAUZVK010000080.1:0-1382 GCF_031844505.1 Gordonia sp. AC31
TGGCTCTTCTGACCCTGAAGTGGGCTACTTTTAGCGAGCCTAATGCACGCAACGCCCAGTCTCGCTTAGGTTTTGACTTGCGAAGAAAAAGACCTAGAGGAGTGGGCGTTGCGCACTGTCAGAGTACTGCAGAAGTTGCTTGGAATCGAGCGTGCCCGTGTCGTGGGTGTCAGGTTCGATGAGGATGATCGCGGGCACGTCATGGTGGCGACACTAGAACTGCACAAGAACGCACGATCACGGTGTCCGCAGTGCAAGAAGCGCTGCCCGGGTTACGATCAGCCGCCGGCACCGCGGTTGTGGCGGCATCTGGATATGGGCGGCTGGCGGTGTTTCCTCGAGCTGCCCGCGACGCGTGTGCGGTGCCCTCGCCATGGTGTGAAGACTGAGTTGGTTCCGTGGGCACGTCCGGAAGTGAAGATGACCAGGGCGTTTGACGACACCGTCGCGTGGATGTGTGCGCACGCCCCGATGACCGCGGTGAGCGCCTACCTGCGGGTCTCCTGGCGGACGGTGTCTCGTATCGTCGAGCGTGTGGTCGACGATCATGTCGGACTCACCAAACGCTTGAACGGGTTGCGGCGCATCGGTATCGATGAGATCGCCTATCGCAAGGGCCGCCGGTACTTGGTCGTCGTGGTCAACCATGACACAGGGCAACTGGTGTGGGCTGGTGAGGGCGCCAAGAAGGCGACCATCGAGCGGTTCTTCGATGAACTGGGTGATGTGCGAGCCGGCGAGATCACCCACATCAGTGCTGATGGCGCCGAGTACATCGGTGCGGTCCTCGCCGAGCGGGCGCCGGGAGCGTACTGGTGTATGGACCCATTTCATGTGCTGCAGTGGGTCAATCAGGCGCTGGATCGATGCCGGTCTCGGGTGATGAGCCGGATAGCTGGCTTGTCAAAGGTGGAACGCGGCCGATTGAGGTGGGCGTTGTTGAAGAATCCTGACAACCTCACCGAGAGTCAAGAGCGGCTGCAGTCCATCGTGGTCGCCGATGCCAACAGTGTGCTGGCCCGTGCGTATCAGATGAAAGAAGAAGTAAGGCACATACTTTCAGGTGCGTACTCCTCATGTTGGGCGCCGTTGCGGCGCTGGTTGAGGAAGGCAGAGGCCTGCGATATACCCGAGATTCGCACCTTGGCGCCGAGTATCCGTAAACGAGAGGTGCAAATCTACAACGCGGTCACGTGTCAGATGAGCAACGCTCGAGTCGAGGCGACGAACTGCCATCTGCGGTCATTGACAAAGCGGTCATACGGATTTCACACTCCCGATGCTTTGATCGCGATGGCCAACCTCACCAGGGGCGGCGCATGCCCGGAACTCCCACATCGAAACTGACCGAAAACCGCCCACTTTCAGGTCAGGAGATCCAC
>NZ_JAUZVK010000081.1:0-1349 GCF_031844505.1 Gordonia sp. AC31
TGTGGTTGCTGGTTGGGTCTAGTTGAGGTGGGGTTCGATGCGGTCGGGGTAGGCCAGGGCTAGTTGCCCGAGGGCCTGTTTCCAGTTCGTCACGACTTGGCCCTCGACGAGCCTGCCGGGGGCTCTGCGCGTGGCGGCGGGCTTGCCGCGTTCCTTCTCGCGTTGCCGGGCCCGTTTGTCCTCGATGTCGCAGATCGCCAGCCACAGCAGTTTGCGCGCCGCGAGATCGTTGGGGAAGTGTCCCCGATTCTTGATGACCTTGCGGAGCTGGTAGTTCAGCGACTCGATCGAGTTGGTGGTGTAGATGACTTTGCGGAGCTCGGGCGGGAACGCCAAGAACGGAATGAACCGGTCCCACGCTCGACCGAAAGCTGCTGCGGCACTCGGATATTTGGTCCCCAGTTCCGAGTCTCGGAAGGCTTCCCATTCGCGGCGGGCGGTCTCGGCGTCGGGGGCGGTGTAGATCGGTTTGATCGCCCGCGCGACGTCTTTGCGGTCCTTGTAGTTCACGAACCGCATCGAGTTGCGGATCAGATGCACCACACACGTTTGCACCGTGGCCAATGGCCAGGTCGCCTCGATCGCCTCGGGGAACCCGGTCAACCCGTCGCAGCACACGATGAGCACGTCCTTGACGCCGCGGTTGGCCAGATTCGCACACACCCCGGCCCAGAACTTCGCGCCTTCCTCGGCTTGTATCCAGATGCCCAGCACATGCTTGACGCCGGCCATATCGACGCCAATAGCGATGTGGGCGTGTCTGTTTCGGACGTGACCGCCGTCTTTGACCTTCACCACCAGGGCGTCGAGGTAGATGACGGGATACAACGCCTCCAGCGGCCGGTTCTGCCATTCATCGACCGCGTCGAGGACCTCGTCGCAGATCTTCGAGATCGTCTCATGCGACAGATCGGTGCCGATCGTCGAGGCCAGATGATGCTGAATGTCGCGCAACGTCATGCCACCGGCATACAGCGAGATGATCATGTCGTCGAGCCCGCCGAGCCGGCGGGAACCCTTCGGTACCAGGCGTGGGGTGAACGTGCCGGCACGGTCACGAGGAACGTCCAACTCGACCGGCCCGGCCGCGGAGTCCACCGTTTTCGGGCTCGACCCGTTCCGGGCGTTGGGCAGTTGCCGACCGGCCGGATCGCCCTTGGCATAGCCGAGATGATCGGTCAGCTCGGCCTTCAGGCCGCGTTCGAGAGCGAGTTTGATCAGACCCGGGATCAGGCCGCCGTCGCCGGTGATCTGGACCTGGCCGGTATCGATCTGGGCCAACAACTCATCGACCATGCCCGAGGCCTCCAGCGCCTCGGCCACCTCCGCGGTCGAACGCGGCTCAGCCA
>NZ_JAUZVK010000082.1:0-1302 GCF_031844505.1 Gordonia sp. AC31
TGAGGTTCCCCCCGAACCGTAGAGGCATCGATAATGAGGAGCACGATGCCAGAGAAGCGGAAGAAGTACGACCGGGAGTTTCGTGATGGGGCGGTCCGGATCGTCGAGGAGACAGGTAAGCCGATCGCCCAGGTCGCCCGAGACCTGGGGGTCAACGAGGGCACGTTGGGCAACTGGGTCAACCGGGCGCGCGCCGAGCGGGAGGGCAGCGGCGAGCTGACCCCTGATGACGCTGCTGAGCTCAAACGGTTGCGCGACGAGGTCGCCGAGCTGCGCATGGAGCGTGATGTCCTCAAGCGATCGGTGGTCCTGTGGGTGAAGGAGGCGACGAAGTGAGCGTGGCACGCTTTGTCGCCGACCAGAGGACCAAGTACCGGGTGCCACACGCGGTGAGCTGCCGGCTACTCGGGGTCAGCGAGGCGTGGTTCTACAAATGGCACAACCGGTCCCAATCACCGGGTGCGGCAACGGGTTTGCACACCACACGCGACTACCGCCGGGACACCATCGACCGTGCCGTCGCGGTGGCCTTCGACAAGGCCCGCGGGCTGCACGGGTCGCCGCGCCTGCATGCGGATCTGCGTGCTGACGGGTGGACGGTGACCGAGAAGACTGTCGCTGATTCGATGTGTCGTCAGGGCCTGGTGGCGCGGCGGATCCGCCGGCGCAACGGGCTGACCCGCCAGGACAGAACCGCTCCGAAGTTCCCCGATTTGTTGGGTCGCGATTTCACCGCACAGTGCCCCGATGAACGGTGGGTCGGAGACATCACCGAGATCCCGACCGCGGCGGGCAAGCTGTATCTGGCCACGGTCATCGACCTCTACAGTCGCCGTCTGTTGGGTGCGGCCACCAGTCGCCACCCGGATGCTGCGTTGGCGTGTGCGGCCATCGAGATGGCGGTCGCCACGCGGGGCGGTAAGCAGGCGATATGGCGTGACGACGATGCGCAGAAGCTGATTTTTCACACCGATCGCGGGTCGACGTACACTGCGAAACGGTTCACCAAGCTGTGCCGGAAGATGGGTATCCGGCAGTCGATGGGGCGCGTCGGATCGTGTTTCGACAACGCCGCCGCCGAAGCATTCTTCTCATCCCTGGAGTGGGAAGTGTTGTCACGCAATGATTTCAACACTATCATGGAGGCGCGGGCCGTCGTGTTGGAGTGGTGCTACGGTTTCTACAACCACCAGCGCCGGCACAGCACGATCGGGATGGTGAGTCCGGTCGACTACGAGAACGCCGCACTGACCGAGCCCGAAGCCGCATAGAGGAGTCCTCCACGATTCCGGGGGAACCACA
>NZ_JAUZVK010000083.1:0-1292 GCF_031844505.1 Gordonia sp. AC31
GAACTCGCTGGCCGAGTCGTGGGTGATGCAGCAATACCTACGCCCGGATGTGCTGGAGGCGGCCGGGGTCCGCTCGATCACCGACTGGGCGGCGTCGTTCACCGCGACCCGCTCGGAGACGATCCCCAACGCCACCGGCACCAAACTGCGGGTCGTGTCGAAGGTGTCGGCGTTCGCGAACCCCAAAGAGATGTTCGCCATGGCCGCCCAGTACACCGACGTCGTTGTCCGTGAACAGGTCCCAGCCAATCTGCCCACCCATGACGGGCGGCAGATCATCACCAGCACCCCCGGTCAGGAACGGCAAGATTTCATCGCCGACCTCGACTACCGGGCCGACCACCTCGACCCGCGACGCGCCGACATCGACAACGTGCTCAAGATCCTCAACGACGGCCGCAACGTCGCGCTCGACCCGGCGCTGGCCAACCTCGAACCGGATCCGGGAAACACCCGCGCCGATGCGGTCGCCGAACAGGTCGCCCGCATCTACCACGCCACCGCCGACAACGAATACCTCACCGAAGAAGGGGAGCGGTCCCCGATCCGCGGGGCGTTGCAGCTGGTGTTCTGTGACCGTGGCACCCCGCGACCCGACGGTCCGTCGGTGTACTCCAACCTCAAAGACCTTCTCGTCGAGCAGTATCAGGTGCCCGCGGAGAAGATCGCGTTCATCCACGACGCCAAGTCGCCGTCGCAGAAACTGGCGTTGCAGGCCGACTGCCGAGCCGGGCGGATCGCGGTGCTGGTCGGATCGACATCGAAGATGGGCACCGGTATGAACGTCCAAGGCCGCCTCATCGGCCTGCACCACATGGACGTGCCATGGCGGCCCGCCGATCTCGAGCAACGCGAAGGCCGGATCATCCGGCAGGGCAACCAGAATCCACAGATCGAAATTCTGAACTACGTCACCGCAGGCACCACCGACACCGTCATGTGGTCGAAAGTCGAATCCAAGGCGGCGTTCATCGAACAGGCCAAACGCGGCCAGCTCGACGACGTCGCCGAAGTCGACGACATCGCCGACGACTCACTGTCCGAGGCGGCCGCGGCGACCAAAGCCGCCGCGACCGGCGACGAACGCTTCCTCGAAATGGCGACCCTGGAAGACGAGGTGAAAAGCCTGTCCGCACTGGCCAGCGCCCACGCCGACTCCCGCTCCCACGCGCGGCGGGTCGTGGCTGCAGCGGACCGGGCCATCCCACGGTTGGAAGGCAGCATCGAGAAACTCGATCTTCTGCTGGCCGGTCACCAGGAGTGGATTGACGCCGGCAAGGAGTTCGTCGTCA
>NZ_JAUZVK010000084.1:0-1292 GCF_031844505.1 Gordonia sp. AC31
GGACGACGAACTCCTTGCCGGCGTCAATCCACTCCTGGTGACCGGCCAGCAGGAGATCGAGTTTCTCGATGCTGCCTTCCAACCGTGGGATGGCCCGGTCCGCTGCAGCCACGACCCGCCGCGCGTGGGAGCGGGAGTCGGCGTGGGCGCTGGCCAGGGCGGACAGGCTTTTCACCTCGTCTTCCAGGGTCGCCATTTCGAGGAACCGTTCGTCGCCGGTCGCGGCGGCTTTGGTCGCCGCGGCCGCCTCAGACAGTGAGTCGTCGGCGATGTCGTCGACTTCGGCGACGTCGTCGAGCTGGCCGCGTTTGGCTTGCTCGATGAACGCCGCCTTGGACTCGACTTTCGACCACATGACGGTGTCGGTGGTGCCTGCGGTGACGTAGTTCAGAATTTCGATCTGCGGATTCTGGTTGCCCTGGCGGATGATCCGGCCTTCGCGTTGCTCGAGATCGGCGGGCCGCCACGGCACGTCCATGTGGTGCAGGCCGATGAGGCGGCCTTGGACGTTCATGCCGGTGCCCATCTTCGATGTCGATCCGACCAGCACCGCGATCCGACCGGCTCGGCAGTCGGCCTGCAACGCCAGTTTCTGCGACGGCGATTTGGCGTCGTGGATGAACGCGATCTTCTCCGCGGGCACCTGGTACTGCTCGACGAGAAGGTCTTTGAGGTTGGAGTACACCGACGGGCCGTCGGGTCGCGGGGTGCCACGGTCACAGAACACCAGCTGCAACGCTCCCCGGATCGGGGACCGCTCCCCTTCCTCGGTGAGATATTCGTTGTCGGCGGTGGCGTGGTAGATGCGGGCGACCTGTTCGGCCACGGCATCGGCGCGGGTGTTTCCCGGATCCGGTTCGAGGTTGGCCAGCGCCGGGTCGAGGGCGACGTTGCGGCCGTCGTTGAGGATCTTGAGCACGTTGTCGATGTCGGCGCGTCGCGGGTCGAGATGGTCGGCCCGATAGTCCAGGTCGGCGATGAAATCGCGCCGCTCCTGACCGGGTGTGCTGGTGATGATCTGCCGCCCGTCATGGACGGGCAGATTGGCTGGGACCTGTTCACGGACAACGACATCGGTGTACTGGGCCGCCATGGCGAACATTTCCTTGGGGTTGGCGAACGCCGACACCTTCGACACGACACGCAGTTTGGTGCCGGTGGCGTTGGGAATCGTCTCGGAGCGGGTCGCGGTGAACGACGCCGCCCAGTCGGTGATCGAGCGGACCCCGGCCGCCTCCAGTACATCCGGGCGTAGGTATTGCTGCATCACCCACGACTCGGCGAGCGAGTTG
>NZ_JAUZVK010000085.1:0-1266 GCF_031844505.1 Gordonia sp. AC31
CAGTGGCTTGGCGCCCAGATCGCTCGCGGTGTAGCGCAGGTCGGCGAAAGTGAGCTGGGCGACGTCGGGAGGGTTGCCGGCGATGACCTGCCGCTGCACGCTCTGCACGCTCTGCGCGATCTCATTCGAGCCCTGCGGCGGTACGGCTTCCACATCGATATTCGGGTGCAGGCGCTCGAATTCGGCAACGAGGCCGCGGGTGGTGTCGCCGAAGATCCCGGCACTGGCGAGGTTGAAACTCTCCCAACGGATCGACACCTGCTGGTCAGGGGCGAGCTCAGGGATAATCGCGGTGGCCGATCCGCTCCCCGTGTCGGAGGTGGTCGGAACGGTCGCGCAGCCGGCAATAGCCGCGGCGAGCCCGACCACCAGAATTGGCAGGACGCGTGGGAATTTCATAAGGATCTCTCTCAGGAAGTGAGGACGGGGGCGCGGTCGGGCTCCCAGGTCAGGCGACGACCGCTCTGCCGCGCGAAGAGGTGAACGTGTTCGGGGAGTACTGCCAGGGTGGTGACGTCACCCGGAGCGAGTTGGATCGGCCGGGCGCCGCGGACACTGACCCGCTGGTCCCCGATCTCCACCTCGGCGATCTCTTCGTTGCCCAGGTTCTCGACGATATCGACCCGGCCCCGTAGCGCCGGCCCGTCATGGTCGGCAGGCACCGGGACAACATGCTCGGGACGTACACCCAGGAGCACCTCCCGCACACCGAGGCCTTCGCCGACGCGATAGGGCAGCTCGATATCGATACCGGGAGAACGCAATACGAGGCGGCCGCCGACCCCCCTACCCAGTTCGGCTGGCAACAGATTCATGGGTGGCGCGCCCATGAACCCGGCGACGAACGCCGACGCGGGTTCGTCGTAGATCTCCACAGGGGTGCCGAACTGTTCGATCCGGCCCTCATTCAGTACCGCAACCTTGGTGGCCATGGTCATCGCGTCGACCTGGTCGTGGGTGACATAGACGAACGTGGTGTCGAGACGACGGTGCAGCGAGATGAGCCGGGTCCGGGTGCTCGAGCGCAGTTTCGCGTCGAGGTTGGACAGCGGCTCGTCCATGAGGAAGGCCATCGGCTCGCGCACCATCGCGCGACCCAGCGCCACCCGCTGCCGCTGCCCGCCGGACAGTTCCTTCGGGCGTCGTCGCAGTAGGTGGCCGAGGTCGAGCAGTTCGGCGACGTCCTCGACGCGCCGGCGGATTTCCGCTTTTCCGGTTTTCCGCACACTGAGGCCGAATCCAAGGTTTCGTTCGACGGTTAGATGT
>NZ_JAUZVK010000086.1:0-1260 GCF_031844505.1 Gordonia sp. AC31
GCATCTCACCGTCGAACAGAATCTCGGTTTCGGCCTCAGTGTGCGCAAAACCGGTAAACCGGAGATCCGTCGACGCGTCAAGGAGGTCGCGGAACTGCTCGACCTCGGCCATCTGTTGCGACGGCGCCCAAAAGAGTTGTCCGGCGGGCAGCGACAGCGAGTGGCGCTGGGTCGCGCGATGGTGCGCGAGCCGATGGCCTTCCTCATGGACGAGCCGCTATCCAACCTCGACGCGAAACTACGGTCAAGCACCCGGACCCGGCTCATCTCGCTGCATCGCCGTCTGGACACCACCTTTGTCTATGTCACCCACGACCAAGTCGACGCCATGACCATGGCCACCAAGGTTGCGGTACTGAACGAGGGTCGGATCGAACAGTTCGGTACCCCGGTGCAGATCTACGACGAACCCGCGACGGCGTTCGTCGCCGGGTTCATGGGCGCGCCGCCCATGAACCTGTTGCCCGCCGAACTGTGCGCAGGGGACGGCGACCGGCTGGTAGTGCGTTCTCCCGGTATCGATATCGAGCTGCCCTACCGCGCCAGCGCAGACCTCGGTGTGCGGGAGGTGCTCCTGGGTGTGCGCCCCGAGCATCTCGTCCCGGTGCCCGCCGGCCACGACGGGCCAGCCCTACGGGGCCGGGTCGATATCGTCGAGAACCTGGGCAACGAAGAGATCGCCGAGGTGAAGATCGGGGACCAGCGGGTCAGTGTCCGCGGCGCCCGGCCGATCCAACTCGCGCCGGGCGACGTCACCACCCTGGCAGTACTCCCCGAACACGTTCACCTCTTCGCGCGGCAGAGCGGTCGTCGCCTCACCTGGGAGCCCGACCGGGCCCCTGTCCTCGTTTCCTGAAAGAGATCCCCATGAAGTTGTTACGCGCCGTGCCTGTTCTGGCGGTCGCGCTCGCCGCGGCTATTGCCGGCTGCGCGACCGTTCCGACCACCTCCGACACGGGGAGCGGATCGGCCACCGCGATCATCCCTGAGCTCGCCCCTGACCAGCAGGTGTCGATCCGCTGGGAGAGTTACAACCTCGCCAGTGCCGGGATCTTCGGTGACACCACGCGGGGCCTCGTCGCGGAGTTCGAGCGCCTGCACCCGAATATCGATGTGGAAGCCGTACCGCCGCAGGGCTCGGCGAATGAGATCGCGCAGAGCGTGCAGCGGCAGGTCATCGCCGGCAACCCTCCCGACGTCGCCCAGCTCACCTTCGCCGACCTGCGCTACACCGCCAGCGATCTGGGCGCCAAGCCACTC
>NZ_JAUZVK010000087.1:0-1220 GCF_031844505.1 Gordonia sp. AC31
GGCGCATCACACTTCCGCTTCTCTCACCGACGCTGCTGTTCATGGCGACGCTGACCATCCTGTCCGCCGCCCAGCTGATGTTCCCGATGATCCAAACCCTCACCCAGGGTGGCCCCGGCGACTCCACCACCAACCTCTACTACCTCCTCTACGACATCGCATTCGGTTCGTTCGACGTCGGCCTCGCCTCCGCCGCCAGCGTGCTGTTCTTCCTCGGCTTCGGGTTCATCGCCTGGGGCGCGGTGTGGCTGATGGACCGCTGGAGCTTCCATGACGACTGAAACAACCACTCAACCGACCGCTGTTGTGCGCACCCGCCGATTCGACGTGCTTGGCGGCCACCTGGTCCTGGCATTAATCGCCGTGTTCAGCCTGGTGCCGATCCTCTGGATGTACGTCACCGCGCTGCGCCCTCGCGACGATGTGCTGAGCCAATCCGTGCTGCCCAGCGGGGTCAGCCTGGACAATCTGCGGGCCGCCGCCGACCTGCTGCCGCTGGGTGGCCTGATCGGCAATACCGCGCTCATGGCCGTGGGGGTCGCGGCCTTCCAGTTGTTCACCGCGTTGTTGGCTTCGTACGCGTTCGGCCGCTGGCATTTTCGCGGGGAACGCGTACTGTTCCTGATCTTCGTCGCCACGTGGCTGGTCCCTTTCCAAGTCACCATGCTGCCCAACTATGTCCTGTTGTCCGACCTGGGCTGGCTCAACACCCTCACCGGGGTGATCGTCCCGCAACTCACCGCACCGTTTGCGGTGCTGCTGCTGCGCCAACACATGCGCTCGTTCCCGCGCGAACTCCTCGACGCAGCACGCATGGACGGCCGGTCGCACTGGAACACCTTGTGGACGGTTGTCGTACCCTCGCTGCGTGGACCGCTCGCCGCGCTAGCCATCCTGCTGTTCGTCACCGCGTGGAACGAGTACTTCTGGCCGCTGCTGGTCCTGTCCGATCCGGCCTCGGTTGTCCAGATCGGGTTGCGCAGCCTGATCACCGAAGCCGGAACCGACTATGGTGCGATGATGGCCGCTGCCGGGGCCCTGTGTCTGCCCATCCTCGCCGTGTACATCCTGCTACAACGCCAGGTCGTCAACGCCTTCGTCCGCTCCGGGTTGAAATGACCAATACCCGTATCGGCGGAAAGGGCCGGATCCCGCTCTACCGTCAGGTAGAAACCGAACTATTGCGCCAGATCCAAGACCAAGAATTGCATCCGGGGCAG
>NZ_JAUZVK010000088.1:0-1059 GCF_031844505.1 Gordonia sp. AC31
AGGGGTATAAGGTAGCGGCATGAACGAGCACTCTTCCCCTGAGCACGTCGGTCACGACGCCGCCGATGAACGCCACCACGGCCAACTCGCCGCAGCGTCACACAACCACCACGATCACCATGCTGAGCGCGCCCGCGCAGACCATGATCACGCTGGGCATGGGGGGCATGGTGATCACGTCGGGCAGTTCCGGCGGCTGTTCTGGATCATGGGTGCCCTGGCTGTGCCGGTCGTGGCCTTTTCGCCCATGTTCGCGATGCTCATCGGCTATGACCTACCCGATGGTGAAGTGTTGAAGTGGGTCTCACCGGTGCTGGGTACGGTGATGTACTGCTGGGGTGGGCGGCCGTTCCTGGTAGGCGCCTATTCAGAACTGCGGTCGCGTGCACCGGGAATGATGCTGTTGATCGCCTTGGCGATCACGGTGGCCTTCGTGGCGTCCTGGGGTGCGAGCATCGGTGTGTTGCACCACGAACTGGACTTCTGGTGGGAACTGGCGCTGCTCATCGTGATCATGCTGTTGGGGCATTGGATCGAGATGCGGTCGCTGGCCCAGACGACCTCGGCCCTGGACTCGCTGGCCGCGCTGCTGCCCGATGAGGCCGAACGCGTCGATGGCGACCAGATCACCACGGTTGCTCCCAGTGAGCTGCAGGTCGGAGATGTGGTGATCGTGCGCCCGGGGGCCAGCGTGCCGGCCGACGGTCGCGTCGTAGACGGCTCGGCCGAGCTCGATGAATCCATGGTCACCGGAGAATCGCGCACGGTGCGCCGCGGCATCGGCGATCAGGTGGTGGCCGGCACGGTGGCCACCGACTCGGGGCTGCGGGTCCAGATCACCGCCACCGGCGATGACACGGCGCTGGCCGGGATCCAGCGCCTGGTGGCAGACGCGCAGAACTCCACCTCCCGCGCCCAGCGGCTGGCCGATTCCGCTGCAGCGCTGCTGTTCTGGTTCGCGCTCGGCTCAGCGATCATCACCGCCATCGTGTGGACGGTCATCGGCCAACCCGACCAGGCGGTGATTCGAACCATCACCGTGCTGGTCATCGCCTGCCC
>NZ_JAUZVK010000089.1:0-1050 GCF_031844505.1 Gordonia sp. AC31
CGCGCCACCGCCTCAGAGCGCGGCCATGGTCATTGTGCTGGAGACAATGCGGGCTCAAGCGGAGGTCTTGGCCTCCGCGGCAATGGACTACGCGAACACACCAGACGCCCGCGACCGAATGACGAGAAACGACGTCCAGAACTCAATGCGCACCGCACTACAAGAAGTCGCTCAGCGCGCTCGCAACTGGCTATCTACAAAGCTCCCGACAGAAGATGAGATTCGCGAAATAATCACCAATTCTCTGTCGGTGTTCAATAAGATACAGGAACAGGGAGAGCAACAGATAAAACAGGACGCTGACGACGACGCAGCTGCCGCCTCCGACCCGTACGGAGCAATGTTGGGATATTCCGATCCGGGTATCGATGCTGCTATCATCTTCAAAAAGCTCTGCTCATTCACTGCAGATGAAGACGCAGAGTATCGCACGGCACACGAGCGCCTCCGCCGCATGATTGACAGCGAACTTCTCCAGCACATTTCTGATGAAAATGAGAGATTCTGCGATTTGCTTATTGCAGTAATTTCCGATGTCACTAGTCGGCGAATTTCACTGTCCGATCAAGATGCTTTCGACGAGCGCCGAAGGCGAATCCGTTCAGCGCTCATATCTTTCACTAGCGCGCTCCACAGTCATAGAGATCAGTCCATCCGCGCAGTTCGCGAGCAGTTCGGCCGCAAGACCGTAGAGGAGAAACAAGCTCTCGATCTGTTTGATGATCTGCTCGTGTCATCGTTTGATTACCGATGGTTAATCAAAATGCGTGACGCCCTGCTTCATGGCGACATTAATGCTTTCAAGATTGAACTCAATGCTCGCCTAGAAGGCGAGAGCACCGCGAACGTGTTTATGGACCGTGATTACATGATCAAATTCAACAGGGCTGCACGAGAAAAATGGATCAAGATCACCGAACTCGAGGCCATCGACTACGATCCTAGCGTCTTGGACATGATCAAGGCCGCCCAACCTCAGATTGCTGAACTACAAGACCAACTGGATGCGATTCTGTATCCCGATATCGCTGACGATGTCGCGACTGTGAA
>NZ_JAUZVK010000090.1:0-1021 GCF_031844505.1 Gordonia sp. AC31
TGAATCACCCCTGGTTTGATGCCGCTTCCTTCTGAGTCAGGAAGGATGAGCACATGCCTAAGAAGATCGATCCGGAGGTCCGTTCGAGGGCCTTGCGTTTGCTGGAGGCGCACGGCGGCGAGTACACGTCGTTGACTGCCGCGGCAGAGGCGATCGCCAAGCAGGTCGGTGTCGGTGGGGAGACGGTACGTCGGTGGGCCGTGCAGGCCCAGGTCGATGCCGGCGCCCGGTCGGGGACCACGTCGAAGGAGTCCGCTGAGATCAAGCGACTCAAGGCGGAGAACAAGCAATTGCGAGAGGACGTTGCCATTTTGAAAGCGGCGACGACTTTCTTCGCGGGGGAACTCGACCGCCGCAACCGATGATCGTGGCGTTCATAGATCAGATGCGCGCCAACGGTTTTGCGGTCGAGTCGATCTGTCGGGTCTTGCGTGAGCAGGGCTGCATGATTGCCGCACGAACCTACCGGGCATCGCGAACACGCACGCCTGCCGCTCGGACCGTCTCCGATGCCCACGTCGTCGATGCGGTGCGCACCGTGGTCTGGCGCACCGATGACGACGGCCGGCGGAAGATGACTCCGGAGGGCCTCTACGGGCGGGTGAAGATGCGCGCCCATCTGCATCGGACAACACTGCCCGGGGTGTCCTATGGCGCCGTTGATCGAGCGATGAAAGTGCTAGGCCACAACGGGATTCGAAGGTCCAAGGGAGTCCGTACGACCGTGCGGTCCGCTGATGGTGTACGTGCGGAGGATCTGGTGAATCGACAGTTCAGTGCCGTCGAGCCGAACCGGGTGTGGGTGACCGATTTCACCTACTGCCGGACGTGGGCGGGGTGGGTGTACGTGGTGTTCATCATCGACGTGTTCTCACGTCGGATCGTGGCGTGGCACGCCTCGACGTCGAAGACGGTGGAGCTGGTGACGGTCCCGCTTCGGATGGCGCTGTGGCAGCGGAAACGAGAGGGTCATCCGGTGAAAGCTGCTGAGCTGATTCATCATTCGGATGCTGGAAGTCAG